>JANQOT010000200.1 GCA_028285655.1 Gammaproteobacteria bacterium
GGCCAGTACGACGCGATCATTCTGGCCAGCGCCGGACTGAAACGCCTCGGATTTGTCGATCGAATTCGCAGCTATATCGATATTGATCGAAGTTTACCCGCGATTGGCCAGGGTGCGATCGGCATCGAATGCCGTGACGACGATTCCGGTACACGTGAAGTACTGACCTGCCTGCACGATCAGGCTACCGCGGTGTGCGTGCAGTCGGAACGGCAGATCAGTACCGCTTTGTCGGCCAGCTGTCATCTTCCAATTGCTGCACATGCCACCCAGGCGGACAACACTCTGGAGCTGCGCGCCCTGGTCGGCCACCCTTCCGGCAAACAGATATTACGGGCAGAGCAACGCGGTCCGGTCGGCGAAGCTTCCAAAGTTTGCACTCAGGTAATTGAACAGCTTTCTGCAAACGGAGCACTGGAGCTGGTTGCCTCTCTTCGCGAGGCTGCTTCCTGAATAACACAATGGTCGGTTCCGCCTTCCAGTCCAGCCTGCGCGGAACAACCGTCATGGTGACACGTCCGATTGGGCAAACCAGCCCTCTGGTACAACAACTGAATGATTTAGGCGCACGCCCGATAGTATTTCCCTGTATTGAAGTCACTGCGGTTGATTGTACCGATGCACTGGCAGTACTTCCGGTCGAACTGGACCATATCGACCTGTTCATCTTTGTCAGCAGCAACGCGGTGCAATTTGCGTTTGCTCACGTACCTTACTTACGCCAAGCAATTACTCTTAATAAACCGTTTGCCGCTATCGGCCAGGCCACTGCACAGGCATTGCATGCGTTTGGCGTTACCCAGGTTATTGCCCCCGATCAGGGCTTCGACAGCGAAAGCCTGCTAAGTTTAGCCGCTATGAACAACTTGCAGCATAAAAATGTATTAATCGTTAAGGGCGCAGGTGGTCGAACAAAATTGAGCGACACCTTACGCGCTCGTGGTGCCGCCGTGCATTCCATAGATGTCTACCAAAGACAAATCCCCGCGAAAGTCGACCTGGGGGCCTTGCAACCAGCTCCGGACGTCATTTTGTTTTCCAGCAGCGAGAGTGTGGAAAATATGCTAAAGATAATCCCTACGCTGCAACACAGCAGTGTGTTGCATAGCCAGACCATAACCGGGCATGCGCGTATCGCGGCAAAAGTAAAATCTCTCGGCTTTGAAAAATTGCCTATAATAGCGGCCAACCCGTCCGATGAGGCCATGCTGACTGCCCTGAAAGAATGGGAAAATAGAACGGAGAATCATAATGAGCAACAAGGGCGCAACGGAACCTAATAACACCAATCCGCCAAGCAATAACAAGCCGCCGGCTAATAAGAATAAATCCAAATCGAGTGGCGCACTCCTCGGATTTTTTGTATTTCTCACTTTCGTGCTGGCAATCGGAGGTATCGGTGCAGGATATTATTTCTGGCAGCAATTAAAACAGGACCTGGACGCCGCTCAAACCGAACGCAAGGCGCTGGAACACGCGCTAAGCACGCTGGATGAAAATCCGCGTCTTCAAAAGTACAAACGCACTTTTAATAAACAATTCGAACAAACCAGCGAAGAAATCGAAACAATTACCGAACAATTAAATCAATTGGATGCTAATCAGGAACAAATTTCCAAAAGCGTTCAAACAACCAGCGATATTGTCACACGCAGTCAAACCGGCTGGATGCTTAAAGAAGTTGAACATGTACTGCGCATGGCGCAACACCGCCTGTTGCTGGACCGCGATTTTCAGGGAGCGCTACTGGGCCTGAAGGCGGCGGATGATCGCTTAAAAGAAATCAATGACGTGCGACTGATTCCGGTGCGAGAGTCGATTGCACAACAGACCCAGGTTTTAAAGCAATACCCGCATCCGGATTATGTCGGCATTCAGTTACAACTCGATAACACAATCGCCCAGCTACGGACCGGTTTATTAAAACAAGCCAGCAATGCTGCACAGGCGGAATCGGTAGAACAACCCCCGGCCAAAACACTTTCCAAGCAAGAAGCACTGGTAATGGACGCCAAAAAGCTTTGGCAAACTATCACCGATTTTATGCAGGACACTATTCGACGGGCCAAAGCGACGTTAAACGAATCGGTTCGTGTTACGCATGGCCAACAAAAAATCGCCATTTTTATAGAAGAACAGGAAAAAAAACGTGCTTACGATTTCCTGCGACAAAAACTGCTAGGTGCAAAATATGCGGTCAGCACACGTGATAATCTTTCTTTTCACCAACAACTGAATGCTGCGCTGGCCTGGCTGGAAAATAATGATGAGTTTATAAATAAAGATTCTCTTATCACAGAAATAAAATCGCTGGAGGAAAACGACCTGTTACCTGAACTGCCGGATATTTCAGAACCTTCAATTTTACTAACCAGATACATGGCCGACTTTAAGGAACAGCAATGATCAAGCGAATATTATTTTTATTACTGCTTGCATTAATTATCACCGTCTTCGCTTTAGTGGTTTTGCGCGAACCAGGTTTTGCCGTTTTTTCCTATGGCGACACAACGGTAGAAATTCCCCTGGTTAAATTTTATTTTGCAGTTATTGCTTTATTTATTGCCTTGTATATTTTATTTCGACTGCTTGGCTATATTTTTCGTTTACCCGGACACTTGCATAGCAAACGACAACACAAAAAAGAACTGGAAATTATGCAGGGAATCGAGTCTTCCATTTTGGACGCCAGCCAGTTTAACTGGGAATCTGCCATGCGCAATTGTGCCACCAATGTTAAAAACAGTCCGATCAAACGTGCTCAACAAATTTTGGCGGCACGTTTTGCAAATAATGCCGGCAACCTGCAAGCGCGTGAAAAACATCTGGCGAAGTTGCGTAATCTTGAAAATGGCGACACGCTGGCAAATTCTTTTGAAGCTGAATTTGCACTGGAGGACAATAATCCGGATCGCGCACTTTCCTTGCTACGCGATCAAAGCGAAGAGAATATATACAATTTGAATTCTCTGGCTCGGGCCTATATAGAAACTAAAAACATCGAAGGCGTCGAGAGAGTATTGCCAAAGCTGCATTTACATGCCGGCAAAACCAAGCGAATAAAACAGACCGTATTAGCCAGTCTGGACTGGACAATCGATTACTATGATGAAAATGCGCAAGCGGAACGACTGGCGGATTTATGGAAAACCTATTCCGGGCATATTCAGACGAA
This sequence comes from Gammaproteobacteria bacterium, assembly GCA_028285655.1. GTDB lineage: Bacteria > Pseudomonadota > Gammaproteobacteria > UBA4575 > UBA4575 > JANQOT01. The sequence continues at coordinate 3,176 of JANQOT010000200.1, forward strand.
TACTCCGTTGTTACGAAAGTATGTGCATGCGCTAAGTAAAAATCGGCAGGACAAGCTGGCGGAACAGATAATAACAACCCAGTTTAAAGATCATTGGGACGAACAGTTAATTCGCGAATACGGTGTACTGGCACTGGATAATGTCGAAAAACGAATTAAACAGGCGGAATCATGGCTGTCTAAGCACAAGGAAAGCGCCGGGTTGTTGCTCACACTGGGGCGACTTTACAAGCATGAAAAACTTTGGGGCAAAGCGAAGAGTTATCTGGAATCAAGCTTGAGCCGCAAACCGCTGGCAGAAACCTACGCGGAACTCGCAGATTTGCATGAGTTTTTGGATGAACCCACCGAAGCGCAAAAATGCGCCAAGAAAGGTTTGCATATTGCAACACGCGATCAGGCGATAAAAACCAAACGCACTTTTTAGAGATGTGGAGCCTGTTCAGAAGTTAAATCCCATTATTGTCGGTTGCGGGTATCTGGGGCGAACCTTAAGCCGAATTCTGGTCGATCAACACCATTCGATTCCGACCGGCGTAGTCAGGTCTCGTGCAAATTTGGAGCGTCTTGCAAACGCGGGCGTAACGCCGAAAAAACACGATCTAGACGAGCCGACCGAGGAACCCATAGATTGCGCCGGTCGCGACCTGTATTACTTCGCACCTCCGGGACAGGAAGATAACCAGGACCATCGAATCGAACGCTTTTTAAATAATTGTCAGGCTCGCCCGCCCAGACGCGTGGTATATGTCAGCACTTCCGGTGTATACGGCGATTGCGGCGGTGCCTGGGTGGACGAATCCAGAACACCGGCGCCTATTACGTCCCGTGCCAAACGGCGCCTTGATGCGGAGCAGAAGCTGGTTGAATTTTGTCGACAATTCCAGTGTGAATACATTATTTTGCGAGTCGGCGGAATTTACGGCAGCGAACGCTTGCCCTATAACCGGCTAAAAGAAATCAGGGTTGTATGTCCGGAGGAAGCCCCGTTTAGCAACCGCATTCATATCGAGGACCTGGCTCATACCTGTTATGTCGCCATGCACACCAAGGTCAAAAATGAAATTTTTAATGTCGCTGACGGCCACCCGTCTTCCATGACTGATTATTTTTATCAGATTGCCGATCTGTTCGGTTTACCCCGACCGCAATGTGTCCCTATGTCCGAGGCCCGGGAAAAACTTTCACCTGGAATGTTTTCCTTCGTGAACGAGTCCCGACGTCTTAGCATTGACAAAATGCAGTCCTTATTAACGGTAAAATTGCAATTTCCGACACTTAAATCGGGTTTAGAAGACTGTTTCAAGAAATTACACGCAAAATAATTCTAAAACCCATTGCTTGGCTTATGTTAATATTCGTAAAACGCTTATTTACGACTAACATTGAAAACATTTCTTTTTAGTTTCACTAGCTTATTTCTAGTTTGGCTCTTACTTTCCGGCTACTTTAAGACAAACCTGCTGGTGCTCGGTGTACTTTCCTGTCTTTTGGTAACCGTTCTGGCAATTCAGTTAAAAATTTACAGTAAGGGACATCATCGATTAAAAATTAATCTGCGACTACCGATGTATCTGCCGTGGCTGCTAAAAGAAATTATTAAATCTAATATTCATGTAGCACGGTGTATATTGCACCCGCAACTACCGATACAACCGCAAACTCTCACAAAAAAACCCAGTCAAAAAACCAGCGCTGCATTGGCCGTACACGCCAACAGTATTACCCTCACACCCGCTACAATCAGTGTAGATATCAGTGATCAGGAAATTTTTATTCATGCGCTGACAGATATTTCTGCACAGGGAATAATCGATGGCGATATCGATAAACAGGTAAGTAAGTTGGAAAAGTCACTGACATGATTACCGCTACGCTCGCCGCCATTACAATAGTGATGATCATGGTGTTTTTGCGCGCCTGGTTAGGTCCATCGTTATATGACCGTATACTTGCAATTAATACTTTTGGCACTGCAACTGTGCTGGTAATTGCGTTACTGGGTTTTTACATGCACCGGCCAGACTTCATGGATATTGCTCTGGTTTATTCGCTAATAAATTTTATCGGTACGGTAGCTATTCTTAAACTTTCCCGCTTCGGGGATCTCGGTCACCGCGAGGAGGAACCCTAATTGTCGATAGCCGTAAATTGGCTAAGTGCCATATTGCTCGTTAGTGGTGCGGCTTTTTGTTTAATTGGCGCACTGGGTTTGTTCAGAATGCCCAGCTTTATCACAAGGGTGCATGCAGCCAGCTTGATTGATAGCTTGGGCGCAATACTTATTCTTACAGGTCTAATGTTGCAAGGAGGGTTTAGCCTGGTCACGGTTAAACTGATTTTGATTTTAATCTTCCTGCTGTTGACGGGCCCCACCGCAATTCATGCATTAACCAGCACTGCTTTACATGAAGATGCAAGTTTGATTACCGGCAAGGAAAACTCATCGAACACTTAACCGCCATATTTTTTCTCAGCATGCTTGCGATTACCGCGATCGCGATTATTGTCATGCGTAATATTTTGTCGGTTATTATGCTGGGTGGTATTTATAGCCTGGTATCCGCGACCTTATTTGTGGCGCTGGATGCAGTGGATGTGGCGTTTACCGAAGCCGCGGTTGGTGCCGGCATTTCAACGGTATTGTTTCTAAGCGCCTTCGCAGTAACCGGGCAACATTATGCTCTGGAACGCAAAAATCATAATGTCGCAATTATTGCAGTATTAACCACCGGCGCCGCGCTGGTGTATTCGATTTCCGACATGCCCGTGTTCGGCGATCCGGCCGCACCGATTCATAACCACGTTGCACCACGCTATATCGAACAAAGCGCCGAAGAAATCGGAATACCGAATATTGTGACATCGGTACTCGCGAGTTATCGCGGCTTTGACACTTTAGGCGAAGTTACGGTCGTGTTTACCGCATTGGTTGCTGTTTTGCTGCTACTGGGTGTGAACCGCGGTTCGCGCAAGGATAAACCATGAGAAAAAACCCGATACTGCGCGAAACCAGTCATTTGCTGATTCCGGCGATTTTATTATTTGCTTTATACGTGCAGTTTCACGGCGACTACGGTCCGGGCGGTGGATTTCAGGCCGGAGTAATTTTTGCCAGTGGCGTCATCTTGTATGCACTTTTGCATGGAATAAAAAAAGCCGAAAAAGTTATATCGTTAACACTTGCAAAAACGCTGGCCGCAATCGGCCTGTTACTTTATGCCGGCATTGGTGTATTGGGTATTTTTCTGGGTGGAAATTTTCTCGACTACAATGTTTTGGCGCATGATCCAACCCATGGCCAGCATTGGGGAATTTTCTTTATAGAACTGGGAGTGGGGATAACTGTCGCTACGGTCATGATTTCCATCTTTTACGCGTTCGCAAAATTTAAAAAGTAGTGATGTCGATATTTTTTGATCTTTATGCCTACTGGGTAAGTATATTGCTGATGCTGGCAGGCCTGTATATTGTTATTGACCACACTAATTTATTTAAAAAACTTATTGGCGTTAATATTTTTCAAACATCGGTATTTATATTTTTTATTTCGATGGGGAAAGTGGACGGTGGAACCGCACCTATTCTCGAAGAAGGCTATAGAGTATTTTCAAATCCCTTACCACATGTATTAATTCTAACGGCAATTGTCGTTAGCATTGCTACCACCGCAGTCGGTCTGGCGCTGGTCGTGAATATAAACCAACGCTTTAAGTCCATAGACGAACAAGAAATAGAAAAACTGGAATTGGAAGAAGAGTGATCGGTGCACATTATCCTGTTTTACAGGTAGTCATTCCCTTGATTGCTGCGCCGTTGTGCAGCCTGTTACCGAAAACCAAGCTGCCCTGGTTATTTGCGACTGCAATAGCATGGATTTGTTTTGCGATAGCAATTGTTTTGCTATTACAAGTTTACCAGTACGGTCCACTCAGCTATGAATTCGGTAGCTGGCCGGCACCATGGGGAATTCAATACTACATCGATATAGTCGGTGCTTTTGTTCTGGTCATTGTCAGCGCAGTGGCTTCGATTGCTTTGCTTGCATCGCGTTGTCTGGTTGAAACCGATATTGCTCCACATAAACACGCGCTGTTTTATACGGCATTTCTACTTTGCTTTACCGGCCTGCTGGGTATTGTCGCCACCGGCGATGCGTTTAATGTATTTGTATTTCTGGAAATCAGCTCCTTGTCTTCGTATGCGTTAATCGCCATGGGAGATAACCGCAAAGCTCTTACCGCATCCTATGAATATCTGATCATGGGCACTATTGGCGCTACTTTTATTCTGATCGGTATCGGATTGCTTTACAGCCAGACCGGCACACTGAATATGCTGGACTTGCGGGAACGCATGCATGCAATTGGTGGTTTTCGCAGCGTGCACGCCGCTTTTGCATTTTTCACTGTCGGAATAAGTTTAAAACTGGCCTTATTTCCTCTGCACCACTGGCTGCCGAATGCTTATGCGTACGCACCCTCGGTCGTCAGTACTTTTCTGGCCGCCACTGCGACCAAAGTCGCACTGTACTTAATGTACCGGGTGTTTTATACCATTTTCGGTTTTGAATTTTCTTTTGACTTGCTGAACCTAGGATTAATTCTGCTGCCACTGTCGATTATTGCAGTTGTCATCAGCTCTTTTACTGCAATCTTTCAACCCGGGGTCAAACGTCTGCTGGCGTATTCCAGTTTAGGGCAAATCGGTTATATGACACTGGGACTTTCGTTGGCTTCCAAAGCCGGTTTAATTGCCAGTATTATTCATTTATTCAACCACGCCTTTATAAAAGGTGGCTTGTTCATGTGTATGGCGTGCATGCTCACGCGCATGAAATCCACCCGCTACGCAGACCTGGCGGGCGCCGGCAGAACCATGCCATGGACGTCGGCGGCTTTTGTCATCGGCGGTCTGGCATTAATCGGCATTCCTTTAACCTCCGGCTTTATCAGTAAATGGTATCTGGTGTTAGCCACTCTGGAAAAAGACTGGTGGTGGCTGGCGATTATTATCGTGTTTACGTCCCTGCTGGCGGTAGTGTATGTCTGGCGTGTGGTGGAACAACTGTATTTTCGAGAGCCCCATGCCGACTGCGCATACGTAAAGGAGGCACCGCCCCTGCTACTGGCTTGCACCTGGATTATGATTTTGTCCACTGTGTATTTTGGTATTGACACACGCTTTCCAGTCACGATGGCAACCGCCGCCGCCGAGGCTTTATTGCAATGATGGATCTAAATCAAAGTATTTGGGCCAGCATGCTTGTACCGCTAGTGGGTGCAGTGCTTATTTATATCTTTAAAAGTCAAAAACGAATCATCGAGATCGTATTCGTCGGTACAGCATTGTGTTTACTCGGTGTCACCGTATCAATCGTGAAGCTCGGTGACGCCGTATTTCATCAGACAATTACATTATTTGAGTTTATCGATTCGGTTCCGTTCGCATTTCACCTGGAACCGTTGGGTATTCTGTATGCTTGTGTTGCGTCGGGATTGTGGCTGGTTACTACTATTTACGCCATTGGCTACATGAATGCCAATAAGGAAAAACATCTGGCGAGGTTTTATATATGTTTTTGCATCGCAATGCTCGCGGTAATGGGCATTGCTTACGCCGCCAATTTACTTACCCTCTTTATATTTTATGAAGTACTGACATTAAGTACTTACCCATTAGTCGCGCACAAGGGCACCGACACCGCCAAGGCCGGCGCTCGCGTGTACTTGGGAATTCTGCTCAGCACCTCGATCGGCTTTTTGCTGATTGCTATTCTATGGACCTGGTCGGCGACCGGAACACTTGACTTTACGCCGGGCGGCATTCTGGAAGATAAGCTTTCCAATGAGTTATTAGTGCTGCTGTTTGCCTTGTACGCATTTGGAATAGGCAAGGCGGCGTTAATGCCGTTTCACCGCTGGTTACCGTCGGCGATGGTGGCACCGACTCCGGTCAGCGCGCTATTACACGCAGTGGCGGTAGTCAAGGCCGGTGTATTTTGTGTGTTGAAAGTTACCGTGTATGTATTCGGTATTGATTTGTTGCAGACAAGCGACGCCAACATTCCAATTGTATGGGTCGCCACCGCAACAATGCTGCTGGCATCACTGGTTGCAATTCAACAGGACAATTTTAAAGCGCGTTTAGCGTACTCTACTATTAGCCAGCTTGCGTATATCGTGTTGGGTGCCGCACTGGCCACGACGACCAGCATTATCGGCTCTTCCATGCATTTGGCAACTCACGCAGTCGGCAAAATTACCTTGTTCTTTTGCGCCGGCGCTATTTACACGGCGACCAAAAAAACACTGGTGAGTGAATTAAATGGTCTTGGTCGCACCATGCCGTTTACTTTTACCGCGTATACTATTGCCGCTGTGAGCATAATCGGCCTGCCGCCGCTGGTCGGCAGCTGGAGCAAATGGTTTTTAATCGACGGCGCCGTCAGTGCCGATCAATTGATTATTGCGGTCGCGTTTTTAATAAGCACGGTATTGAATATTATTTACCTGGTACCGATTGCAACCAATGGATTTTTACTGAAACCTGATGACGGCAATACAAAAATTAACGAGGCACCATTTGCGGTAGTGATGCCCCTGTGCGTCACAGCAGTTTTATGCTTTGTAATGTTTTTCTTTATGCCGGTGATTTACGAATTTTTAAGCTAATTCACGATGTTTTATAACGAAAAAGTAATCAAGCTGATTGTCTACTCGCTTTACGCGCTATGCGCAGGGTTAATATTGGTAGATGTGTTTTATCACAAACACGGCCATTTCGCGTTTGAAGAATGGTTCGGCTTCTATGCGGTGTACGGTTTTATTTCCTGTCTGGCAATTGTTTTTGTTGCTGTTTGGTTTCGTAAATATATAAAACGGGATGAAGATTATTATGACTAATATTTTCATGCATCCCGGCATTATTCTTATACTGGGCGGAATCATTCTGCTGTTTTTGCCTAAAACGCTTGGTAAAGTCGTTACATTGACTTTCCCTGTTATTGCGTTGCTTGGGTTTCTGCAGTTTCCAAGAGAGTTCGCTATTTCGCTCAATGTATTTGGCTACGAGCTGGCGCCTTTGTTGATTGACGGCCTGAGCTGGATCTTTACATTAATATTCATTATCGCGGCGATCATTACCGCTCTGTATTCCCTGCATAGCCGGGATCGCACGGAGCACGCCGCCATCCCTGTATATGCCGGATCCGCCATCGGCGCCGTACTTGCCGGCGACTTGTTAACCCTGTTCATCTTTTGGGAAATTAGCGCAATTTCTTCGACCATTATTATCTGGATGGGTAACGCGGACCGTTCCAAATCGGCCGGTATGCGCTATTTGTTCGTACACATCACGTCCGGCCTGTTGTTGCTACTGGGCAGTATTCTGCATTACCACAATACCCAGTCGCTGGCATTTACAGCTATGGATATCGGTACCTTGTCAGGGATGCTGATCTTTCTGGCATTTGGCATCAAGTGCGCGTTTCCGCTACTGCACAACTGGTTGCAGGATGCCTATCCGCAGGCCAGTGCCGTGGGAACAGTCGCACTTTCAGCGTTTACCACCAAGCTGGCGGTGTATTGTCTGGCGCGCGGGTACGCCGGTACCGAATCGTTAATATGGATCGGCGCGATTATGACGGCATTTCCGATCTTTTATGCCGTAATTGAAAACGACTTGCGCAAAGTGCTGTCGTACAGCCTGAACAATCAGCTAGGATTTATGGTAGTGGGCATCGGCGTCGGCACGACGCTGGCGTTAAATGGAACCGCGGCGCATGCCTTTGCGCATATTTTATATAAAGCACTGTTGTTTATGAGTATGGGAGCAGTGTTACACCGCGTGGGCACGGTAAAGGCTTCGGAACTGGGCGGATTGTATAAATCCATGCCGTGGACCACAGTCTTTTGCATCATCGGTGCAATGTCGATTTCCGCGTTTCCGTTACTCAGCGGATTTATTTCCAAAGGAATTATTTTATTTGCCGTAGCCGAAGAAGGTCACTGGATAGTCTGGCTGGTATTGTTATTTGCGTCGGCCGGTGTTTTGCATCACTCGGGGATTAAAGTACCGTTTTTTAGTTTCTTTGCCCATGACCAGGGCTTTACCTGCAAAGAAGCGCCCTTGAATATGCTAATAGCCATGGGTGTAGCGGCGGCACTCTGTATTTTGCTTGGCGTTTACCCTAGCGTGCTCTATCAATGGCTTCCGTACTCGATGGAATTCCACCCCTATACTTTTGATCACGTTATTACGCAACTTCAATTATTTTTCTTTGCCATATTGGCATTTACCGTGTTGTATCGAAATGGCTGGTACCCGCCCGAATTGAAGTCGGTAAATCTGGACTTTGACTGGTTTTATCGCAAGCCTGTCAATTATGCAGTTCGTGCATTAGCCGCCTACTACGGTAGTAAATTATCGGAACTGCAGGAACTAAAACAAATTACTGCAAAAAGAATCACCGCGTTTATATATACCGCGCATGGCCCCAAGAGCTCCATCGCCCGCGGCGCATCGGTTGGCAACATGGTCATATGGGTAGCAGTATTACTATCGGCCTGTTTGATATTTTATTATTTCTAAAATTATCAAGGCAGTTCCTGCCATAACCGCGATGAAAAAGTAATAATGCGGTTACTTAACGTTAAAACATGAAAAGTAATTCATGCAAATACCAAACATAGCACTAGCACAATCAACGACCCCGAAAGCAAATTAAAAGTCGTATTCAACCAGCAATTTTGATCAGTAAACATATCACTGTTTTTAGGCGTTATAAATTTCATTAACTTGCACCTTTTAGGTATTAGCACAACAAGGTTAACGACTCGAGCTAGTTTTAGTTAAGGTTTTTCGTGTGAACTGGTTCAATGTAGCGAGTCGTTTACGTTATTTTGTGCGTAATGCATCACAAAAATGGTCGTTGTCCGGCCAGTCAATGTGCGAGAGAAAGCTGCATCAGGGATGATGCATCTACATTTAAACCATCACTTGCATCAATGACCGCTTTCGGCCAATAGTGAGTGCATGGATGCACGAATGAGAGTTGCATCAGGGACGATGCA
>JANQOT010000214.1 GCA_028285655.1 Gammaproteobacteria bacterium
CACGGACCCCCCGCCAGCACGCCAAACATGGCCGCCAGTATCATCAGCGGCGCCAGAAAATATCGGATATTGATTAAAAACTTCTTCATCGGTACCTCCCGTCACACAAGAAATTCTTGGTGATCAATCTAGATTTTTATACTGGTTATGGAACTCGACATCCAATGCGCAGTAATCCTTTACTCCATAACCCAGGTTAGAATAATGCTCCAATTATAGCACCCAAAATCAGTAAAACCACACTCCAGAGCGCGTCTCCATGGTTATTATTTATGCATGAATCAGATGAATTCAGAACTGTCAGCGGACTCGATTAAACAAAGATTTAGCGTGATTAATTCACACGAAAACCAGGCCATTTTTAATCCGGGATAAAATCCAGAGACAGTGAATTTATGCAAAATCTTTTGCCGGTCGGGTCCGGACCGTCATCGAAAACATGACCGAGATGAGATCCGCATTGATTGCAGCAGACTTCAGTCCGTGTCATGCCGTGGCTGTGATCAACATTTGTGCGAACGGCGTTTGGAGAGGCGGCTTCCCAGAAACTTGGCCAGCCGGTACCGGAATCAAATTTCGTATCGGAAATAAATAGTTCGGAGTTGCAACAAACGCAAACGTAACGACCGGCTTGCTTGTTACTCACATATTCACCGCTAAACGGCGGCTCAGTGCCTTTTTGCCAGCATACGGCAAACTGTTCGGGCGATAATTTATCTTTCCAGTCGTTAGGATCTTGTATGCTCACGACTGCCGGTGTAACGCTAGTTCTCGACTGCTTTCATACTAAGGCGAATACGGCCCTGTTTATCGACCTCAAGCACTTTCACTGTGACCACATCCCCTTCGGACAGCTCATCAGAAACATTTTCGACACGTTCGTGTGAAATTTGGGAAATATGTACTAGCCCGTCGCGACCAGGCAAAATGGTAACAAACGCGCCGAAGTCCATGATTTTCACCACTTTTCCTTCATAAGTCGTTCCCACTTCGACGTCGGCTGTAATCAATTCGATACGCTTCTTGGCATCCTCGCCCGCGGCACGGTCGACCGAGGCGATCTTGATATTCCCTTCGTCGTCAATGTCCACCGTGGCACCGGTCTCTTCGGTAATGGATCGAATCACTGCACCACCTTTACCGATGACGTCACGAATCTTGTCAGGATGAACTTTCATTGCAATCAGGCGCGGCGCGTATTCCGACATCTCGCCCGGACTGGCTATGACTTCTTCCATTTTAGCCAAAATATGCAAGCGTCCGTCCTTCGCCTGCGCCAGTGCCTGCTGCATAATCTCTTCGGTAATCCCGTCGATTTTGATGTCCATTTGTAAAGCAGTCACACCTTCGGTGGTTCCCGCTACTTTAAAATCCATATCCCCCAAATGATCCTCGTCACCAAGAATATCGGTCAGTACGGCAAATTTATCTTCTTCCTTGATCAGGCCCATGGCGATTCCAGCCACCGGTGCTTTTAGCGGTACGCCCGCATCCATCAGCGACAAGCTGGTTCCGCAAACCGACGCCATTGAGCTCGATCCGTTCGACTCGGTAATCTCGGATACCACACGAATGACGTAGGGAAACTCTTCCTGTGAGGGCATCACGGCCTGTACGCCGCGTTTGGCTAATTTACCGTGCCCGATTTCGCGACGACCAGGTGAGCCGGTACGGCCGGCTTCGCCCACCGAAAACGGAGGAAAATTATAATGCAGCATAAACGGCTCCTTACGCTCTCCCTCGATCGCATCAATAATTTGCGCGTCCCGGCCGGTACCCAGTGTCGTCACCACCAATGCCTGGGTTTCACCGCGAGTAAACAATGCAGATCCATGGGTTCTTGGCAGCACACCTGTGCGGACAAATATCGGCCGCACCGTTTTGGTATCTCGACCGTCAATACGCGCTTCCCCCGCCAGAATCTTGCCTCGCACCAGACCTTTTTCCAAACGACCGAATTCCTCGCTTACTTCGCCTTCGCTAGGCCCGTCTTCATCGTTTGCAAGCGCCTCTACCGCCTGGCTGCGCAGCTCTCCGACCGCCTGCTGGCGTGCTAATTTTTCGGAAATTTGATAGGCGCCGCTTAATGGCTGCTCGTATTCGGCCAGCTTACTGACCAGAGATTCGTTACGTTCGGCAGGACTCCAGTCCCAGCGCGGTTTGCCGACTTCGCTGGCAAGCTCTTTAATCGCGGCAATAACCGCCTGCAAT
>JANQOT010000217.1 GCA_028285655.1 Gammaproteobacteria bacterium
CGCTGCGGCCAAACAGTCGCAAGCCTCCAGTAATGTTACGGCGACGATGAACGTAATTCAGGATATCACTGCGCAAACATCGACGAGTGCAACCAAAACCGCAAGTTCTGTTAGTGAGCTGACAGTGTTGTCGCAGGATCTTAAGAAGTCGGTGGCCGGCTTTAAGTTGCCGCAGGTAGAGATCGAGGAAACGGCTTCATCACCACAAAGTATGGCGTCTTAAATAATCAAGTTGAATAGAGACAGAGAACTTTTATGCGGCGTGTATTAGAAGCACTGGAACAACGCGCAATCAAAGTCACCAAGGCCGAGGTCGACTGGCTGATAACGGACGCGCGTAGTTCGATTCAGGCATATGTGGAAGACAATGCCGATCTCGATGAATTAAAACATGCCCTGGAATTGCTGCACAAAATTGCCAGTGTATTAAAAATCATGCAAGTGCACGGCGGTGTGCTGTTGGCTACCGAAGCTGCGCTGGTCGTCGACAAAATTATCGGCGGCGAGATTAAAAACCCGGAAGAAGCACAGGATGTCGTGTCCCGCGGAATTGTTCGCTTGAGCGATTATCTTGAACACGTCGAAGCGGGCAATAAAGATATTCCTCTGGTATTGATGCCCTTGTTAAACGACTTGCGTTCATCGCGCGAAGCGGCATTGCTTTCGGAAAACGTTTTGTTTTTTCCGAACCTGGATAATATCGAGCTTCCGGACATCGCGGTTGAGCCATCGGATAACGACAGCGGATGGCAGAATGCAATTCGGGCCAAGTATCAAAAAGCATTACTCGGCTGTGTGAGCGGCAAAGACGTATTCTCGGCAGCGGCGCAAATTTGCAAATTATCCATCATGTTGCAAAAGGGGTGCAAAACCGAAAACGGCCAACGGCTGTGGTGGTTGACCAGTGCCCTGGCTCAGTCAGTTGCGATAAAGGGGATAGAGTTCAGCGCTACTTTAGCCTCTATATTCAGTGCCAGCGACCGAAAAATAAAATCGTTGATCGACGAAGGTGAAAAAAGTTTTGCCGACGACAGCACTGAAAGCCTGGTTAAGAATATTCTGTATTACCTTGCAATAGCCGAAGACCGCGGGCGTATCGTCAATCAGGTCAAGGAGGCGTACGCGCTTAAAGACCAAATTCCGGAAAGCGGCGAGCTGGAGGAACTCAGACAGCAGATTCGCGGGCCTTCCTCGGAAGTGTTGATCGCTGTATCCAAGGCGCTGCTGGAAGATGTTGCTTCGGCAAAAGACTGTATCGAGTTATTTATTCACAGTGAATATAAAGACAAGGAGTACTTGTCGCGTTTGCTATCGGTTCTGGTAAAAGTTGGCGACACTCTGTCAATGATCGGTATTGACGAGTATCGGGAAAAAATTGATTTACAAATTCAGGAAGTGGAAGCCATTGAAAACGGCAAGCAGGAAGATATCGAGCTGGGTTTACTGGATGTTTCCGAAACCATCCTGGAAGTGGAAACGTGTATAAATAACTTTATCGAGTATCGAATCAACTTCCAGTCGAACGACGAGCAACAAACAGATGGTGATTCGAATTCTGAATCGGAGTTTAGTTCAAACGAACATAAAGCCGCGTTTAATGTTGCCGTTTCCGAAGCATTATTGCGAATTGAACAAGTTAAAGAATTATTAACTGAAGTCGTTCATATTGCATTTGATAAAGATAAATGTGAACACGCTGTTCAGAATCTGGAAGACATTATCGGCGTGATTAATGTGATTGATCTGGAAGCACCTACCGTGCTACTGGAAGGTATTTGTTCGTATATTTCCTCTGATCGTTTTAAACGCAATGTGGAAGAAGGGGCCGATGCATTACAGGATCTTGCCGATTGTGTCGTGAGCCTGCAATGCTATTTCGAACAGATCGAATTGCGCGTGCCCTTTGCAGAGCAAATTCTGGATTACAGCAAGCATGCACTATTGCGTATATCCGGTCCGGAGCAGTTGGGAATAGATCCGGAGAGCGACAATGAAGGAATGCCGCCGATTGATTTTGACTTTAATTCAGACTCGTCGGAAGCGGTCGAGAGCGCAGACGTCAACAAAAAAGCAGACGATACCGAAATTGAACAGGATATCGACCGTTTACCTGATCTCAATTCACTGGATGAAGAATCCGATGCGAAACCACTGGATATCGCTGTAGAAAACACCAACGACGAAGCATTCGTCGTACCCGAAGACAGCGCGTCCGGTCCGGTCGAGCAGGAGGAAGTGTTCGCTTCAGTACCGGTCGAGCCGGAGGAAAAAGCCCCTGCTGTCGAACCGGGCAAAGAACAAGCGCAGGCGGAACCGCAGCGGTTGCAGGTATTAACAGAAGATTCTGATCCTGATGTGCTGGAGACGTTTATTGAAGAAGCCACGCAAGTGATTTTCGATATGAAACAACATTGGGACCAGTGGAAAAAGAACCAGCAAGACTGGCAAAGTTTTACCGAAATGCGGCGCGGTTTCCATACATTAAAAGGCAGCGGCAGATTTGCCGGTGCGCAATTACTGGGGGAATTCGCCTGGCATTTCGAGAATCTCTGCAACAAGTTAATTAGTAAAAAAGATCTCGTCGCGCACGAGAAGCAAGCGCTACTCAATCAGGCGCTGGAAATCATTCCGAAATTAATCGACCAACTCAAGCGTCCTGAAGAAGAAATCGATGTAGATGTGCACGCATTGATTGAGCAGGTACAAGCGAGTGCCAGCGATGTAAACAAGAGTCCGGAAACCAAAAATGAACCGGTTGCCGAGCAGGCTGAGAAGGTTGAGAAAGTTGAGCAAGCAGATTCCGAGTCTGATCATAGCGATGATAATTTACAGAAAGAATTAACCGGAATTTTCTCCGTCGAGGCAACCCAGCATCTGTCGGTCATGAAGGATGCGATAGAAGAGCAGTACGAAAAATCGAACCAGATTCGCATCGACGAAGATTTGTTACGCACCATTCATACCTTGCGTGGCAGTGCGCGCACCGCCGGAGCCGAAAATATTTCCAGAGTATGCGCACCGCTGGAAGAAATCGTCGGGTTTGCAATCAAACAGAAAACGGTGTTCAACGAGGAACAGGTACAGTTGATTCAATCCAGTGTCATGCAAATTGAACTGGCAATGCAGGAACTGAAACTTACCGGTAAATTTTCCGAAATAGACGCCGATCTGGTTGCTAGGCTGGATCAGTTTAGCGCCGAGCTCGGTGCCCAGCACGAGCAGGAGACGCGAGCGCCGGCGAATGAAGAATCATCCGCGAAGGTAGATCCTGCTGCGCAGAGTCAAAGCGGAATGGTCGATGTGCATGGCAATCGCGACGAAGAACTGTGCGAAATATTCTTTGAGGAAGCGGAAGACGTACTGGCTTCCTGTCAAAGTGCATTGCAGCGATTGCAAACCAATCGGGAAGATACCGATGCCTTATCGGAATTGCGTCGGCAATTGCATACCCTCAAGGGGAGTTCACGCATGGCCGGTTTTGCCACCATCGGAGAACTCAGCCATGTCACCGAGTCTTTGCTGGTGGCATTGGTCGATCGCAGAATTCAGTTCAGCGACGACATTTCTTCGGTACTGCAGCGAGTCGTGGACATAACACATGTCAATATCGATGCCGCACAGGCCAATCAGGATATCTATCTCGACCAGTCGTTGGTCAATGAAGTACTAAAAGCCAGCGGCGCTTCTCCGCAACCGCTTGCCGAACCGCCTGCCGCAGAACCTGAACAGGAATCACTGCCAGTGGATACGCAACCCGGCGATGTAGCAGAGAGTCCGCAGGTCGAGGAATCGGCACCGAATGACGACCCTGTCGAGTTGCAACAGCAAAACCTATCAACAGAAGCGCAACCGCCAGAAGTCGTAGCCAGCGATGCAGAGGTAGACGAACTCGTCGAGGAAGCAGCACCTGCCAAGCCAGTCGAGTTAAAGGCGTTTAATGCCAGCGAAGTCACAACCAGCCCCGGTGAAAACGAAAAACGCGAGTTGATTCGTGTTCAGGCGGAGGTGCTGGACGGCCTGGTTAACGATGCCGGTGAAGTGAATATTTTGCATTCGCGCTTAGAACAGGTTATGAACGCGCACTCGTTTAGTATTAACGAATTCGATCAAACCGTTAGCAGACTACAGGATCAACTGCGCAAGCTGGAAATGGAAACCGAAGCGCAAATTCTGTTCAAACATGCAGAAGATCAGCAGGAAAGTCCGGATTTCGATCCGCTGGAGCTGGATCGCTACTCGGATATTCAGCAACTTTCCCGGGCATTGGCGGAAAGTGTCGAAGATTTATTAAACATTAAAGAAATGTTCTCCGGGTATGCGCAGAACTGGGAAGACATTCTGGTGCAACAGCATGTCGTTACGACCAACCTGCAAGATAGTTTGCTGCGCACTCGAATGGTCAGGTTTTCCAGTATCGAAAGTCGTTTGCAACGCATTGCCCGTCAAACCTCGGATGAGTTGGAAAAACAAGTCGAGCTCACGATAGTGGGTGGTGACAGTGAAATCGATCGCAGTGTATTGAATCGAATTATTGCGCCGCTGGAGCATATTCTGCGTAACAGTATCGGTCACGGTATCGAATTGCCGCAGGAGCGGCAAAAGCAGGGCAAACTGCCTGCCGGTGCGATTAAAATCGAAATCAAGCGTGAGAACTCGGAAATTATTATTGCGATCGAAGACGACGGCGTCGGCATAGATCCGGAAAAAGTCAGAGTCAAGGCGGTGGAAAAAGGACTGATCGAGCCGAATGCACGCCTCAGCAAGGAAGATGTACTCAAGTTAATTTTGCAATCCGGATTCAGTACTGCAGATCAAGTCACGCAAATTGCCGGACGCGGAGTCGGCATGGATGTGGTCGACAAGGAAATTCGCAGTCTCGGCGGATCGTTAAAAATTCAGTCATCGGTGGGTAAAGGCGCGAAATTCATGCTGCGCTTGCCGTTTACCCTGGCGGTCAGCCAATCGCTGCTGGTACAGGCAGGAAAAGAAATTTATGCATTAACGCTGTCGGGAATCGAAGGTGTCATCAGACTATCAGCCGGCGAGTTAAAAGAACTGTATTCTCAAGAGCAACCCGGTTATACCTATGCCGGCCGTGAGTACTTGCTGTATCACCTGGGTTCTTTATTGCAAAGTGGCCCGCGCAGGGCAGTGGAAGACGAAACCGAATTGTTCCCGGTTTTATTGGTACGTGCGGGTGAGCAACGTCTGGCCTTGCAGGTGGAAGCCTCGCTGGGGAATAAAGAAATTGTAGTCAAGCCATTAGCGTCGCAAATCGTGCGTTCGCAGGGAATATCCGGTGCCACTATTTTGGGTGATGGGCGTGTTGCTTTAATACTCGATATCGCCTGGATCGCGCGTCTGACGCAAGCGACCAACTATACCGACGCGGTCTCAGTGCTGGATGTGCAGCAGCATGAGCACGATGCCGAACCTACTGTGATGGTGGTAGATGATTCCATTACGATTCGCAAAGTAACCACGCGTTTTCTGGAGCGGAACAATTACAAAGTGGTTACGGCAAAAGACGGCGTGGATGCATTGCAGAAACTGCAAAAGATGGTTCCGCAGCTAATTTTGCTGGATATTGAAATGCCACGCATGGACGGGTACGAACTGGCAGGTCAATTGCGCAAAGATGAACGCTTAATGCATGTACCCATTATCATGATTACTTCGCGTACCGGAGATAAACATCGTGACCGGGCGCAGGAAGTGGGCGTAGATCGTTATTTGGGTAAACCGTACAACGAAGCGGAGTTGCTCAATCATATCCAAGAGCTGCAACTCGAGCGCGTGTAAATGAACTCGAATGCTTCAGCACCGCAGGAAACTTCCGTAAGTGCGTTATTGTTGCGTTTGCAACAACGCGAGCTGTTGATTCCAAAAGCGATGGTGGCGGATGTACTGAGCTGGAACAGGGAATTATTCGTGCCGGCCGCAGCTTCCGAATCAAGCTGGCGACTGGGCGAATATTACTGGAAAGAAGAAAAAATACCGCTGGTTTGTTTTGAAAAACTTATTCAGGCAACGACCGCCGGTGAAGAATTACTGAAACGAAAAGTGGTCGTACTAAAGTCCAGCCAGACCGAATATGCTAACCAGTATTACGCGATACATTGCAGAGGATTTCCGAAACCCCTGATTTTGAGCGAACAGTCGCTGGATTTTCTGGATACTGAAAGCAATCAGGAATGGATTGCCCATTCCATCTCGATCGGAAGTCGAGTGCTGGATATTCCCGACTTCGAAGCACTTGAGGGTGCGGTCTGGTTTACCCACTCGGCAGTTCACCAAAGCGCTTGACGCATAGCTCGCCGGTTGGCGTGCTCTCACTGCGGTCTGGCCAAGTATCTAGCGCATAGCTCTCCACTTGAATTGCGTTCACGGCAATTCACCACAGCCTTTAACGCATGTCTCCCCAGTTCGATTGCACTAACGCGATCGTTGCGATCACGGCTGTTTCCAGCCGCAATATTCGGGGGCCCAGTGAAATTGATTGGAACCCGGCGCCTGCAAGCAGCTCCATTTCTTCCGTCGTCAATCCGCCTTCCGGTCCGATCAAACAAACGCAGCTGTTCGTTGCCGTAACGGATGCAGCGGTGGAGAACCTAACATTACTTTCCGGTGCCGCAACTAATTTGATCGATGCTGTAACGCTGGTTTCCGCTACCTGATTAAACGATTGCGGCGAATTCAGTCGCGGCAGCCGTGCGCGACCACTTTGTTCGCAGGCGCTGCTGATGACGGCATTCCAGTGCAACATTTTCTTTGCCAATCGATCACGTGGAATGTGCACATTGACACGCTGACTGACAAAGGGGGTAATTTGCTGCACACCCAGTTCGGTGGCTTTTTGCAGGCACCAATCCATTTTGTCGCTACGACACACTGGTTGCAGCAAATGAATATCGACGCCGGATTCGTTTTCAACAACGGTTTGCTCATTAAGCGCTACGCGAATACTTTTTTTTGCGATGCTGGTGATTTCGCCGTGGTAATCGAAACCGTTGCCGTTAAACAAAATTATCGGATTACCTGTTTTAAGTCGCAATACTTCTTTCGCGTGTTTGCAGGCACTGGCGTCCAGCGCAACTTCCGATGAAGAGTGCAACTCAGCAGTGGTGTAAATACGGGGAATTCGCATTGTACGGTGTGTGTCCGGTATGCGAGTACAACAAATTTAATATGTGTACGAATTGCCGAAGATTAGAATTTTTCTGTTAGAGCAAGGCGAACGCGCGCGCAGAGCCGCAGTGTATATGCAATACATGAGGAGTTATGAAAACCATCCATGGTTTTCACCCCCCTTGGGGCCTGCCTTCGGCAGTTCAAAATCGTTCCATACGATTTTGTGAGCACGTGGCCAACGCAGCTATCACAGAAAAAGACAATATTCGGCTAATATCTATAGTGTTCTGGTTTATACGGCCCTTCCACCGCAACACCGATGTAATCAGCCTGTTCTTTTGTAAGTGTCGTCAACTTCGCGCCAATCTGTTCCAGATGCAAACGGGCCACTTCTTCGTCCAGTTTTTTCGGTAATGTGTATACCTTTACATCATAGTCGGATGATGAATTCCACAATTCCAATTGTGCCAGCACCTGATTGGTAAACGAGTTGGACATAACAAAACTGGGATGACCGGTTGCGCAACCCAGATTCACCAGACGGCCTTTGGCGAGGAGAATGATGCGTTTTCCGTCCGGGAAAATTACGTGGTCTACTTGCGGTTTAATTTCTTCCCACTGGTAGTTTTCCAGACTGGCAACGTCGATTTCGTTATCGAAATGACCGATGTTGCAGACAATAGCCTGGTCTTTCATCGCCAGCATATGTTCATGCGTAATAATATTGTAGTTGCCGGTGGAGGTTACAAAAATATCGGCTTGTGAACAGGCGTCGTCCAATGTCACCACGCGATAACCTTCCATTGCGGCCTGCAATGCACAAATTGGATCGATTTCAGTAATCCAGACGGTTGCGCCCAATCCGCGTAAAGACTGCGCAGACCCCTTGCCGACATCACCGTAACCGCAAACAACTGCGACTTTGCCGGCAATCATTACGTCGGTGGCGCGTTTGATGCCGTCGACCAGCGATTCACGACAGCCATACAAGTTATCGAACTTGGATTTGGTGACCGAGTCGTTGACGTTGATAGCCGGGATTAACAATTCACCGCTGTCCATCATATCGTACAAGCGTTTTACGCCGGTGGTGGTTTCTTCCGATACGCCTTTAACTTCTTTAAGCAGATCCGGATATTTTTCATGCATGACTTTAGTCAAGTCACCGCCATCGTCCAGCAATAAATTCGGCGTCCAGCCGTTCGGCCCTTTAATAGTTTGCTCGATACACCATTCGTATTCTTCCTCGGTTTCGCCTTTCCAGGCGAACACGGGAATACCGCGAGCGGCGATCGCTGCCGCGGCGTGATCCTGGGTAGAGAAAATATTGCACGAAGACCAGCGAATTTCCGCGCCCAACTCGACCAGAGTTTCGATCAGTACAGCGGTTTGGATGGTCATATGCAGACAACCCACAATCCGCGCACCCTGGAGCGGAGTTTGTCCGGCGTACTTTTTGCGCAGTGCCATTAAGCCCGGCATTTCGGTTTCGGCGATGGCGATTTCTTTGCGGCCCCATTCCGACAAGGAAATATCGGCGACTTTATAGTCGCGCGTAGTGTTTTCTACGGGTTGAATACTCATTTACTGCTCCTGCGCAATGTATAAATTAGTTATGCCTGTTGTAAGGCGTCGATTTTGTCGGTTTGTTCCCAGGTAAATTCTTTTTCTTCGCGACCAAAGTGACCGTAACTGGCGGTCATTTTATAAATGGGTTGTTTCAGGTCCAGCATTTTTAAAATGCCGTACGGCCGCAGATCGAAAACCTCCCGCACCAATGCCTCGATTTTGCGATCGTCCAGTTTCCCGGTCCCGAAGGTATCGATCGAAATCGATGTCGGCTCCGCCACGCCGATGGCGTATGACACCTGGATCTCGCAACGATCGGCCAGCCCTGCCGCGACAATATTTTTTGCCACATAACGTCCGGCATATGCGGCCGAGCGATCCACCTTGGACGGATCTTTGCCGGAAAATGCACCGCCGCCGTGACGGGCCATACCGCCGTAGGTGTCGACGATAATCTTGCGCCCGGTGAGTCCACAATCACCGACCGGACCGCCGATGACGAATTTGCCGGTTGGGTTGATATGAAACTTGGTGTCCGCGCCTAACCATTTTTGCGGCAGTACAGGTTTAATAATGTGCTCCATCACGGCCTCCTGCAGATCGCCTTGCGAAATGTCCGGGTCGTGTTGAGTGGAAAGAACCACTGCGTCGATGGCGGTGGGTGCGCCATCTTCATACCGAAACGTGACCTGGCTTTTCGCATCGGGCCGTAACCATTTTAGTTGGCCGCTTTTTCTGACCTCGGACTGCTTCTTTACCAGGCGATGCGAATAGGTGATCGGTGCCGGCATCAGCACATCGGTTTCATTGGTGGCATAGCCGAACATAAGCCCCTGGTCGCCCGCACCCTGGTCTTCGGGGTTGGCGCGATCGACGCCCTGCGCGATATCCGGCGATTGTTTGCCGATCGCATTGATCACTGCGCATATATTGCCGTCAAATCCTTTGCTGGAATGGTCGTAGCCGATTTCGTTTACGGTATCGCGTACCAGTTGTTCCACTTCGAGTTGTGCCGTGGTGGTGATCTCCCCCGCCAGCACCACCATGCCGGTTTTTACCAGGGTTTCGCAGGCCACGCGCGCGTCCGGGTCTTGTGCCAGCGCAGCGTCCAGCACCGCGTCGGATAACTGATCGGACATCTTGTCGGGGTGGCCTTCAGATACCGACTCTGAAGTGAACACATAACTTTCGCTCATTGAATGGAATTCCTAGATACTTGACTACAGGTGATAGTTGGACAGAGACTGGCTTTGTTTGGTGTTTATATCCCTACCGGACTTGGGTGTCTTAATCGATATGTTATATATTTTACGACACTATATATGAGAGTTTCGGCTTCACCAAGTGTACAAACTGGATAGCCGCGAATAATTGAAAATCAACGTTTAAAAATATGGTAAAAACTGCTTCAAGTATGATTCCCCTGGGCACGGCCGCGCCCGAATTCAGCTTGACCGATACTGTTTCGGGCGAAGTCAAAAGTCTGCAGGAACTGCGATCGGATGTCGCTACAGTGGTTATGTTTATTTGCAACCATTGCCCGTTTGTTAAACATATCCGCGCACAACTGGCGACACTGGGAAAAGAATATCAGGCAAAGGGTGTGGCCATTATTGCGATCAATTCAAACGACGCGCAAACCTATCCCGACGATTCTCCCGAAAACATGAAAATCGAGGCCGCGACTCAGGGCTACACATTTCCTTACCTGTACGACGAGACCCAGGACGTTGCGCGCGCGTACAGCGCGGAATGCACGCCGGACTTTTTTGTGTTTGATGCCGACCTCGCGTGTGTGTATCGAGGGCAGCTGGATGACTCTCGGCCGGGCAACGGCATTGAGGTCACCGGCCGCGATTTGCGTAGCGCGATCGATAGCATCATTGCCGGTCGGCCAGTCGACCCGGAGCAAAAACCCAGTATCGGCTGCAATATCAAATGGAAAAATGGGTAATGGTCCACTAAACCCCATTGTCGGCTTGCGAGTCGAACACAAGTCATGGAAAATACCGTCGCTCATGTCCGATCGCCTGACTAAATAATAATTTTGAAGCCACGACGCCAAATTGCATGGACAGTCAGTGGTGGCGAATCGCACGGTCTTTTTACAATAATTTCATACGCACGCAGTCGTGGATAATCAAAAAGAATTAGCGAATGCCATTCGCGCACTTAGCATGGATGCAGTCCAGCAGGCCAATTCCGGTCACCCCGGTGCCCCGATGGGGATGGCGGATATCGCGGAAGTGCTATGGCGCAAATACCTGAGACATAATCCGAATAATCCTCACTGGGCCAATCGCGATCGGTTTGTGCTGTCCAACGGACACGGATCGATGCTGATTTATTCCCTATTGCATCTGACCGGCTACGAGCTTTCGATCGAGGACATTAAACAGTTTCGCCAACTCGAATCCAAGACGCCTGGGCATCCGGAATTCGGAGAAGCCCCGGGGGTGGAAACGACCACCGGCCCATTGGGACAGGGGCTTGCCAATGCGGTGGGAATGGCGCTGGCGGAACGAATGCTGGCCAGCCAGTTTAACCGTGCCGGCCACGAAATTATCGATCACTATACCTATGTGTTTACCGGCGACGGTTGTTTAATGGAAGGGATTTCGCATGAAGCCTGTTCGCTGGCGGGAACACTGCAACTCGGCAAATTAATCGTCTTCTATGACAACAATGGTATTTCTATCGACGGCGAAGTGCAGGGCTGGTTTACCGAAAATATTCCGCAGCGATTTGAATCTTACGGCTGGCAGGTGATTTCCGACGTCGACGGGCATGATCCGGCGGCTATTGAACAAGCGATTGAGCAAGCTCGCGGCAACACCGGGCAACCGACATTAATCGACTGTAAAACCATTATCGGTTGGGGCGCGCCTAATAAAGAAGGTACCGAGGGCTGCCACGGAGCACCGCTGGGTGACGAAGAAATCCAACTGGTGCGGGAGCGCCTGGGCTGGTCGCATGCGCCGTTTGAAGTTCCGGACAATATCTACAATGCCTGGAATGCGAGTGCCGCCGGACAGCAACTGGAACAAGCCTGGCAAACCCGGTTCGCCGCCTACCAGGAGGCACACCCGGAACTGGCGCAAGAATTTACCCGCAGACTGGCGGGCGACTTGCCGGCCGACTGGCAAAGTGCCACGCAACAGGCGCTGGCAAATATTGTTGAAGCCGAACAAACCGTTGCCACGCGTAAAGCATCGGAGATTGCGCTGGATGCGCTGGGTCCGCTAGTGCCGGAACTGATCGGAGGCTCGGCGGATCTGACGGGATCGAACAACACCTGGTGGTCGGGCTCAAAGGGTGTGACTCCCGGCGATCCCAGCGGCAATTATATTTACTACGGAGTTCGTGAATTCGGCATGTCGGCAATGATGAACGGCATGGCCTTGTACGGCGGATTTATTCCCTATAGCGGCACATTTCTGACCTTTTCCGACTATGCACGCAATGCGGTTCGCATGGCGGCACTGATGAATACACATTGTTTATTTGTATATACCCACGATTCGATTGGTCTGGGTGAAGACGGTCCGACCCATCAATCGATCGAGCATATCGCCAGTTTACGCGCCATTCCCAACATGACCTTGTGGCGTCCCTGCGATACGGTGGAATCGTTTGTCGCCTGGCAGCAAAGCATCGAGCAAAAGCGGCCGGCCTGTCTGGTATTTTCACGCCAGGGAGCACCGTTTATTCAGCGCTCAGCTGAGCAAATCGATCAGATTCGCAAAGGTGCCTATGTATTGTTTGAAAGTAGCGGTGAAACTCAACTCATATTAATTGCGACCGGTACGGAAGTCGGGATCACGCTGGATGCCGCCAAGCAACTGGACCAACAAGGTATCGCAGTACGCATGGTTTCGATGCCCTGTGTGGAACAATTTCTACGTCAGGACGCGGCCTACCGGGAATCCGTTTTACCGTCCAATCTACGTGCCCGCCTGGCGGTCGAAGCCGGTATCAGCGATTACTGGCGCAAATTTGTCGGCCTGGACGGCGACGTCGTTGGCGTGGACCGGTTCGGCGCATCGGCGCCGGGAAATGTGTTGATGAAACACTTTGGATTCACCGCAGAAAATATAATTCAACGCGCTCGCGCGTTACTATAAGGAAGCTTCGATTTTTTCTGAAATTACGGGGGCTGGCGCCGATTAATTCGAGCTCCCTGAATTTTTAAAAGTTATCACAAGAGGAAGTAGCAAGAATGGCAATCAAAGTTGCAATCAATGGTTATGGACGTATCGGCCGCAATATTATGCGCGCACTTTACGAAGCAGGACGCACCGATGAAATTCAAATTGTGGCGATCAACGATTTGGGAGATGCCGCGACCAATGCGCATCTAACACAATATGACAGTGCGCACGGCACATTTAACGGCACCGTCGGTGTCGACGGTAACGATATTATCGTGAATGGTGATCGAATTCGTGCATGTTCCGAACGCGATCCCGCCAAACTTCCGTGGGCCGAGCTGGGCGTCGATATCGTACTGGAATCCACCGGATTTTTTGCCAGCAAAGAAAAAGCATCGGCACACCTGGCGGCCGGTGCCAAAAAAGTCATTATCTCGGCACCTGGCGGCAAAGACGTGGACGCCACGATCGTTTACGGAGTCAATCACGATGTGTTAAAAGCGTCCGACACGGTAATCTCCAACGCTTCCTGTACCACCAACTGTTTAGCACCGTTGGTGAAACCGTTGCACGATGCGATCGGTGTTGAACATGGATTAATGACAACCATCCATGCTTATACCAATGATCAGGTGTTGACCGATGTGTATCACTCCGACTTGCGGCGAGCGCGGTCCGCCACCCAGTCGATGATTCCGACCAAAACCGGTGCGGCCGCGGCCGTCGGCCTGGTGCTGCCGGATCTGGACGGAAAGCTGGACGGATTTGCGATGCGCGTACCCACTATTAATGTGTCTGTTGTGGATTTGTCGTTTACCGCTTCGCGAGCGACCTCGGTGGAAGAGGTGCACGATGTGATTCGAGCGGCATCTGAGGGGTCGCTGCAAGGAGTGTTGGCGTATAACGAAGCGCCGCTGGTTTCCATCGATTTTAACCATAATCCGGCGTCCTCAATCTACGAAGCCAGCTTGACCAAAGTCATGGATGGAACGCTGGTGAAAGTGCTGTCCTGGTACGATAACGAGTGGGGTTTCTCCAATCGCATGCTGGACACCACTGTCGCGTTGTTTAATGCCAAGTAACTCAACTGTTCTAACCGCATAGTTTCGCGAGCCTATGCCCGCCGTATTATCGATGTCCGAACTGGAGTTGGCGAATCGCCGACTCCTGATTCGGCAAGATCTAAATGTTCCACTTAAAGACGGAGTCATCAGTAACGATGCACGTATTCGTGCGTCGCTGCCCACGCTTGAGCTCGCGCTCGCTTCCGGCGCGGCGGTGATGGTGATGTCGCATCTGGGACGCCCCACCGAAGGCCAGCCGGACGATGCCTATTCCTTGCAGCCGGTGGCGAATGCGCTGAGTGAGGCCCTGGGCACTCCGGTACATTTACTTAAACACTGGATCGACGGCGTCGATATTTCGCCCGGCCAGATCGTGTTGTGTGAAAACGTCCGTTTTCTCGCCGGTGAAAAAAAATGCGATCAGGCGCTGTCAAAAAAAATGGCTGCTTTGTGCGACGTTTATGTAATGGACGCCTTCGGCACAGCCCATCGTGCGCAGGCATCTACTTACGGCGTTGCGCAATACGCACCGATTGCCTGCGCCGGGCCTTTGCTGGCGGCCGAATTGCACGCTTTGGAAAAAGCGTTACAGGAACCAGCGCGACCCTTGGTGGCGATCGTCGGCGGGGCAAAAGTTTCTACCAAGTTAACTTTGCTGGAACAATTGATCGATAAAGTAGACCAATTGGTAGTCGGCGGCGGAATTGCCAATACGTTTATTGCGGCGGCCGGATACAGCGTCGGGAAATCATTGTACGAACCCAACCTGGTAGCGGTCGCTAAACGGCTAATTGACAACGCTCAGCTACGTGGCGCGGAAATTCCGATTCCGGTGGATGTAGTCTGTGCAAAAGAATTTTCCGACACCGCAAACGCTCAGTGTAAACCGGTCGAACAAGTGGAAAGCGACGATTTGATTTTAGATATCGGTCCGCAAAGTGCGGCATACCTGGCGAATATCATGCAAAACGCCGGCACGATTGTTTGGAACGGCCCGGTCGGCGTGTTTGAATTTGCGCAATTTGCGCAAGGAACCGAAACAGTGGCCAGAGCCATCTCTAAAAGCGACGCGTTTTCAATTGCGGGCGGTGGTGATACGGTGGCCGCGATCGACGCATTTAAAGTTGCCGGTGATATTTCTTATATTTCCACCGGCGGCGGCGCATTTCTGGAATTTTTAGAAGGAAAAACATTACCTGCAGTTGAGATACTGCAACAACGCGTATAAGGGAATACTATTGCAGCATGATGCATCGACGCACAAAAATTATCGCCACTCTTGGGCCGGCCTCCGATAGCGAAGAAACCGTAGCAGCTCTGATCGACGCCGGCGTCGATCTGGTACGTCTCAATTTTTCTCACGGCAGTATGGAGGATCATAAAAAGCGCGTTGAAGTCGTACGCAAAGTCAGTCGTGAAAAGCACTACAGCATAGGCATCCTCGGCGATTTGCAAGGTGCCAAAATTCGTATTGCGGCATTTAAAGAAGGCAAAATCAATTTGAAGGCGGGCGATACGTTTAAGCTCGACGGCGAGCTGGATTTATACGCCGGGACCAAAGAAGTGGTCGGATTTGCCTACAAGGACTTACTGAAAGATGTCAGTCCAAACGATACCTTGTTAATCGATGACGGTCGTATTGTACTGGACATCGTGAGTATGGAAGGAAGCGTCATTACCACCAAGGTTGCGGTAGGCGGCGAAGTTTCCAGTTGTAAAGGGATCAATCGCAAGGGCGGCGGCTTGTCGGCGGCGGCGTTGACCGAAAAAGATATCGAAGACATCAAGCACGCGGCCGACCTGGACCTGGATTACCTGGCTGTATCTTTTTTAAAGGACGCCGAAGACATCGCACATGCGCGCAGGTTGTTGAAGCAAGCGGGAAGCGCGGCCGGCATTGTTGCCAAAATCGAGCGCGCCGAAGCGCTGGAAGTGATCGACAATATTCTGGAAAGTGCCGACGCGATTATGATTGCGCGCGGTGACCTGGGTGTGGAAATCGGTGATGCCAATGTGCCGGGTGTGCAAAAATGGTTGATTGAAAAAGCGCGCGACACGTATTGCGTGGTGATAACTGCGACCCAAATGATGGAGTCGATGAACCACAGCCCGATTCCCACCCGTGCCGAAGTTTCCGATGTCGCCAATGCGGTACTTGACGGTACCGACGCGGTCATGCTCTCGAGTGAAACCGCGATCGGCAAGTATCCGATTGAAACCGTTAAAGCCATGAGCCGGATTTGCCGAGCATCCGAAAAGCAGGAGCTGGAGTTGCACTCCAAACCGGTGGATTCGCGATTCGGCCGTGTCGACCAGGCCATCGCCATGGCGGCAATGTACCTGGCCAATCACCTCGATGTGGCGGCGATTGCAACGCTGACGGAGTCGGGTTCAACCGCATTGTGGATGTCGCGCATCAGTTCTGATATTCCCATTTACGCACTGACCCGGCATATCAAAACCCGTCAGCGGGTGACTCTGTACAAAGGGGTTTTTCCGGCGCATATCGACTTTTTGGGCAAGACGCATGCGGAGGTCAATCGAGCTGCGCTGGACGTGTTGCAAGTGTGCAAGGAAGTCGAACAAGATGACCTGGTGATTCTTACCAAGGGCGATTTAATGGGTGTAGATGGCGGCACCAACGCCATGAAAGTGTTGCGCGTCGGCCACACCCTGGAGGAAACAGGCGTATTCAAGCACTAGGTAATGCAATTTGTGATTTCGTCCCCGCGTAATATTGTTCATATAGGGTAGAATCAGCGAATAACTTTTTGGAGGTAACAGTGAGCGTAGAAGAATTAATGCAAACAGCAGCCGCAATGGTCGCTCCCGGAAAAGGCATTCTCGCCATGGACGAAAGCCACCCCACCTGCGGCAAGCGTTTTGAAAAACTGGGGATCCCCCAAACCGAACAAATGCGGCAGATTTACCGCGACATGCTGGTCACCACCGAAGGTTTGTCCGACTACATCGGCGGCGCGATTTTATTTGACGAAACCATTCGCCAAAAAACGCTGGATGGCACTCCGTTTCCGAAATATCTGGCAGACCACGGAATTGTGCCGGGGATCAAGGTGGACGCCGGCGCCAAAAATCTGGCCGGACTCGGCGAAGAAAAAGTGACCGAAGGGCTGGACGGCCTGCGCGAACGCTTTGCCGAATATTATGAACTCGGTGCGCGTTTTTCCAAATGGCGTGCCGTCATCACCATCGGCGATAACATGCCCAGCTGGGCGTGCATCGAAGCCAATGCACACGCATTGGCGCGGTATGCGGCGCTAAGTCAGGAAGCCAGTATCGTGCCGATCGTGGAACCGGAAGTATTGATCAACGGCAGTCATTCCATCGAACGCTGCTACGAAGTGACGGAACTGGCGCAGCGCATCACCTTTCAGCACCTGAAGAATCAGGGCGTATTAATGGAAGGCATGGTACTGAAACCCAGTATGGTGATTTCCGGCGACACCAACAATAATCGAGCAGATGTTGAAACAGTGGCTCGGGAGACGATTCGCTGCCTGTTAAACACCGTCCCTGCCTCGGTGCCCGGCATTGCGTTTTTATCCGGCGGGCAAAGCGACGAAGAAGCCGCTGCTCACCTCAACGCCATGCACACGCTGGGTATCGATTTGCCCTGGGCGGTAACGTTCTCCTACGGTCGTGCACTGCAGCACGCCGCCATGCAAACCTGGGCCGGCAAAGAAGAGAATCTGGCCGCGGCGCAAAAAGTTGTATTACAACGTGCGCGATGTAACGGAAAAGCCTCCCTAGGCGCGTATACTCCAGACATGGAGCAAGCCGCTTAAGGGAGAGAGGCTACGCTCTCGTAAGGAAAAGGCCCAAGCAAACCTTGGGCCTTTTTTTATGCAAGGCGGCGGCTGCAAAAGCCGATTACTGCGTTAAAAATTATTTTAGAATTGCTCATTTACTGAGGTGTAAACTCCGCATTCTAAAATAATTTTTGCCTTGTACTAGGCTTTTTCGCTCGCCGCTAACTTTAATTAACTCGTGGCTTGTAGCCCTTTCGCTAACCGCGAAATATTAAGTTCCACGTCATTCCCGTGATGACGGGAATCTAGTGCATCATTGTCGCGTAGCGACACCTAAGTCATTACTCAGAACTAAAATTTAATGAGTAATTATCTCCAGCAACTCATCAATCGACTGATACTGCAAATCCAGCATAGTCTGGTCAGCGTAT
>JANQOT010000221.1 GCA_028285655.1 Gammaproteobacteria bacterium
ATGCTTTAATTGCCCTGCTCGGTCAATTAGACAAACGCAGCAATGTCAAAGTGAAACAGGCGGATGTCACTCGCCTGGATAAACCCGGTGTGGTGAAAGCCAAAGTGGTGCTGAAACGCGCATGACCAAGTATATCATCATCGGTGTCATCGCTTTCCTGGGCAGTATGCTGGCATTTGTACCGGCGAGTACGGCTGCGCATTTTTTACCCGAGCATATTGTGGGCAAACAATTCCAGGGAAATATTTGGCAGGGTTCCGCCGCCTCCCTACGCATTAATAATGTCGATGTCGGCGCCGTAAGCTGGAAAATCAAACCGGCCTGTTTCATGACGCTTAAACTGTGCGCCGACGTGGTGCAAAATCATCAGCGCGCACGCAGCAGTTTCACTATTAATGCCAGAAACAATATCGAGTTGTATGACGTACAAGCCAGTGGCGATACCACCATGTTTGCCGCCCTGTTAAGTAACTACGGCATTACGACCAGTGGCGATTTTGAAGCTAATTTGAGCAAAGCATTGTTCAGTGGAACGCAAATTAAAACCATTGAAGGCAATATCGTGTTTAATTCGCTGGTATTGAACGGCGTGCTGCGAGTATCCATGGGAGACGTAAACTCGGTATTTCAACCGCAAGCCGATCATACGCAAATCGATATCGCCAACCAGAACGGGCACGTGGACTTATCTGCAGTGGTGCAGTTATTTACCGATATGAGCTACGAAGTCGATATGCAGCTTCGCCAGAATGCGAATTCCGACCAGACGATTGTGAATAGTTTGCAATATCTGGGACAAAAGCAGCCGGACGGCTCGTTTCGTTTGCAGCAAAAAGGCCGTTTAAATATCTAGCTACCGGGTTTTCTGCGCCGCGCAAGAATTCGCTGCCGCTCTTTATACCGCAAATAATTCGAAAACAGCGTATCGAATACTTCTTCTTTAAGATTGGTCTCACGCACCACGATATTCGACATTCTTCGATCCGGAATCTTGCGTCGGTCACGCCGTACGCAAATACCTTGCGTGGTAATAATCGGAAACTGGGCAATCGCTTCGTTGCGTCGACGCTCTGAGGATTTTTTGCGCCGTTCCTGAATAGTGTTGACGCGCACAGGCGATTTTTTGCGTGCCGTCCTGCGCCTGCGGCGCGGATTTGCTTGAATTCTGGGCAACTCGGGTCTCGTTATTAATATTGTTGAGCGAATTCGCTCTGAGCGCTATTGTAAACTGCCGGGTATTAATTAGCGAATCAATTAATTATTGATTGCAGGTGAATTTCTGCTGCGATATTCGAAAGGAATTAGCAGATTTGCCGCGGTTTAGGCGAAGTCTTTAAACAGGTCTTTAAACTCTTCTTCTTCCAGTATTTGGTCTTCGGCTACGTCGATACTTTGCAGGCGTCGCTCAGGGATATTGCGGCGGTCTCTTCGTACCCAGTTACCGCATGCGGTATAGACCGGAAAATTCGTCGGGCCCAGCACCTGGCGTCGATCGGTCTCATTTCGTCTATCGTTTTCAGCGTCATTTTCCAGTGAAGTGTCAGATTCTCCCAACCGAATCATGGTCATATCGTACTCATCCTGTTAAGTGGTTCACAAAAAGATAACGCTGTAATTATAAGCATTAAATGCACAATATTGTCAATTTAATTGAACTCTGTCACATAATAGGCTGATTTAAATGAAAATATACTGGAAATTAGTCAGTTGTATAAAAATATGCATGTTATTCAAAAAGAATTTTAAAAATTTGTTTTAAATCGCGAATACATTTTTTTAAAAAAATTACCGGCGACATGCACTCGCCCTGTCGCCATTCACGACTTCAGACGTTTCACCACATGCAATCGCCCTGCTTTAGAACCGGTCTAATAAGTATTGACGTACTTCATAGTTAACCGAATTGCTTCGGTTTTCACTCAAACGAGTGTGAATTTCGGCAAAGAAGCCGTACATGGTTTGGCCTACAGTACGGTGTTAGGCAATTAAAAAATAAAGCGTTTTTTAGAAGGAAGAGGTTCGCGTGGCGTTGCTATTTAATCGCACACAATTTATTCAATGCAGAAAAATACTTTTCTGTGGCGTGATACTCGCGTGCTGGGCATTGCCGGGTCTGCAGTCGGCCTTCGCCAACAGTCAGTATGCCCTCAGTAACGCAGTGTACACGCACGAAGCTCCGCAGATTAATGTCATCAATGTATTAAGCAATTCCAAATTGCCGCTTAAAAATGAAGTGGCCAAATTGTACGAACTACAGGGATTCGATCTAATCTGGAGCGACGGCAACCAGTACAACGACAACGCCAGACAATTAGTGGAAATTATTCAGCAGGCCGAACGCTACGGCTTGAATGCGCTCGATTACGATCTGGAATTCATTCAGTACTTTCTCGATGCGACCTCAGTTGACCCAAGCTTATTAAACCGTTCCGATGTGACTTTTACCCATGCCTACATCAAATTGGCCAGTCATATTAACCACGGTAAAATCAATTCGCAGCAAACGGCTGCCGAACAGCAAAGTGTTTTACTGAGCACGCTAAGTAATGCAGTCAAGCAACAAACGATCGGCGCCGCTATCGAGCAATTGCAACCT
>JANQOT010000228.1 GCA_028285655.1 Gammaproteobacteria bacterium
GGTAGCACGACCCCATAATTCAGCGTTAATAAAATTACCGACGCGGCCCAAGCCCAAACCGATCGGTACCAGCGGTGCTACGAAATCGCACATTCGTAAAAATCCCCAGCCAAATTTTCGCTGGTATAACCACAGCGCAAGAATCACACCGAGCAAACCACCATGAAAACTCATACCGCCTTCCCAGATTTTGAACAGGTACAGCGGATTGTCGATAAAGTGATCGAGGTTATAAAAAAATACCGAACCAACGCGGCCACCGAGCACCACACCCAGCACTGAATAGAAGAGTAAATCGCCGACCTGCTCCGGCTTGATAAAACTGTTTGGTTTGCGCGCACGTATCGTGCCCAGCCACCAGAAAAACGCAAACCCGATCAGGTACATCAGCCCATACCAGCGAACCGCCAGTGGGCCGATTTCAAACATGACGGGGTCGAACTGCGGGTGGACTAGCATGGAATAAATGGTATCACGCCTGCCGCAGAAAACGATTCTTAATATACATCTTTGGCGCTAGATACTTTGCAGGTGCGGGCCAGTATAGTGCACAAAAAACACTCGATAGAAACCGTATGTCTACCAATCATCTCGCCGAAGAAACCAGCCCTTATTTACTACAGCACGCCGACAACCCGGTGGAATGGTACCCATGGGGAATGGCCGCACTGGAAAAAGCCAAACAAGAAAACAAACCGATTTTGTTATCGATCGGTTATTCCGCCTGCCACTGGTGTCATGTGATGGCGCACGAATCGTTTGAAGACCCGGCAACTGCAGCGGTTATGAATGAATTGTTTATTAATATTAAAGTCGACCGTGAAGAACGTCCTGACATCGACAAGATTTATCAAACCGCACAACATTTATTAACGCAACGTACTGGCGGATGGCCGTTAACCATGTTCTTGACGCCGGATGACCAGGTGCCGTTTTTTGGTGGCACCTATTTTCCAGACCAGGCACGTCACGGTTTGCCTGCATTTAAAGATTTATTGCAACATATTGCGCAGGCCTACCATAACAAGCGCGACGAAATCGGCAAGCAGAATCTTTCTCTACAGGAAGTGCTGCAAAATATTTATCAGTCAACGACCACACCGCTTGCACTGGATACCGGCACATTGGATACCGCCAACGATCAACTACAACAAACGTTTGATGCGCGTCATGGCGGTTTTGGCGGCGCACCGAAGTTTCCGCACCCTAGCAATATCGAACGTCTGTTGCGCTACTGGTACCGCAGCAAGCAACAATCTTCCGAAGATAAACGCAGTTTGCATTCAGCGATATTTACGCTGCAAAAAATGGCAAGTGGCGGTATCTTTGATCACGTCGGCGGAGGGTTTTGTAGGTATTCGGTGGATGATTACTGGATGATTCCGCATTTCGAAAAAATGCTATACGACAACGGTCCGCTATTGGCGCTGTACTGCCAGGCGTTTCAAGTCACTGGAGAAAACACTTTTCAACATACCGCGATCGCCACTGCGGAATGGGTAATGCGCGAAATGCAATCGCCGCAAGGCGGTTACTATTCCTCGCTGGATGCCGATTCGGAAGGCGTGGAAGGTAAATACTATGTGTGGGACCTGGAAGAATTACAATCGTTATTAAATGAAGAGGAATTCAAGTTAGTCGAATACCGGTTCGCACTTGGCAAGGGACCTAATTTTGAAGACAAGTACCATTTGCACGAACTGGAATCGATGGCCGCTACCGCCGATTATCTAACGCTGGACGACGACGCCTGCAATTGTTTGTGGATGCAAGCACGCCAAGCATTACAATCGGCTCGACAACAACGCACCATGCCTGGCCGCGACGATAAAGTACTCACCAGCTGGAATGCTTTGATGATCAAGGGCATGTTGATTGCCGGACGTGTACTTAAGCGAACGGATTTTATTGACTCTGCTGAACGAGCGTTAACATTTATTCGCGATACCATGTGGCATGAACATCGTTTGTTCGCCAGTTATAAAGACGGTAAAGCGCATTTAAATGCCTACCTGGACGACTATGCGTTTTTACTCGATGCCATTCTGGAG
>JANQOT010000234.1 GCA_028285655.1 Gammaproteobacteria bacterium
GATCTGGAAAAAGAGCGCGGCATTACGATTCTTTCCAAAAACACGGCCATACGCTGGAATGAATATCGCATCAATATTGTAGATACACCGGGTCACGCAGGCTTCGGCGGTGAAGTCGAGCGCGTATTGTCGATGGTGGATTCGGTGCTGTTACTGGTCGACGCAGTGGAAGGCCCGATGCCGCAAACACGATTTGTCACGCAAAAAGCGTTTGCCATGGGATTTCATCCGATAGTGGTCATTAATAAAATCGACCGCGACGGAGCGCGTCCTGACTGGGTACTGGACCGGACTTTTGATTTATTCGATCGTCTGGGCGCTACCGATGAACAACTGGATTTTCCCGTGGTGTACGCTTCGGGCGTGATGGGATACGCCGGGTTAAGTGCCGACGTAAACGCAGGCGATATGACGCCGTTGCTGAATACGATTGTCGAACATGTGCAAGCGCCGGATGTCGATGCCGACGGCCCGTTTCAAATGCAAATCTCCACCCTGGACTACAATAGTTATGTCGGTGTAATCGGTATCGGCCGTATCAAGCGCGGCAGTATACAAGCAAATTCGCCGGTCACTATCGTCGATCGCGAAGGTCAGCAGCGCAAAGGCAAAGTGTTGCAAATTCTTGGCTTTCACGGACTGGAACGAATTGAAGTCAAGCAAGCAAGCGCCGGCGATATTGTCGCCATTACCGGTATCGATCCGCTGGATATTTCCGATACAGTATGCCAGAGCGATGCCGTCGAAGCGTTACCGCCGTTAAGCGTCGACGAACCCACCATCAGTATGACGTTTCAGCCCAATACCTCACCGTTTGCAGGCAAGGAGGGGAAGTACGTCACCAGTCGCAATATCTGGGATCGACTGCAGCAGGAACTGAAACACAATGTGGCGTTGCGCGTTGAAACCACCGAAGACGCGGAAAAATATCGCGTGTCCGGTCGCGGTGAATTACATCTTTCCGTGTTAATTGAAAACATGCGGCGTGAAGGATTTGAATTAGCGGTTGGACGGCCCGAAGTGATTGTGCACGAGGAAAACGGAATTCGTACCGAACCTTACGAACAGTTGACTGTCGATATCGAAACCGATCACCAGGGCGCGGTGATGGAGCAACTGGGCGAACGTCGAGCCGATTTGAAAAATATGGAACCGGACGGCAAGGGCCGAGTGCGGCTGGACTATATTATTCCCGCGCGCGGTTTAATCGGTTTTCGTACCGAGTTTCTTACCCTGACTTCAGGCACCGGACTGCTGTACAGTGTGTTTGATCATTACGGCCCGAGTATTCCGATCGGTATCGGCCAGCGTGCCAATGGTGTACTGATTGCCAACGGGCAGGGGAAAGCATTGGGGTATGCATTGTTTAATTTGCAGGAACGCGGTCGCCTGATGATCGATCACGGGCAGGAAGTCTACGAAGGAATGATCATCGGCATACACTCGCGTGACAACGATTTAACTGTAAATCCGCTTAAAGGCAAACAACTTACCAATATTCGTGCCGCCGGTTCGGATGAAAATATTGTGTTAACACCGCCGGTGAAAGTCAGCCTGGAGTACGCGCTGGAATTTATCGACGACGATGAACTGGTGGAAGTCACGCCAAAACAAATACGCTTGCGTAAAAAATACCTGAAAGAGCACGAACGCAAGCGTGCATCCCGCCAGGCAAGTTAATTTCCAGTTGCCACTTAATTCTCTACTTGCCATGTATTTGCGAGTAGACTGTCGTTTTTATTTCTTACTCATAAACAATCGAGCATTGTTATGGACGCGACTATAGAAACCATCCCTCTTACGAATCTGGCGGTCACATTTATCCCGGTGTTGCTGGCAATGTTTATTTTAATTAAATGGTCGTTGCAGGCGGGGAATGCGCTGTACTCTATCGTGCGCATGCTGGTTCAGTTGATTCTGGTCGGATATGTGCTGGTGTATATTTTCGAATCGAATGATGTCTGGATTACGCTGGCCGTGATCGCCATGATGATTATTGCTTCCAGTTGGATCGGCTTGCGTACTCTGGAAAAATTACGCGTGCAATTATTCGGGCACTCGATCATCGCATCGATATTAGGGGGTGGTACGGTTTTACTGATTGTCATCTGGCCGGTGTTAACGCTGGAGCCGTTGTACAAGCCGCAATTCACGATTCCGCTGGCAGGTATGATTTTTGCCAATTCAATGAACACTATCAGTCTGGCGCTGGAGCGTTTGCATGCAGAGCTTAAAAACGGCGTCAAATTTATTCAGGCCCGCAATACCGCCATGCATACTTCCATGATTCCGATTATCAACTCCATGTTTGCGGTCGGACTGGTGTCGTTGCCCGGAATGATGACTGGCCAGGTGCTGTCAGGAGTATCGCCGCTGATCGCTGTTCGCTACCAAATCGTGGTGATGTGCATGATTTTCGCTTCGGCTGCGTTTTCCACCGCAATTTTGCTGGTGCTGGGCAAGCCGGTACTGGAAAAGTGCACTGAAAATTAATGGCTTACAAAGCGCTGTTATCCGCCAAAATAGTTAATGGCCGAAACTTATTAAAAACCAATAAAAACAGCTAAATACAACATAATATTAATAAGTATATTAGATTGATGCTGTAGGTTCACGGTGGTAGAGTGTGAACCAGTTCACATAAAAATAACGCGATAAATATAATCGCGAGAACAAAAATGACAGCTACACGAGAGATAAGACTCGCTACAACCAGAGATGCTACCTATTTAGGTAATATGGGCCGCCGCACCATCCGGGACAGTCTGGACTGGAGCTGGAGCCCTAACTATGTGCTGGGCAAAATTGAATCCGCCGATACCAATGTGGCGGTTGCGACGAGTGCTGGCAAAATTATTGGCTTCGCCATGATGAAGTATTCACTGAGCCATGCTCATTTACAGCTTCTGGCGGTACCGGCCAAGAAAAGCCAGTTTGGGGTTGGGGACGAATTAGTAGAGTGGTTGGAAAAAATCGCTCTACTGGGTGGTACGACTTTCGTGTATGTGGAAACCCATATCAAAGATATTGAGGCACGCGAGTTTTACCACCGCTTGGGATATAAATCCGTTCAGCACATTCCCCGCTATTACAACGGCAAAGAAACGGCCATTCGCCTGGCCAAGGAATTGCGCGTTACGTCAATTCCGTTTTTAAACAATACACTGAAATCTACCGCCAAATACTACAATTAAGTTTTGACGATCAGTGCGTCTATCGGAATAGGTTTCGAATATAAATAGCCCTGTCCGTAATCGATTCCCAACTCGTGAGCAATTTCCGCTACTTTTTCGTTTTCAATGCATTCTGCAATGGTTTTACGGTTAAACGCCTTGGAAATATCGGTGACTGCTTTGACGATGGCGTAATTGCTGGCGTCGCTGTCGATATTCTGAATAAATGATCCGTCGATCTTGATAATATCGAAGGGCAGGGTCTTGATGTACTTGAACGAACAATAGCCTGTGCCGAAATCGTCTAGTGCAAATAAAAAGCCGCGTTTGCGTAGACGACTCATAAAATCATAACAACGTTTCATATTACTGATTGCAACCCGCTCGGTAATTTCAAAACTGATTTGCCTGGGATTGATATTTTTTTCCTCGACCAGATCGATAATGTAATCGCAAAGTTCATGGTCGTTTATCGACAAAGCAGAGATATTAACGGCAAATCGCACACCATTCGGCATGTCGGAGCTGTGTTGATCAATCCATTCAAACAGATTTCTGATTACCCACTTGTCCAGCTTGGTCGTAAGATTAAAATCTTCGGCGGCACTAATCAGTTTGCCGGGCGTGATTATTTTGCCGTCGTTGTCTTTGCCGCGAATTAATACTTCAAAGTGACTAAGTTTTTTCGGATTCGCCAGGCTGACAATCGGTTGCAGATAAAGTAAAAACAAATTACGCGCAATCCATCGGTCGACGGTGATAGCGTGTTGCAAGTTTCCGCTGCGCCGCAGTATCGCGGTGTCGTCCTGGTCATATTCGCAAATGGTGTCGCCACCGTCGTACTTGGCCGAATATATAGCTTCATTCGCAGACTTTAAAATCTGATTGATATCGTGTTCGCTTTCGTCGATCAACACGATTCCGAATTTCACATGCAGACGTATTTTTTTATCCCGCCATGGTAATGCCGTGTCGCTAAACGACATATTTATATTTTCGCAAATTTTCTTTACTTGATCGGCGGTTTTATCCGTGGTGATAAATCCGAATTCGTCGTTGCCCATACGGGCAATGCATGCATCTTCGCCTAATTCAATACTCATGCGTTTGGCGAGTTCCTGCAGTACGAAATCTCCGGCGTCGTTGCCGTAAGAATGATTGATCAGCTTGAACTGCTCGATGTTCGCGATGCCGAATATACGTTCTCGCTGAATCTCCCGATCGGCAATGATTTCCTTCAAATTGCTTATAAATGCGCTGCGATCGAGCAAGCCGGTAACGGTATCGAAGGTATCTTCAGGAGAAGAGCCTTTGGCGAGGTTTCTTATTGATTTTAGCATTTGGCGCGCCGACAAATTGGGTAAGGTCGAATGTATATCGGCTAGGATTATCAACTTATTAGTTTTACTTGCCCGAACTGTCTCTGTCCGGCAAAAATTCGAATGTGATTAATTTTGTTAAATACAGCTGGCTCCGTTCAGCGCGATTTCGAGTTTTGTTAAATTTATGACCTCCGCTCAGGCTATTGTGGCCGCCGTAACCATCTGTCTGATAAACAAATACCGATAATCCGGGAAAACCGGAAAGTTGTCTATCGTGTCCGGATTTTTGAAAGAGAATGAGTATAGTGATTTTATTCAGATTTACTTAAGAGAAAGGAGTCCCCTTGAGTAAAGGCAAGAAATCGGATCAGGATCGCGAAGAACGCCGCGGTGAAAACGATCGAAGAAATCTAAATAAATCAGTAAGTTTTCCTTACAGAACCAAGGAAGGCCTGGTGATTTTAAAAGATCGTCGCAAAACTCCTGACCGAAGGATCAGCAATATTTGTGTCGAAGACTCTGATATCGACGAGGAAGAATTTTTCGAATCTCTGAAAAATCGCAATAAGTACGTGTAAGGACGTAAGTTTAACCGGTTGATTTTACAGGTTAAATGTCGTGATGTTACGCACAAACGAATAGTTAAGAGTTTGCTAATTTATGGGTAATTCAAGTCAAGCACACGACCAGATGAACAAGTTCGGGCAGGAAGCTCTGGAAGCGGTAGATTTAGGCGAAAGCAAGAAGCTGGTCGTCGGGTTGCCCTGGTACACCAAAAGCCAATGGCTGGCGACCAAGTCGTACTGCATGGACCCTGAATCATTCTTTAATTCTTATGCAGACTGGCGTCGCGAGGCGGATAAAGCCATCGTCGAAATTTCCAATCGTGGCCTGGAAGTTAAATTACTGCCCATCTATATTGAAACGTTTAAAGGCTGGTGTAATTACCACCATATGCAGCCGAATAAAACCGCAAGAAGACGCTTCACTAATTATCTCTTGAAGCGAGAGCGCTAATAATTTTTTGTAAAATCATTCAAGTGCAACCATTCGTTAATGTGTGTATGCAAATTACATCATTTCATTTTATATAGAGCATAAAAACAAAGAATTTTATGTTTTATGCCGCTTTTGCTAGGATAAATTTCACTCAAACGTGACCTCTTACCAAGAGGCCGCAAAAGCCGGCAAGTAGCTCTTGCGGGCTTTTGCCTGTCCGCAGCTTCTTTTATTTTTTCACTCGATTTTCTTTGCAATTCGATCCATTGCATTCAATGTGATGGCCGTCACATTTTGCTGTTTTTCACCAAATTTTTGGCGCTCATTCGTTTTCAAAAATCCGTCGTTATTTTGACCTGGTTCAACAATTTAGAAAACTTTAATCCATTCACCCCCGGATAAAACGCGTTCGTCGCTGCGGGTACAGACGATTCTGTAATTATCAGTACAATTTTTTGGCAGTGAAATACCGCATTGAATTCAGATTGTCATTTTGACGACGCAGTGCGGTCAAACAAATTTTTAATTTCTACACTGACATTAAATGGATTTTATTTTCGAAACGGAGAAGATAATGAAAAAAATAGTACAAGCGACCGCCCTTGCCGCAAGCATGATGACTGCCGGTGCTGTAATTGCAGCTACCGATGGTGCAGTAGGTGGAATATCAACCGGTACATTGAATATTACCGTTACC
>JANQOT010000273.1 GCA_028285655.1 Gammaproteobacteria bacterium
GTACCTATTGTGAGGCTGAACGCCGTATTGGCAATCTCTTCGCAGTCGCGTTACCTGGATACGGTAGATGAGTGGGTGGGTCGACTGGATCAAGTTGACAGCGCAATTAATCGTACCCTGCATGTATATTTCGTGCAAAATGTTCGAGCAGGCTACCTTGCCGGTATTTTACAGGAATTGTTCGATGCCGATGTAAGCACGCAGGAAAGCAGCCAGGGCGATGTTGCACCCGGTTTATCCGGCAATACACAGTCCAGCTTTGGCGGCAACGATTCTGGCGGCGATGATTTTTCATTAAGTACCAGTGCGGACTCTCTGGACAGCGAAGTACCCACAGGGCCTTCTGCCGGCGGGTTGAATTCTTTGCAGCGGCGTAGTGCATTTTCCAGTGATTTCGGCGAACGTTCTACCAGTGTGAGCGGCGGCGGCAGCGACAGCCCGATCAAAATTATTGCCGACGAAGAAAATAATGCCTTGGTGATCAAGGCGACTACGGAAGAATACGATGAAATCGCAGACGCAATCGCACGTCTGGACATCGTGCCGTTACAAGTATTGGTGGAAGCCACCATTGTTGAAGTGACCTTAACCGGTGAACTGAACTACGGACTGGAATGGTTTTTCCGCAACAATAACGTATTTAGCGGCAACGACGGTATCGCACGACTAGATGTCAGTGGTGGCGGAGTACTCGGCGATTTAGGCGTTGCACGCGGATTTTCATATTCCGTCATTGATAGTGGTGGACTAGTACGTGCAACGCTCAATGCGCTAGCTGAAGATTCCAAAGTGAAGGTCATTTCCTCACCGTCCCTGATGGTGCTGGATAATCACACGGCGTCGATCAATGTCGGCGATCAAGTCCCAGTACGAACTTCCGAATCCACCAACACCGGAACCGCGGGAGACGATTCAATTGTTACCAGTACTATTCAGTTTGTTGAAACCGGGGTAACGCTGGAAGTCGCGCCGCGCGTCAGCAAGGGTGGTAACGTGGTCATGGATATTTTCCAAAGCATACGTCAGGCTGGCGCCACACTTAGCTCATCAATTGATTCACCGACGATTAACCAACGCCAGGTACAGACCTCGGTGGCGGTACAAAGCGGCGACACCATCGTATTGGGGGGTTTGATTCAGGACGATAACGACCGTTCCAATGCCGGCATTCCGGGACTGCGCAACTTGCCGGTCGCCGGTTTATTGTTTGGCAGTACTTCCAAAACTTCGCGACGCACGGAGTTGCTGGTGTTAATTACGCCGACCGCGGTCGAAAACGCCGTGGAAGCCAAAGCTGCAACCGCAGAGTTGCGCGACAAGCTAAAAGGTCTGAACATTCCCGAGCTGGAGTCGGATGCTCCGATTAAAGCAATTGAAAACCGGGGTATACGCTGGTAAAGCTCACAGGTCCGTGTTTTAACTATCAGAAATATAATGTTTAATTCTGAAAGTAGTCCTTGCCTAACGAGATATGTAAAATAGCGCTACCATAACAATAAAGGTGGTGGCGCTTGTTTGGCATTACCCATTACCCAATATCAATACCAAGATCATTTTCGTCATCGTGTATCGATGATCCCGTCATATTGTGTTATTCAAAAATTTACCTTGCGTGCAGAAAAGGCCGGTAAAGCGTGAAGTTTCTGCAACCTGAATCGAAT
This sequence comes from Gammaproteobacteria bacterium, assembly GCA_028285655.1. Lineage (GTDB taxonomy): Bacteria > Pseudomonadota > Gammaproteobacteria > UBA4575 > UBA4575 > JANQOT01. The sequence goes on from JANQOT010000273.1 coordinate 1,662, forward strand.
AGTGCATGGAGCAACAAATTAAAAAAAATTAGTCGAGAAGAAAGCCTGCGGTTATTGCTGGATCAAAACGAGTATGGGGTTTGGACAATCAACCTGCAGGAAAACTCTATCGAAGTCGATCAGGGCTGGTGTGACGTATTGCAGTTGAAAATGACAGCTGCGATCCAAAATCGGCAATGGTGGCAGCGTAATGTTCATGCAGAAGACAAGAAAAACGTTATTACTGCATTTCAACAACTCGTTAACGGTGAAATTGAACAATATCAATGCGAATATCGTTTATTGAACGGTGCCAGTGAATATGTTTGGGTGCAGGAGCGCGGCCGTGTGATCGGATGGGATCAAGACGGGCAGGCAACTTGTGTGGTCGGGATTACACAATCCGTTAACGAAAAGAAAATTGCGGTTGTGGATTCCGAGAAAAAAGATTTTGTTCTGCGTTCGCTATATTCTATTTTTTCCGCGGAAAGCGAACCCTTTCCAGCGCAGGTGCAACGCCTGCTGGCGCTGGGTTGCGAATTTTTAAGTATGCGCTGCGGCATCGTGTCTTATGTAGAAGGCGATCGTTACACAGTGCTGCATGTTTATACCACATCTGACGAATATAAAATCGAGGCGGGTGACGTTTTTGACCTGGGTATTACCTACTGTAAGTTTACATTGGACCAATGTTGTCCGGTCGGGTTTGCGCATGCGGCAGAAACCGACGGAGTGTCGCGCCATCCGTCGTATGAAACACTCAAGCTGGAGGCGTATTTGGGTACCCCTTTATATTTGCGTGGAACCCCGTACGGCACTCTGAATTTTTCCAGTATTGAGCCACGTGCACAGGAGTTTACCGACGGTGAAAAATACTGTGTGCAGTTAATGGCCGAATGGATTTCCAATAAATTACAAAATCAGTTCATCGAAAAGCTGCAAGTCGAAACCAATAAAAAACTGGCCATGCACTTGCAGCATTCTCCGTTGGCGACGATCGAATGGACTTCAAATTTTCGAGTAAAAAAATGGTCGCGCAAAGCAGAAATCATGCTGGGATGGGACGAGCAGACGGTTATCAATAAATCGCCGCGTGACTGGCCGGTTAAACATCTTGAGGGTCGTCAGTATCTGCAAAAGCTGGCAGAAAATCTGGAGTCGTGCCAGGAAGAAGACTATGCGTTTAACTGTGAATTAATCACTAATGAAGGCAATAAAATTACCACTGAGTGGATTATATCGAATTCCACCTTAAGCAATAAAGATCATATGCTGATTCAGACATTGGTGCTGGATATCACCGAACGTATTCGCGCGGAAAACGAGCTGTTGAAAAGTAATGCGCGTTTTGTGGATCTATACCAGAATGCTCCCGATATGTATTTCTCGCTGGACGGCGCGGGTAATATTTTGTCTGCCAACAAGTTTTGCTATCAAATGCTGGGGTATGAAAATAATGAACTGATAGGCAAACCATTCTGGAACCTGGTAGCGAAAGATCATGTGCGTAGAGTGCGGCGTCATGTCGATGTGGCGATGGTCGGAGAAGTAGACGAGTTTGAAATCGAAATTAATATACTGACCAAAGATAATCGCCAGTTAAAAACACACCAACGCATTCGGATTATTGAAGCCAAAAAAGGATTGCCGCGCGAACTAAGAATATTATGCCGCGACATTACCGAACGAAAAGAAGTGCAACAAAACCGGTTTGAGCATATCAAAAACCAGCGCGATGAAATCAGTCGCGAAACCCAGCATCGAGTGAAAAACAGTTTACAGGCCGTTGTCGGGTTATTGAAGGTCAATCTGGATACTCATCCCGAACTCAAGGCAATGTTAACTGCCGCTATCAGTCAGGTGGAAACAATTGCAATAGTCAATACTCTGATGATGGAAGGCGCGCGCGCCGATATTCGATTGGTGCAATTGCTGGAGCGATTAATATGTGCATCGTCTAATTTGTTTCGGCAGGAAATTCGGTTTCGTAATAATCTGGACATGCGCATAGAATGCGAAGTAATCGAGGAGGAAGCAATTTCCGTTTCACTGATCATTTCAGAATTATTGATCAATGCGCTTAAGCATCACGCTGTGAATTCCTTAACAGAAGATTCCGTTTCGATACAGCTGGGTAACGGGAACGGGAACGCAGTCATTGTGCAAGTAGCCAATACGGTTTCCAAACATCGCCAGGCCGGCGATAGCGAAAGCACACAAGTTGGTATGTCTATGATCGAGGCGTTAATGCCACCCAAAGGCGCGCAAATTAAGGTTGAGCAAGACGAAAATAATTATCGAGTTTTCTTTACCTTAAGCGATCCGGTGGTACATTATATTCAACCCGGCGAAGTGATTTCGAACAACAAGCTGGCTTCGTGAATTCGTATATTAATAATTTAGGCTTCTTTAATATAACTTGACAATTTTTATTGTTGACCGTTATTTATATAATAATAATTGCAATTAATGCGACAAAAATGCATATTGCCTAAAAAAAATACAATTGTTGTTGTTCAGGGTGTCGAGGAGAAGCATGTCTAAACCGCAAATTTTATTGGCGGATGATGATCGAGTTATCCGCGTAACGTTCGCAAATAGCCTGAGAAAGCGCGATTTCGACGTAATCGAAGCTGCCAGCGGCCGATCGGCAATCGATATCGGTTGCGATCTACATCCCGATCTTGCCATTATGGATTTTCGCCTGCCGGATATCTCCGGTGCAGAGGTTGCGCAGGAATTGCAGGAAAAAGCCAGTATCCACTGCGTGTTTTTATCTGCATATGCAGATCAGGAATTTGTCGACAAAGCCACCAAAGCCGGTGCGTTGGGGTATCTGGTAAAACCGATCGATGTAGAACATGTATTGCCGACGATTGAATCCGCCCTGCAACGTTCTCAGGAAATCAATCGATTGCGCGATACCGAAGTGCAGTTAAACGCCGCGCTGGAGCAGGGCCGGGAGACCAGTGTGGCGATCGGTATTTTGATGCAGGAATATCACATTACCTCGGAACAGGCATTTGACATGTTGCGCGGACAGGCGCGTTCGCAGCGGCGCAAGGTTGCTAGTGTGGCCAGCGAGCTGGTGCAAGCGGTAAACAATCTGAACGGTTTTACCACCGAAATGCGTCAAAGGAACGAAGAATTCTTTAAAAAAATAAAAGGCACAAGTTCCTGATTTTGCGGTGAAGTCGCATATTGCTATGGTAACTTACTAATTAGAAAGACAATTTTCGGGCTATAAATCAATTCTAAAAAAACACCTTAGTGCTTGATTTAACAAAATAAATAGCCTATAAAGATTCTCAGGTTTATGTATGTTCGTTGGTTTGAGCATACATAGCGCAAGGACCAAGACAAAGTCCTTCACATTTCTACACAATGGCTGCGTACTCGCCATTACCAGCAAGTCCTCGAGCCCCGTTTCTGCTCGAACCTCAAAAACATTAAAAATTCGAATTTTGTGTTCGCTACTGCGTGTAAGGCTGCGAACGCAAAAAGCTTATCTGATCGATAGCTTTTTATGTATTACCTGATTTTAAAAGTTATTCATTAGCTGAGCGACCACCAGGGATGATCCGCGGCATGTAACGATGTTGGGGGAACACATACAGGGATGTGTAAGACAACGTTGTTAACTGTGTTTCATGGGAGGAGTTTTATGAAACTTTTAAAGGCAAGTGGATTATTGCTGCTGGTGTTGGGGCTGGTTCCCTTTACTACCGTGCAAGCAGACCACAGAGATAGGGATAGCTTCTGCGAAAAATTAAAGAAGTATTATCCCAAATATTATGCTAAGTACTGTGACAAAAAGCCGGAATGTGATTATGACTTACGTAAAGGCTCAGTATATTTTAACGCTAACAATCGTCCTTCTGACGGTAGCGACAACCCCACTCAAAACGAACTGATTGTATTCTTGCGTGATGAAAATACCGGCATGCTTAGTGCCGACATCAAAACCCATCGCGTGAAGTCAGGCGGTTTTGGTAACCAGGCAGGTATTGTGACTTCCGGTCAGAATGCAGTGATTCATACCGGTTCTGGTAACAATCAGTATGTATTTATGATCAATGCCGGGTTTGATGTTACGCAAAAGGGTAAATACATTGATCGCAGCGGCAGTGTTTCTGCATTCAAGGTCAACAAATGTTCTGTAACCTTGACCGATGTAAAATCTACTTATGGTCAAGAGCCGCGCGCAGTAACTCGTGCAAGCAACAAGTTCGGTAAAGATCTGGTTTATGTCGTAAATGCGGGCAGTGGCGAAGTACAGTTCAACGGGTGCCCGGGATTACCGGATAATTTCCTGGCTCCGACTGGTATTACCTGTGCAGGACCGCGTCCTCCGGTAGAAGAGTTTGACGCAACCAGCATCATTGGTTACTACTTTGACAGCAAACGCGGTAAATTGTACAAGATTCCGGGTTCTAACGTGGATACTCAGGATGAGGACGGCGATCCGGCGCAAATTTCGTTTGTAAACGAAGGAAGCCAGGTGATTGTTGCGCAGCGCAATACCTTTTTCGCATTAGGCGACGGTAAAGAAGACGATATTGTCGAAGTTTTCAACCTGGATAAAAAAGGTAAACCAAGTGGTCCTATCGTAAGCAAAACAACCGGTAACGATAACTTTGGTTTCTCTGTCTATGAGCCGGGTCCGAAGAACTCCAGTTGTGTCATGATGTCGCATGGTAGTTTCCAGCAGCGCAACCAGGGTGGTGTATCTATATTCCAGGTAGATGCCAAATCAGGTTTAACCATCGATAACATTCCGAACAAGCCAGACGGTGGTTCCGACACATGCTGGACCGCGATTTCCAATCGCACCAATACCCTGTATACCTCGGCGTTCTTTGATTCTGAACTTTCCATTCGAAGCATTGTTGTTTCAGACAACGGCAAAGGTGGCGTATGTTGTAACTTGACGGACGGTGGACCGCCAGTACAGGTGATTGACGGTGTGCCTCAGTTTGCTCCGCTGAACGATGAAGTCGGGTTGAACTATAACAATCAGCACCGCGTATCCAGTCACCCGAATCGCGATGCCGACGGTGGTGCACTGGCAACCGATCAGAGCGACTTCCTGGCGGAAGCCGGCGGTCTGGATATTGCAGTCTCGCAATCCAAGAAAGGCGGCGAGTTCCTGTATGCGCTGAATGCGCCTGTTCCATTTGGTGTGGATCAAGACGGTGACGGCAACTGGTGCTACCCGGGTGACGCATGTGCCGTTGA
>JANQOT010000027.1 GCA_028285655.1 Gammaproteobacteria bacterium
GGAATGGAAAGAACTTAGAGAAAGAAACAGGGTTATAAGTTAATTTATAGGGAATTTTACAGCTAATGGGCAAAGAAAGACTACCTTGTTCGCATCCCGTTATGCGAGGCATTCAGTTTATTGAATGGGCGGGCTTGTCGATTATTGTTATTGCAATAATTGTTGCGATTTACCAGGAAGTCGAGCTGGTAATCGACAAAAGAAAAGTGGAACTCCACGATATTTTGCTATTGTTTATTTACCTGGAAGTAATAACAATGGTGGCGTTATATTTGACCAGCGGAAAGCTTCCTGTCAGATATCCGATATATATTGCAATTGTTGCGATTGCTCGATTTATAATTTTAGATTTAAAGGACATGGATTCGAAGGACGTAATATGGTTTTCCGTGTCTATGTTAATTTTAACTCTCGCGGCACTTGTTCTAAGGTTTGGGAGCAAAAAGTATCCATACGATGAACGAATTGATTGAATCTACAGTATAGTAAGCAAAAAATAACTGTTTAGAAAAAATACCAGAAAAATCTTCTAACGTTTTATCTTGGCCGGCCGGAACTTAGGGCGCCAGATGCCCAGAATTATATTAGCGACGATAAGTGCAAGAATAACCCAGAGAGCTATTTTTAATCCGCCGGAGTGCTGGGTTAGGGTAATCTGATTTAGCGGCTCACCGTCGATACCTGCGATTTGTTGATAGATGAGCTTGGTTTTTCCAATTATGCTTATCAATGTGCCTTCGATCAAAACTAATCCCAGTGCTGCCTTCAGCCAGGCCCAGCCTGCATTATGAAAAGGCGTGTGCACAGCAATCGAGATCAGACCGCTTATAACCACGCAAATCAGTGAAGGTAGCAAGACCCAGCTATTAATATGTACCAATATTTTAAAAATATTTAAATTACTGGTTAACGTAGCTAAAAAATCAAGGTTATGTAAAACAAGTATGCTTACCAAAATCGCCGCGCTAAGCCCGATAGTGCTCAAGTAATGAATGAATTTGAAAAATTTTTTCAAAATAAAATTACAATGACTGAGGTTACTTATTATGCATGGTTACAGAGCGACCCAGGAAATATATTAATATAAAACCAATTGCCAGGTGTAAGGTGCGTATTAATATAATATGAATGGGGGTAATATCCAGAGCCGTTACTAGTAAATAGTATCCGCTTAGCCCCGACAAGATTAAAAGTATTCCCCAGACAATAACCAGTGGAATCAAGGGGCCTCGCTTAAAAATAATTGCCAGTAGAATAGAGGTGCGAATGATTATGCCGACTATAGAACCCGTATTAAATTGAATATCTTCTGCCAAAACGCCCCATAACCAGTAACAATCAACGGCTAGGAAAGCCAGTAATACCGCCCATAAAAATAAAAAATAATTTTTTGACGTAACTTCAAATTTTTTCATAGGAGTTCAGCGTCGGCAGCTTAATTCATATTAAAGTTGAAATTCGTAAATTAATAGTAATCGGAAGTTAGTTATGCCAAATTTCTCGGTTATTATTTAATGATTGATGCATTGCACTTCTACGCTATTATACCGTTGACAATACGCCTGGTAGCAACATTCACAAATATAGTTGATACTCAAACTTAGCATGACTCAGAAAACTGCATGATCTCCGCGCTCAATTAATTCTTCACCATTGATGACTCGTCGGTAATACTCATACAGTGTATCCTGACCGGTTTCAGGAGTGTTAGATGCGTCGTACAGACCTGTTTTCGTGTCCAGCAACAACATCGATTCTGTCGCGTAGTAATGTCCAATCCTGGCTAGTTCAGCCTTCGCGGCCAATTGCGGAACAATCTTGCTAATGGCACCCAGAATAACCGATGCGCCAGCTAGTATTGCCACAGGCACATGTTTAAATTTCGGTTTGCGGTTCAACAGCTCAAAAAGATACATCCCTTGCTCAACAGGGGTGATTGCCGGTCCGGGTCCACCGATAGGTAATATTTTATTCTGTAACGATGGATTCTCCAGGCAATCTGCAAGATACGCCGCCAGATCGGCATCGCTAATCGGTTTGCACGCTGTCAAAGTACCATTTCCGAATACCAGAAACGGTTTACCCTGTTGTAGTCTCGCTACTTGTCCGGCAAGCGATTTAAAAAATGCGGTTGGGCGAACAATCGAATAGATTAAGCCTGATTCCATCAATGCTTTTTCAAATGCGAGTTTCGCGTGCTGAAATGCAAGTCGCGGTTTTTGTACGCAAATTGCAGATAGCAGCACCATCTGTGTAACGCCGAGTTTTCGTGCCAGGGAAAGAGCATTCAGATTTGCCTGATAGTCAATAGCCCAGGCATCATCCGGTTCGCCAGTGCGCGATGTCAGGCACGATAAAACAGCATCGAAGTGTTGATTGCAGAATCCGTCTCTGGCGAGGGATGTAGTATCTGTGACATCACCAAAACGAATTTCAGCGCCATGTAAAAGTTGTTTTGTGTCTTGTTGCGACAATTTTCCGCCTACACCCGCACTTGAGCGAGCAAAACAAACAACCTCATGGCCGCGTGCGATAAGCTTATGCGCCGCAACTCTGCCGATAGTGCCGGTGCTTCCTAGCACCAGGATACGGCGTTTTTCTGGTGTGCCGTCCTCTTTCATGAATAATGCATTCTTTTTAAGACAATTTTATACGAAGCTTACAATTGAATGAAGCGAAAAATAAAAAACAGAAGTTAATTGGACAAATGCCGAAAAACTATTACTAATTTATATAGAGTTGTAAACAATAGTGTTCGACCAGCACCGGCAATAGTATGGAAAGATGAAGACTTTGATTCAATTAAGAATTCTTGTACGGATCGCATTATCAAGAATTCAGCGAGTAAGAGATAAAGATTTAAGCGATCAAGGCGGGCAATAGAGTCATTTGGCGATAAGTCAGATAAGCAGGCACCTAGATTCGTAAAATTGATTGTGCAATAAAATCTCCGGTCGCATTTTTAATTATGAGACGATTATTATTTATCAGTTTTTAATTCAGAATGCCATTCTCTTCGGTTGATTGCGTAGTCTGTAATTTTACCTATGAAAGGTAGTAACAACATTCCGGGTAACCAACTGCAGTGCTGTTGATCCCGATACGTACTAATACCAATTGTCATTTGTTCGTGACCGGCTCTGGGTTGGTTGCGATAGGTGCCAAACAGGCGATCCCACCATGGAAAGTTAAAACCGAAGTTGCTATTCGTTTCGTCGTCTTCGATGGAATGGTGCACGCGGTGCATGTCGGGTGTAACGATAAACCAGCGTAGTATTCGATCAATGTCGGGAGGTATTCGAACATTAGCGTGGTTAAACATACTCGTAGCATTTAACAGCAGCTCAAATATTAAAACGGCCAACACAGGAGGACCGATTAGAATAATTGCAGCAAACTTAATTAACATGGAAAAAATTATCTCGATCGGATGAAAACGTGAGCCAGTGGTGACGTCAAAATCCAGATCGGCGTGGTGAACGCGATGCAATCGCCACAGAATTGGAATCGCGTGAACTAATACGTGTTGTGTATAGATAACAGCGTCCAGCAAGATGACCGAAATCAGTACCGCTAGCCAGAACGGAAGTTGCAAATAATGCAGAACTCCCCAGCCCTGAGAATGTACAAATGCCGCGATGCCGACAGCTGCGGCGGGGAAAATTAAGCGCAAAATAATAGTATTGAGTGCGACAATACCGAGATTATTTGTCCACCTCACAGGTTTTGAAACAGTCAACGCTCTTCGCGGAGCACGTAATTCCCAGGCTGCCATCACTAAAAGAATGGCAAAAAAAGAAACCAGGCGAATACCTATTTCATAATTGACGATTGTTTCATTCAACGGACAAGGTGCGTAATTAAGTGCGAAATCAGGATTTAGAGTACTACAAGATATTCAATAAATCAATTGAATAATAGAGTATTTGGTCGGTTTTATATTGCCCTCTTGTCGTCCTTGGAACAAGAAAATATTTGGCAGAAAGCTATGGAAAACAAGGGCTTTTGGTGAATTCAATACCTATGCGCGAGTTTAAAGTATGGTTTACATGATCCAGTTAGTAAGGCACGGTAACTAACTTCAACACCAGCATGAGAGGCTACTATGAGCAATGAATCTCTATTCGAACGATTAGGCGGTTACAATGGAATTGTCACTTTTGTCGAGGATCTGCTGCCTCGCCTGGAGTCGGATCCGCAATTGGGCCGTTTTTGGCAGCATCGAGGAGATGATGGTGTCGCGCGTGAAAAGCAGTTACTCATTGATTATTTATGTGCAAATGCGGGTGGTCCCATGTATTACACAGGCCGTGATATGAAAGTTTCGCATAAAGGCATGAAAATCAGTGACAGCGACTGGGCGATATTTCTCGACCATGCCGTAAAAACCATGCAAGCGCTTAATATTCCCCAACAGGAGTGTGAGGAGATTGCTTCATTTGTGTCCGGATTAAAAGCTGATATTGTCGAAGTTTAAAATAACGATTGTTAGCTGCGCTTTCCAAAAAAATGGCCACCAATAAGTTTAATCGTATGGAATGGGCTGGTGCCTTCGGTGACTTGGGGACTTTAATTCCCTTTGTGATCGCATACATTACTTTATTGGATTTCGATCCTAGTAGTATTTTATTTGTATTGGGTATTTGGCAGATTTTTGTCGGCCTGTACTTTAAAACTCCATTCCCGGTTCAGCCGATGAAGGCGATAGGTGCAATTGCTACTACACAGGCAGCGCAGACACTGGTAATAACTTCAGGCACTGTTTATGCTGCCGGGCTGGTAACCGGTGTGGTTTGGCTTTTCCTTGGTCTAACTGGTTTAGCCACGAAGTTGGCGAAAATAATTGCCAGACCAATAACCTTGGGGATTATTCTGGGCTTGGGCATTGCTTTTATGCTAAACGGCGTAGAAAAAATTTCTGATAACTGGTGGTTGGGAGCGATCGCATTAGCCGGGACATTATTCTTTCTCAATAACAAGCGCTTTCCGGCCATGTTGATACTTTTGATATTTGGCGCGGCTGTTGCCTTGTTTAAAAATCCGGAATTAATTGACGAATTTAAAAAAATAACTGTTTCTGTTCATTTGCCTGAGTTTTCTTTTCGCGAACTGACTGTAAATGATTTTCTTGTCGGTGCCGTTTTTCTTGCTTTACCGCAGCTTCCGCTTACTCTCGGCAATGCATTAATTGCCATAAAAGAAGAGAATAATCGCCTGTTTGCAGATCGACCTGTAACTGAAAACAAAATTGCAATGTCAACTGGGGTTATGAATGTTTTTAGTTCCATGTTTAGCGGTATGCCCCTGTGCCACGGTGCCGGAGGAATGGCCGGACATGTGCGGTTTGGAGCAACCACTGGAGGGGCCTGTATTATAATTGGATCGATTCTATTATTGATTGCCTTGTTTCTGGGCGACTCTATTGTTTTGCTGTTTAAAATATTCCCGATACCGATATTGGGGGTTATTCTTTTTCTGGCAGGAGCGCAACTCGCACTTGGCGCTCGCGACAAGGGTTTTAATAAGATTGATCGTTTTATTCTATATTCTGTTGCGGCAATATCGATCTGGAATGTAGGAATTGCATTTCTTTATGGTTTATTCGTTAACTGGTTATTTAGCAAAGGTGTTATTAAGCTTTGATTATATAGAGAAGAGAACTTTTGTAAAACTATATGCATATATAGTTGTTGTATTATTTTGTCTCGACAGTACTTACTCAATTTCGGACAATCGATATATTATTCTCCAGTCCGGAACAACGGTACAGAATTCAGGCTTACTTGATTATCTATTACCGCAATATACCAACGAATCCTACGTAAATATAAAAGTCGTGGCAGTAGGGACCGGTCGTGCTATCGAGAACTCCAAAAGAGGAGATGGTGATGTATTATTGGTCCATTCTCAAAATGACGAAGAGGAGTTTGTTCGTCAGGGTTATGGAATAAAAAGATATGACTTAATGTACAATCATTTTGTTATTGTCGGGCCTGTTCGTGATCCGGCAGGAGTCAATGCGGCACACAGTGCGCCAAATGCATTGAAATTAATTTCCAAAAGCCAATCAAAATTTATATCGCGCGCAGACAATAGCGGTACGCATCAGAAAGAAATGTCTTTGTGGGCGAAAGTAAATATTGACCCGCAACGCAGTAGCGGTGGCTGGTATCTCGAGACCGGGTCAGGAATGGGTTCGACTCTGAGGGTGGCTGTAGGCTTGCAAGCCTACACATTGGTCGATCGTGCAACATGGGTCAGTTATGGGAATAAAGAAGAATTAAAAATATTATACGAAAACAACGCAGAGCTGCTAAATCAGTACGGGGTTACAATTGTTAATCCCGAAATACATCCGCATGTAAATTTCGTGCAAGCAAAACAATTTGTAGATTGGCTATTAAGTGAGAGAGGGCAGTACGCTATTTCCGCTTATAGAATTAATAAACAGCAGCTTTTTATCCCAAACGCCGAAGTAAAAAAATAAAATAGCGCAATGTACAACCGCATTGGGTTTTGATTTTTTACTGCTGAGTAAACAGTCCAAGCCTTTCATAGCTGAAAATCTACCATATGTCCCGTTCGCGGCATTAATCGACGCTAATTATCGCTGTGTCTGTGAAATTCTCCTCAAAATAATACTTAATATATGTTAAATATTGTCGATAAGTAAACAAATATATGTCAATGCACGGTTTTGAAAATGAATTTCAAATTTACCAAGGCTTTAGAAACCAAGTAACGTTGTTTTGATGGAATTGAAAACAAATCCTCCTGCAAGTGTATAAATTTTAGGAGAAAACAAATGGCTAAATACAAATATGAGATATGGGATAACGGAAAGCGGGGATTAAGGTATACGATTCTGCGCAACGACGGGATGGCCTGGGTATTTAGTAAAAATAAAGTCAATTGCAATAACGGCGTCGAGCCTGTTTTTATCGGTCCCATAGGACCCAGAGAAAAACACCTGGGTAAACCGGTAGCTTATGACAAATGGCCTTTAAATATTCGTAACTGGATTGATATACGTAATACGCTGCAATACAAAAAAGCGATCGAAATATAATTCTCTGCTTGGTGAATCTGGATGGATCTAGATCAAATAATGTCCGTAATTCAAAATGGCCGAAAGATTCGGAATAAAATTTCAGAATCAGTGCAACTGTACAGTCTATCTTTTAACGAATTCGAGGTTTTATACGTACTCAGTGGTCAAAAAGAGAGCACCCCTTCGAAAATTTCCGAGGCAATGGGGCAGGGAAGTTCTACTGTTTCAAGAATCTTGCGCAGCCTTTGCGATAAGCAGTTGATTACACTGGATACGAATCACATAGATAGGCGCAATATAACAGTTAAGCTAACTGTACGTGGTGAGCAACTGTATGCGAAGTCAATTAACAAAATTAAATTAAGTATTGTGTGAGCCAGGCAAGCTCCATTCTTATTTTAAATATTAGTTGCGAAACGCAAAAATAGTGTATTATCAAATAAAATTAATGATAAAAAGTTTCTTATTGAAATATTAAATACCGACCAACTCGTAGGCATAAATGAGTGAAGCGATTTAGTAACAGCTTAGGAGATTCAGAGATTCGTGCTGAGTAAAGAAGAATTTGAAGAAATTGACAATGCTTTGCATAAGATAGAAACAATTCTTTACACGCTTCCTCGAGTTTGTGAAGTAAAGAAAACTTTTGTATTAACCAGAACGCAAGTACCGGAGCCAATCAGATATATATGTAATGGCAACGACGGAGAATATGCGTTGGTGTTTACCTGGGAGCATATTCAAAAGTGGCGGGGAAATTTTGAAATTCTGGCAGCGTTTCTCGAGGAAGAGATAATTAGGCGAGGAATTTATCCGGCATACCCCAAAGCAACCTACATTTGTACAAATGCCGGTCTACTAAAAGTGTAGAAAGTATCTGGTGTGGATATAAAAAATTATATATTTACCAACACAGGTAGTTATAGAAAGACAGAAACTCGAGTGCAAAGCCACTGCAAGGCGGTATAAATCGAGTTTCTGAATTTTACCTATGGCGAACCAGCAATTAGGTTGGCCTATTATTCCATTTTCATAGAGATTACGGGTCTGTTTTCTTTAGTCCATTGATGCATGGATCCATCATAAAGTTTAACTTTCTGATTGCCTAAAATTTCATGTAATACAAACCATGCTCCGGATGCCATATGGCCGCTATTACAATATGTGATGGCGT
>JANQOT010000033.1 GCA_028285655.1 Gammaproteobacteria bacterium
ATGCTGATTAAACTGCTGCAACGCAATGTCGATAATCCGGACGACAAGAATATCGAATCCATGCCGGTGATATTACTGCAGGCATTGGGCAAGCTGGAAGCAAAGTCGGCGACACCGTATGTCATAAAGCAGCTATGGATGAAACAGGAAGGCATTATAAAAGAAGCGCTGGTGTGCCTGGAAAAACTTGCCGACGATATGAATGTCGATGAAATTGTTTCTTCCATTAATCACGCACTGGAAAATGCCGAAGAAGATATTCGCGACATCGCTGCCGGTACGATCGATCGCATTCTTAAAGGTTTGCACAAGCAACGTACCGATATTCGCGAAACTCTGTCGCGGCGGCCGTCCGATTCTGCAGAACTGACCATGCCGGGTACCATTATTCGCGGCAAGACCGAGGTAATGCCGAAGTCGGTAGATCCGACCAAGCTGGAACCCGACGATATTCTGGCCGGTCGTTACAAGTATATTCGCCAGGTGGGTAAAGGTGCATTTGGGTCTGTCTACTTGATGGAAGATATGATGATCAACGAGGACGTAATTCTGAAATTCCTGAATGCTCAGTTTGTGTCCGACGACAGCGTCATTAAACGATTTATTTATGAATTGCGTTTTGCGCGCAAAGTGACCCACCAGAATGTCATTCGTATTTATGACTTGATTACATTCGGCGATTCGCATGCGATCTCGATGGAATATTTCCAGAGCCACACACTGAGCGCGGAAGTCAAAGACCGCAAACCCATGGATACGCAGCGTGCGGCCAAAATCGCCTACGATATTACCTGCGGTATGGAAAGTGCACACGCGGCCAGCGTGATTCACCGCGATCTGAAGCCGAACAACGTCATGATTAACGATGCCGACGAACTCAAGATTGTGGACTTCGGCATTGCCGCCGCCAGTCAGAGTTCGGATACCAAGCTAACCAAAACCGGCTTGCTGGTCGGTACGCCGACCTATATGTCGCCGGAACAGGTACTGGGTAAGGAAATCGATGAAAAAACCGATATCTATAGTCTGGGTGCGATAATGTATGAGATGGCAACCGGACGGCCACCGTACAGCGGCAGCGACAGTATGTCGATTATGTACCAGCATGTGCAGGGCAGCGCGCCGCCGCCGATAGAAAAAAATGAAGCTCTTCCCCAGGAGTTAAGCGATCTGATCGTGCATTGTATGAAAGTAAAGCCGGAAGAACGCATACAATCCATGACCGAACTTAAGCAAAGCCTCAAACAGTTTGTAAACTAGGGGGAATTGTAGCCATGGCACGAATTGATGCATTTTTAAAACTGGGCCGCGAACAAAACGTTTCGGATATTCACTTTGCGGTTGGCGTACCGCCGATGTTTCGTATGCACGGCGATTTGTTGCCGATCAAGTTTCGTGAACTTGGCGATACCGAACTGGAAAGTTATCTTTTCGAAATTATTTCCAAAAACCAGAAAGAACGATTCAAAGCCGGCGAAGATCTCGATTTTTCCTACATGTCCGAAGGGACCGGACGCTACCGGGTAAATCTGTTTAAAAAGGCATCCGGCATCGGTGCGGTGTTGCGGTATATTCCAACCGAAGTCCCGACATTTGAGTCATTAAACCTGCCGCGCGTTATTAAATCATTCGCCGATTTTCGGCAGGGCATGGTGCTGGTAACCGGAGCAACCGGGACCGGCAAATCGACCACACTGGCGTCGCTGATTCATCATATCAATAATACACGTAAAGAAAATATTATTACGCTGGAAGACCCGATTGAATTTATCCATCCGTCATTGCAGTCGCAGGTCATTCAGCGCGAAGTAGGGACGCACCTGAATACATTCCAGGACGGGTTGCGGGCCGCATTGCGGGAAGATCCCGATATCGTACTGGTCGGCGAGATGCGTGATTCGGAAACCATTGCCATGGCAATGCTGGCGGCGGAGACCGGGCACCTAGTGTTTGGAACGCTGCATACCACTTCTGCCACGAAATCGATTGATCGAATTCTCGATGCATTGCCCGCGGATCAACGCGAACAGGGTAAAATCTTTTTAGCGCAACATCTGCACGCAGTCGTAACGCAGGACCTGGTTCGCTCGGCCGACGGCAAGTCGCGCAAAGCCATTGTAGAAATATTAATTATGAACAATGCGGTTTCCAATTTGATTATGTCGGACAAGACGTTTCAGATTCCCAATCAGATTCAGACCGGAAGCGCGGTCGGAATGCAACTGAAAGACCAGGCGCTAATGGATGCCTTAATGGCAAAAGAAGTCGATGCCGACGATGCTTATTTGCATTCCATGGATAAAAAATTATTCCAAAAGTACGTGACCGACTCTTCTCTAATCGCCAAACAGTAATACGGGGACAAACATGCTTGAACTGGATAAATTACTGGAAAAATTGGTCGCCGACGGAGGTTCCGATCTGCATGTGGTATCGGGTGATCCGGTGCGCATGCGCATTCACGGTGATTTAATGAGTATTACCGATCAGCCTGTAAGTGCCAAAGAGGTGTATGAGGCATTTAAGGAAATCATGACGATGCGTACCAAGGAAGTGCTGGAAGCGGACGAGCAGGCTGACTTCGCCTACGAGCTCGAAGGCAAGGCACGTTTTCGAGCCAATATTTTTCGCCACTTAAATGGCGTCGGCGGAATTTTTCGATCTATTCCCACCGATGTGGTACCGCTGGAAAAACTGAATATGCCACCGGTGATCGACTCGATTTGTCGGCAAAAATCCGGGTTGATTTTGGTAACCGGCAAAACCGGTTCGGGTAAATCAACCACGCTGGCGTCGATGGTAGATGTCATCAATACCACCCAGAAAGGTCATATTCTCACCATCGAAGATCCCATCGAATTCGAACATCAGCGAAAAAGTTGCCTGGTAAGCCAACGCGAGGTGAACCACCATACCAAGACATTTTCCCAGGCGCTGCACTCAGCCTTGCGTGAAGACCCGGATGTGATTCTGGTGTGCGAATTACGCGATCTGGAAACCATGAGTCTGGCGGTTACCGCAGCCGAAACCGGCATATTAGTGTTGGCGACATTGCATACGAATAGCGCTTCGGCAACGGTCGACCGGGTCATCAATACCTTTCCGGTTAATAAACAGCCACATATTCGCACCATGTTGTCAACTTCGCTACGCGCTATCGTTTCCCAGCAACTGTTGAAAACCGCCGACGGTAACAGCCGGGTGGCGGCAGTGGAAATTTTAGTGAATACTTCGGCTGTATCGAATGTGTTGCGGGAAGGAAAGTCCGAGCAACTGGAAAATTTAATTCAAAGCGGCGGAAACGTGGGCATGCAAAGCATGGATTCTGCCTTGCATACTCTGGTCAGAGAGCAATTTATCGACCCACAAACCGCTTTTGAGGCGGCAAATGATAAAGGTCAATTCACACAATACCTTAAGAAAACATCCTAACTTACTTATTTTAAGTAAATTTTTCCCATTTTTCTTCAGTTTTGTTATAGTCTTTTTGCTGGCAGAGCCGGTATTTTCCTGGGCGGCCAAAGCACCTCATGTCGAGGTCGTGGCTTTATTCGAAGACAAGGCAATGTTGCTCATTAACAAGAAGCAACTGCTCGTTTCGGTCGGCGAGACCACCGAACACGGTGTGACTCTGGTGGAGGCCGATGCCAAGAGCGCGATCATCGAAGTGGACGGCAAGCGCCGTCGCGTGACCCTGGGAGGATTGATACATTCACGGCCGGGACAGGACTCGGCGCAGGATAAAAAAATATACGTGTACCGAGGTCCGGACGATCTGTTTCGTACCACCGGTTCCATTAACGGCTACCCGGTGAGTTTTCTGGTGGATACTGGTGCATCCAGTATTGCCATCAGTTCGCGGGAAGCAAAAAGGTTGGGCATTAACTATCGACTGACGGGAAAACCGATTTGGATTTCCACCGCTTCGGGTACCGAGAGCGGCTATCGAGTCACGATCGATCGAGTCACGATAGCGGGGATAACATTGCGTTCAATTGATGGCCTGGTGCTGGAAGGAAACGAACCAAGCAATCCGCTGCTGGGAATGTCGTATTTAAACCGGTTTGAGATTATCAACGACGGTCAGGTAATGACACTGAAACAAAAGTATTGAGATGGGAAAACATTCTGAATGCGCGGTAATGTTTGTCGATATAGCAGGCAGTACCAAACTGTACCAGGAATTTGGCGATACGCTGGCGCAGGACAGCATCGCACGTTCGCTGATACGCATGTCGGAGACTAT
This sequence comes from Gammaproteobacteria bacterium, assembly GCA_028285655.1. Taxonomy (GTDB): domain Bacteria; phylum Pseudomonadota; class Gammaproteobacteria; order UBA4575; family UBA4575; genus JANQOT01. The sequence continues at coordinate 4,247 of JANQOT010000033.1, forward strand.
CAAGCGCCACAAGGGAACCGTCATAAAATTTATCGGCGATGAAATATTATGCTACTTCGAAGAAGTGGACTACGCCATCAACACTGCTTTCAAGCTGAACGAATTACTGGAACAGTTCAGCGACCCCAACGGCATTAATATCAAAATCAGAATCGGTTTGCATTTCGGCCCAGCGATTGTCGACCAAAACGATATTTACGGCGATACCGTCAACGTGGCAGCCGCCATGCGTGAAATCGCAGTGTCGCGACAAATCATCACCACCGAGACTGTGGTGCAGCGCATGCCGCCGGAGCTATTACACCGTACTCGCCGTTTTGACACATCGCGGTTAAAAGGCCGGCAGGAAAAAACCGTTATCTATGAATTACAGTGGGAAGACGAGGATTCCACGCAAATGTTATCGGCGGCCGATCAAGGGGAAGATGAAAAAGTCACCCGCTTACAACTGACCTACCGCGGAGAAGAAATTTCCCTGCTGGAAGAAATGCCCGCTATCACCATCGGACGCGATTCGACCTGTACCATGACCGTCGACGGCAAGCTGGTTTCGCGCAATCACGCCACCATCGAATACCGCAAGGGAAAATTTATTTACATGGATACCAGTACCAACGGCACCTACATCCGCACCGAAGAAGGAC
>JANQOT010000034.1 GCA_028285655.1 Gammaproteobacteria bacterium
CCGATACTTTGATACCGCGCCGTAATATTAGCATGGGGAAACCCGTATCTGTTGCGGTAACCCACGGAAAATACCGCAGTTTGTGGACGAACTCTAGCAAGAAACCGACGACTCGAAGATGAGCTGCTACCGTGGTGCGGTACCAGCAGAAGACGACTGCGCAATTTATCGCCATATTGGGCTACCAGTCTGCGTTCGACGGATTCCTCGATATCGCCAGCCAGCAAAATAGTGCCGGCTGAATGAGTGATTTGCACTACACAGGAGCGGTTATTGGACGTAGAACGCCAGCGACCGGGCGGATGCAAAATTTGAAAATTGACACCGTCCCATGTCCATTCGTCTCCTTGCCTGCAATAATCGACAACAGTAGCCGGGAATTTGTGTTTTTCGTTGCTGACCATTAGATTTTTTACGGCACCGGTCGCAAGCAAGGCCGGAGCACCACCGGCATGATCGTTATCATTGTGACTCACCACAAGCCGGTCTATGCGTTTGATATTGCGTGTTTTCAAAAAAGGCAGCACTACCGCTGCACCGGTGTTAAACCCCGAGGCATACTGCGGTCCGGCGTCATAGACCAAGGTATGATTTATAGTTTCCACAACCACTGCCGAACCCTGGCCGACGTCAAGCATTGTGACGCGCATTTGCCCTTCAGTTACGGCATCTTCCCGCATAAAAAACAAAGCAGCGATGAAAACAAAGGATAACAGTCGCACAGGAAGGCCGCGCGGCTGAATAAGCAATAACAAACCCAACTCAAATAAAATGATTCCGAAAATAGTCGGGTGAAACTGAACTGCCGCAAAAGGCATTGCAGCGTAAATTTGCAACCACCTTTGCAGCCCCTCAAGCAAATAGTCTGTCGCCGCAAACAGATAGTGACTGGCTTCAACCCCGATCAGAAATAACAACTGCCCCAACAACAATACGGGTAACAGCAAAAAACTCACGTACGGGACCGCCAGCAAATTTACAATGGGCGCGATCAGTGATCCCTGTGAAAAAAACCACATGCTTACCGGCAGCAGTGCAGCCGCCAAAAAAATCTGAACTCGTATTAGTTTGGCAAATTTTGACAGGCCCGGACTGCTTTTTAATATGATAAAAATAAACAAAACCGCCAGAAACGACATCCAGAAACTGGCACTTAGTACGGCTAAGGGATTCCACAACAATACTGCAAATAACGCTGTCGCCAGCAGCGGAAACTGAACCACCGGTTTTCGCATCAAAATCGCGCTCAAGGCTACAAACACCATAATTAATGCACGCTGTGTCGGCACTGAAAAACCGGCTAAATATGCATATAAAGTTGTTGCGACCAAGGCAAACACAGCGCCCACACATTGCGCAGGAAAATGTGCACATAAATTTGCACTGCGTTTTGCCAGACTGGTCGCCGCGAGAAACACCACCAGACAGATCGCACTGAGATGCAATCCGGAAATTGCCAGTAAATGCGAAGTGCCGGTGGCACGCATAATTTCCCATTGAGAATCCTGAATATCATCGCGCACACCGAAGCTAAGCGCTTGCATCAAACCGCGATGCTGGTATTGTTTCGCCTGACGCTCAAAACGCTCAATCAATCGAGTGCGCACACTAATTTTTTCAATTCCGCTGTCTGTTTCCCGGCACCGCCCTGCTCGCACGTAGCCGCGCGCACCGATCCCTTTGGTAAACATCAGCTTTTCGCGATCGACACTACCGGGATTCGCAAATCGCCAATGCCTTTTCAGCCGAACTTGAAACTGACATTGTTGTTGTAAATCGACCTGCTGTGGCGGGTAATACCAGCTAAGACGTACTCTGTCGGGCAGGCGCCCGGCCAATTCTGGGGCGTCAACAGAGCTGATTTGAAATACAAAACTGCTGAAATTCGGCGATTGCTTGTTGATCTCAACTACGTCGCCGTTTATGTGCAGGTCCTGGCCCTCCAGTTCCGGATCCAATGCGGGAAGCAAGCGGGTGGACGCAAAAAGAAAAGACCATAAAAACCCCAACAATACCCAATATACATAGCGGCCACGCGGAAAATAAACATACAAAATAGCGACCGCGGGAAACCCAACTACAATATAATGAGGCGGCAACGTTCTGGAGGTCTGAAAAATTAGCACTCCCAGCAAAAACGACAGCGCGAGTCGAATCATATTCGTGTCATAATTGTGCCCTAATAGTTATTCTCTCAATCGCTTGATTAACCACTATGCCGAAAAAGATTTTTAGAAAATTATTCCCGCAAATCGAGGGGTTTAGAGAAAAGTATTCTCTGTCTTTGTTCGGCCACGCGGGCAGAGATCCGAACCTGTGGCATATTAATCGTCGTTCGGTTGCGCGCGCATTTGCAATTGGACTTTTCACGGCATTCGTCCCTATCCCCGGGCAAATGGTTATTGCCGCGGGCCTTGCGATTATCTTCAGGGCCAATATTCCGATTTCAGTAATTCTGGTTTGGGTAACCAACCCGATAACAGTGCCCGCTATTTTTTATTCGGCATACAAATTAGGCACGATAATTCTGGATGTGCATCTGGAACCGTTTCAGTTCGAATTCAGTTTTAACTGGTTATTTACTGGATTGCTGGATCGCTGGCAACCGTTCCTGGTGGGATGTTTGTGCGCTGGCGCACTAGCCGGCGCATTCGGCTACGGCTTCGTACAATTATATTGGCGTTATTATGTTTCCCGCGTATGGTCAAACCGCAGGCATAGAAAAAAATTTAATCAAGTCGAACGCAATTAATTATTTCTGGCGAGCTCGCCATCCTGCAACTCATACAGAGTATGCATTTTTGAAGCAACCTCCATATCGTGGGTGACCAGAATAATCGCTGTGTGTAATTCAGCATTGAGCTCCATCATAATTTCGGTCACGTTGGCTGCGGTTTTACTGTCCAGATTTCCCGTCGGTTCGTCCGCCAATATAATTTTTGGCTGTGTAATCAATGCCCGTGCTATCGCAACGCGTTGACGCTCACCGCCGGATAATTCACTGGGCTTATGCTGCAGGCGATTCGCAAGGCCCACTCGAGCCAACATATCTTTTGCCTGCTGTTTAACTTCAACAACAGTCGAATCCCGAACCAATAACGGCATGCAAACGTTCTCCAAAGCGGTAAATTCAGGCAAAAGGTGATGAAACTGATAAATAAAACCCAGATACCGGTTGCGCAACTCGCCACGTTGCTTATCGGACACTTTGTTAAGATCCTGCCCGCATAAAACCACTTCACCGGAAGTCGCCGCATCCAGCCCGCCCAACAAATGCAGCAGTGTGCTTTTACCGCTTCCGCTGGCGCCGACAATGGCGACTTTTTCCTGAGCGGAAATCTGCAAATTAACGTTTTTCAACACATCCACTTGCAATTCACCATCGCTGAAGCTTTTACTCAGCGCGTTGACTTCAAGCACTACACTGTTGGACTGCTCGGCCATTATTCATACCTCAACGCAGCCGCAGGCTGTGTTTTTGCAGCACGATATGCAGGATACAATGTGGCGACAACGGTTAATAAAAATGAAATGGATGCGACAACTATCACATCACTGGCCAATACTTCCGACGGCAAGTCGCTGATATAGTAAACACTGGAAGGCAAAAACTTGGTGTTAAACAAATCTTCGATGCCCGCCACAATGCTTTCAAGATTGGACGCCAGCAAAATACCGCCGATCACGCCCAGAATCGTTCCGACCAAACCGATTAGACTTCCCTGAATAATAAAAATCCATTGCACACTGCGTGCCGATACGCCGAACGTTCGCAAAATTGCAATGTCGGACTGCTTGTCGGTGACCACCATTACCAGCATCGACACGACATTGAACGCAGCCACTGCCACAATCAGCGTCATAATGATAAACATCATGGTTTTTTCCATTTTTACTGCGCGAAAAAAATTGCGATGACTGCGAGTCCAGTCGGTTACCCAGTATTTACCCTGCAGGTCGGTATTTAGTTGTTGCGTAAGTCTGGGCACCAGGAACAAATCGGTGAGCTTCAAACGCAGGCCGGTGACTTTATCGCCGAGACGGTAAAGAAGCTTGGCGTCCTCAATGTGAATGACCGCGGTGTTACGGTCATATTGATTCATGCCGACTTCGTAAATACCGGCTACCTGAAATCGCCGCAATTTAGGCAGAATTCCCGCCGGTGTTACAGTAGCCTCCGGTGTGATTACCGTGATCTTCTCGCCCACCGATGCCCCCAGGAAGCGCGCCAGCTCGCTACCCAATAAAATTCTGAACTTGCCCGCTTCCAGGATCGGCAAGTCGTTTTCAATCATATAAGTTCGAATTTCGGAAACATCCGGTTCGGTAGCGGGATCGACTCCGCGCAACAGCAAGCCGGTAACTTGCGTTCCCTTGACGACCATGGCCTGGCCTTCGACGTATGGTGCAACACCGATGATATTCTGCTCATGCTGCACCGCTTTGGCTGCATCCTGCCAGTCATCCAGATGGCCATCCAGTTCCAGCACATTTGCATGCGCAGTCATGCGCAACATACGGTCGCGAATTTCGGTTTGAAAACCGTTCATAACCGACAACACCGTGATAATGACAATAATGCCAAGGGCGATTCCCGCCACCGAAATAAGCGAGATAAATGAAATAAAGTGATTGCGCCGTTTGGCCCGCAGATAGCGTAATCCGATGAATAATTCGAGCGGTTTAAACATTCGTTTTTACTTTAAATATTTTACTTAACCTACTGTTTATTTTATATTTTCAGCCGCTATTATTCAGGCTAGGCAAATAAATGCAAGCCGCCGCTCCATCGCTGGTCAGAAAAACCGATTGCGTTATCCATTTTCGCGTATTGAACAGTTTTCAGGTGATTTCAACGAGTGCTATAGTCGAAACAAATTTCAACAGGACTCAGCCATGATCGCTCAACTGATACGCTTTTGTATAGTGTCTTCCTTCATTTGCCTGACTGTCGTGCAGGCCGACGTGCTAAAGATGCCCGGCGAAGCACCGCATATTATTAGTGATGACAACAGCCCGGTTCGCGGCATGACCAAAAACCAAGTAGAGTCGAAATTCGGTGCTCCTAATTCCAAAATCGGACCTGTAGGAGAACCCGCTATTTATCGTTGGGACTATGCCCGCTATTCGGTATTTTTTGAAAATAATTACGTGCTTCATTCTGTTGTGTTTACTGACAAGTAGACACGGAGAATCTATTAGAATTCAATCGAAAATACGCGGGCACATCAGTTATTAAAATGTACGCGCGTGGAAAAATCATACCCTCTACCTGAGTGGCACCCACAGGATGCCACTGTACTTGTTTGGCCACACCGGTATTCTGACTGGGCCAATCAATTAGAATCTGTCGAGCAGTGTTACTTGACGTTGACCAAAGCCATTGCGGCATCGCAAACCGTTGTCATTATTTATTTTGATCATCAGCACAAAGAAAGCATTCAGGATCAATGCGCAGACTTCGGCTGTAATCGACAGGCATTAAAGTTTATTCAAATTGAAACGAATGATACCTGGGTACGTGATTACGGCCCATTATTTTTACTGGGCAACCAGCGTTATTCTTATCTCGACTTTGACTTTAATGCCTGGGGTGAAAAATATCCTCATCGCCTGGACAATCTATTTACCGAAACCTTCTACAAAGTAATTAATTCAAATACATGTCAATACACCCGCTTTCCGCTGGTTTTAGAAGGCGGGAATCTGGAATTTAATGAAAACGCAACAGTACTGACCAACTTAAGCTGTATTCTTCGCAATAACACAGGCACACAATTAAAAGTTGAAGATCTGCTTGCCGAGCTGAAACAAAGCCTGGCAGTCAAAAAAGTTTTGGGGATCGAGGTCGATGCGTTGGCCGGAGACGATACCGGTGGCCACATCGATACTCTGGCCAGATTTATCAAAGACGATACCATCGTTCACGCCGCTACTGATAATCCGCAAGACATCAACTTTACCTGTTTAAGCTCGTTGCAAAAGCAGCTTGCAAATCTGGTCACACGCAAACACCAGCCTTATAAATTAGTACCGATACTAATGCCCAAAAATAAGATTTATAACAGCGACGGCAATATTCTACCTGCCAGTTATATGAACTTTATCATTACCAATAAAAGTATTATCGTACCGTTATATAATGACGATCACGATACGCAGGCACTAACGACTATTCAACGTCTGCGACCGGATAGAAATGTGGTCGGAATAGACGCCACTGAACTCATACAACAGTTTGGTAGCCTGCATTGCGCTACTTTACACGTACCTGTAAATACACTGGATGAAACCCGCTTTAATACAACAAATTAATTCTGCGGATACCGCTGCAAACCTGAATTACTCGCTGGAACAAATTACAAGCGTTTCCAGGCAAGGCGCTGAACTAGTCGTATTGCAGGAATTGCACCGATGCCTGTATTTTTGTCAGACAGAGTCACAACAGCATTTTGATTTAGCCGAACCACTGGACGGCCCTACCTGCAATGCGCTCGCCACTGCAGCAAAACAGAATCATGTTGTCCTGGTGGGCTCCATTTTCGAAAAACGCAGTAACGGTATTTTTCATAATACCGCAGTTGTGTTTGACCAGGACGGTTCGATGGCGGGTTTTTACCGCAAAATGCATATTCCCGACGATCCGGGATATTATGAAAAATATTACTTCACTCCCGGCGATACCGGATTTACGCCGATTACCACGTCATTAGCCAAACTCGGCGTGTTAATTTGCTGGGATCAATGGTTTCCGGAATCTGCGCGGCTAATGGCTTTGGCTGGCGCCGAGTTATTGATTTTTCCGACCGCTATCGGATGGGATCCGCAAGACGGGGAACCAGAACAGCGTCGACAACTGGATGCCTGGCTAACCATTCAACGCAGTCATGCGATTGCCAATAATATTCCTGTTATTGCCGTTAACCGTTGCGGACACGAGCCAGACCTTAGTGGGCAAACTGCAGGTATTCATTTTTGGGGAAACAGTTTTGCCTGCGATGCAATGGGTAAGATCATTGCTTGCTGCAGCAGTAGCGACAACCACAGCATGGTCGTCGACATTGATGTGCAGGAAACCGTTCAACAGCGGCTGATTTGGCCCTATTTTCGCGACCGGCGTATCGACGCCTATGAAGACATTCTCAAGCGCTCGATCGATTGACGCATCTTCTTGCGT
>JANQOT010000048.1 GCA_028285655.1 Gammaproteobacteria bacterium
AAATCATCCAATGGCTTCTAGGATTGAAATGATTGAAGGTTCTAGCATTGATTCAGAGGTTGTAGAAAAAGTCAGAAAAATATCTAAAGGTTTTAAAACTATTTTAGTTTGTCTAGACTCCAACCATACACATGACCATGTTTTGGCCGAACTGGAAGCGTACGCGCCACTTACTTCAGTTGGTAGCTACTGTGTAGTGTTTGATACTATCATAGAAGATATGCCCGCTGGTTATTTTGAGGATCGTCCCTGGGATAAAGGAAATAACCCCAAGACTGCGGTTTGGGAATATCTTAAAAAACATTCTGATTTCGAAATTGATTCTGATATTCCAAACAAGTTGCTTATTACAGTCGCCCCTGACGGCTATATAAAAAGAGTTGGGTAAAGATAATTCGGTTTATTGTGACAGTATGGTTACAGTGCAAGTTCAACAAGCAGCATCTGGCCCAGATATCCCTGATAATGATCAATTTCAACAATGGGCGGCGGCGATAGACGCGACCGTTGAGCAAGAAGTATCCATACGCATTGTTGACGAGGCCGAGAGTGCAGCTCTGAACCAGCAGTATCGAAAAAAACCGCAGGCAACGAATGTGCTGGCATTTCCGGCCGATATCCCCCCGGAAGTCGATCTACCGTTCATCGGCGACATTGTGATTTGTGCGCCGATTGTCGCCAAACAGGCTGCGGAGCAGGGGAAATCGCTACTCAGCCACTGGGCGCATTTGACGCTACATGGTATTCTGCATCTGCAAGGCTATGATCATCTTGACGATGCCGACGCAAAAAATATGGAAAATATTGAAATTCAATTAATGAGCAAGCTCGGGTTTTCAAACCCCTACGAATAGCTGCCGCCTGTAACCTCATCGATTTAACTCTGTTAGAAAATCTATATGGGCACTGCGCCTGACCCCTCATCACAAAAAAGCTGGCTAGATCGACTCGGACAAGTATTTTTGGGTGAGCCCAAAGATCGTGAAGAGTTGGTGGAAATTCTGCACGACGCACAGGAACGTAATCTTTTTGATCTGGGCGCGCTGGCTATGATTGAAGGTGTCTTGCAGGTATCGGAACTGCGGGTGCGCGATATTATGGTGCCGCGTTCGCAAATGGTAGTAGTCGAAGAAGAACACAGCGTGCAGGAAATGTTACCGATTATTATCGAATCGGCGCATTCGCGCTTTCCCGTGATCGGCGACAGTCGCGACGAAGTCGTCGGCGTGTTGTTGGCAAAAGATTTATTACGCTACTTCGTGGAAGATAATCGCGAAGAGTTCAACATCGAAGATATTTTACGCCCGGCATTTATCGTTCCGGAAAGCAAGCGGCTGAATATATTGTTAAATGAATTCCGTAATAGCAGAAATCATATGGCGATTATTGTAGACGAATACGGCGGCGTGTCCGGGCTGGTGACGATCGAAGATGTGCTGGAACAAATTGTCGGTGACATTACCGATGAGCACGATCTGGAAGAAGATCAATATATTACCTACTCGGAAGAAGACAACTATGCTTTGGTAAAAGGATTGACGCCGATCGAAGATTTTAATGAATTTTTCGAAACTACATTTGAAGATGATGAATTCGATACCATTGGCGGTTTGGTAACACATTTATTTGGCCGTGTGCCCAAGCGAGGGGAGTCTGTCGGTAAACGAGAATTTACATTTGAAGTCGTGCGTGCAGACAGCCGTCGCCTGCATTTGTTGAAAGTGACCAGGGCGGAGTAGTCACTTAGTACAATACTAAATAAAAAATACAAACCAACTTCTACTTTATGATTCGTTATAGCTTGGCGCTATTCGCTGGTGCCGTCAGTGTGCTGGCGTTTTCACCGTTTTCCTTGTGGTGGATGAGCATTGTTTCGATTTCTATTTTGTTTGCACTGCTTTCTGTAAGCAACATTACCAATGCATTTCGAACAGGGTATTTATTCGGTATCGGTATGTTCGGTTTCGGCGTTTCCTGGTTTTTTCATAGCGTACACGATTACGGCCAGGCGCATTTTGCAATTGCAATTCTTACCACCATCGTTCTGACATTGGTGTTTGCGATTTTTCCTGGATTGGCAATATGGCTCTACAGCAAGTTGCTGCGGGAAAATTCCCAGGCAATCACGCGCTTGTGTTTGTTTGTATCCTGCTGGGTGTTAATCGAGTGGGTGCGCAGCTGGATCTTTACCGGATTTCCATGGTTGCTGCTGGGCCATGTGGTCATTGACTCACCGTTTGCCGGCATTATTCCGATTTTCGGCAGCTATGGTGCCAGCGCGGTCATTGCAATCATTGCGGTCAGTATTATAGAGCTGGTGCGCGCGCAATCCGGCAATGCTATCAAAGGCGCGCTGGGCTTGTTGGTCTTGCTGGCCATTTTGACTCCACTGCAATGGATAACTTGGACGACACCTGTAGGTGAAAAATCCGTGCGAGCATCTTTAGTGCAGGCCAATATTCCATTTGACATGAAATGGGATCCGAAGCGTCGCAGCGAAATATATAAAATTTATGTACGAGAAACATTTGAACATAGCGACAGCAAGATCATCGTCTGGCCGGAAACCGCGATTCCAACCTACTACAGTTTAGTCAATCAGGATTTTCTGCAAAGTTTGAAGCAGGAAATAAACAAACAGGACATCGAAATTTTATCGGGTGTGTTTACCTACCAACGCGAAGCGGATCGAGAAACTTTATTTAACTCACTGGTGACCATCGGCGGCGAAACTCAGTTTTACCATAAGCAACGCCTGGTGCCGTTTGGCGAATACTGGCCGATGCGCTGGCTGTTTGGCCATTTACGTGGATTGATTAATATTCCGATGTCCGATTTATCTCCAGGTGAAGGCGAACCGATTGTCATGATGCACGGCATACCAGTGGGTGCTTCCATCTGTTACGAGGCCGCGTTTGGAGAAGAAATCAATCGAGCGTTACCGCGTGCGCAGTTGCTGGCTAACGTCAGTAACGATGCCTGGTTCGGCGACTCATTGGCACCGCACCAGCACCTGCAGATTGTGCGTTCACGTGCCCTGGAGGCCGGTCGCTACATGCTGCGCGCCACCAATACTGGTATTTCCGCCATCATCGATCCGCGTGGGACGGTATTGGTCAAATCCGACCAGTTTATCGACGAAGTGGTTAGTGGCGATGTGCGCCCGATGCAAGGCCGCACGCCGTATATCATTTGGGGAAACTGGGGAATCATCAGCATTATGCTGGGCTTAATTCTGCTAGTATCTCGCCATACTATCGCGGACCGCTTAAGATCACGGTGACACTATCGAATATAGATCAAACAGCCAACGAGCATGTCTAAATACAATCAAATCATTCCTGTAATTCTGTCCGGCGGCTCCGGCACCCGCCTGTGGCCGATGTCCCGCAAATTGTACCCAAAACAGTTTATTCCCCTACGCAACGGCCGCAGCCTGTTTCAGGATACGGTTGCGCGCGTCAGAAACCTGGAAAACGGAGTACAGGAACCGATTGTGGTGTGCAACGATGAACACCGCTTCATGGCGGCAGAGCAGCTACGTCTGGAAGAAGTAAAACGTGCCGACATTGTATTAGAGCCGGTGGGTCGTAACACCGCACCTGCGATAGCGCTGGCCGCATTGCAGGCACTGCAGCGCGACCCGCACGCAGTATTGTTGGTGCTTCCGGCCGATCATATTCTCGACACGCACGATCAGTTTGCCGAAGCTGTTGATGTCGCGCTACAACTTTGCGCTGAAGATTATCTGGTGACCTTTGGTATTACGCCGACGCGACCGGAAACCGGTTACGGATACATTAAAGTCGGAATAGGTCTGGCGGACAATCGTGCCAATAAAGTGGAATGGTTTTATGAAAAGCCACAATTGACCAAGGCAAAGGAATATGTCGCGGCTGGAAAATATTTCTGGAACAGCGGCATGTTTATGTTTCGCGCGACGGCGATTTTAAACGAGCTGGTTAAATTTGAAGATACCTTGGCAGCCGACGTTAAAACAGCGTTTGAAAGTCGGTCCAAAGACCTGGATTTTATTCGCATTCAAAAAGACGAATTCGCGAATTGCAAAAGTGAATCCATCGACTATGCGGTTATGGAGAAAACCAATAATGCGGCCATGGTGCCTTTAAGCAGCGACTGGAACGATGTCGGTTCCTGGCATGCTTTATGGGAATCATCGCAACAAGACGACAACGCCAATGCAACCACCGGCGATGTGTTACTGGAAGAGTGCGAAGGTTGTTATGTGCATAGTTCCAATCGCCTGGTTACAGCCGTCGGCATGAAAGATACGGTAATCGTCGAAACCGCCGATGCGATTATGGTAACGCATCGAGGACATTCGCAAAAAGTCAAAAACATCGTCGGCAAGTTGACAGACAAGCAACGCGAGGAAGCCGATATTCACCGCAAAGTCTATCGCCCCTGGGGTGACTACGAATCCATTGATTGCGCCGACCGATTTCAAGTAAAAAGAATAACCGTAAATCCAAAAGAACGATTGTCGTTACAAAAACACCACCATCGTGCGGAACACTGGATTGTCGTCAACGGCACCGCATTGGTGACCCGCGGCGAAGAAGAATTTTTATTATCCGAAAACGAATCCACGTTTATTCCCATCGGCACCATTCACCGACTGGAAAATCCCGGCAAAATTCCTTTAGAGTTGATCGAAGTGCAGTCAGGCGCCTATCTGGGTGAAGACGATATCGAGCGCTTCGACGACGAATACGGGCGGTCTGATTAATTAAATTAATATTCGAATCATCGATGGTCGTGTTTAATGCCGGCCAGTTGAATTTTCATCAATCCTTTTAAAGGCTTTTTGTTCGCAACCGACAATCTTACTTTGTAAGGTAACCTTTCTAGTATATGTTCATAAAAGATTGCCAGGATTATCGGGAAGCTTATATGTTTGTCTCTTATTCGTAAGTATAGTTTGAGTTTAGTAAAGCCAGTGTTTTTAAATAATTTGCTTAGCTCTGAAATTGTGTATTCTTTTAAATGGAATCCTGATGCAACTGTATCAAAGTATTTAGATACATCGTGTGGACCGTTTATCCGGTTTGGAGTAATGCATAGATACATGCCGCCGGGCGCCAACGCTGCAAAGATATTTTTTAATTGATCGAAGGCATCGTCGGGATGCAAGTGTTCCATAAGCTGGTTTGAGTATGCTAAGTCAATGCTATTCTCAGGAACGGGTATTGTGCATCCATTTGAGATAGCAAGCGTAAAATTTT
>JANQOT010000053.1 GCA_028285655.1 Gammaproteobacteria bacterium
GTCGATACCGATTTCGGTCAACAATTCGACAACAGCGTCATTTTCTACATATTCGGCAATGGTTTGTTTATTGAGAACTGTGCTCATATCATGAATAGCTTTAACCATTGCATAATTTACTTTGTCGGTTTGCATGTCTTTAACAAAGATTCCATCGATCTTCAGGTAATCTACCGGCAGACTTTTTAGGTAGGCAAATGAAGATAAACCCGAACCGAAATCATCCAGCGCAAATAAAAATCCATCTTCCTTAAGGCTATTAATTAAATCAATCGCCATGGTCAGATTCGCAATTGCGGCTGTCTCGGTAATTTCAAAACAAATTTTGGACGCATCGATTTTATATTCTCTTGCCTTTTCCTGAATAAACGGCAGCAATCCGTCTTCCGCCATCGACTGTCCGGATAGGTTGATCGAACATTTTCCCAGTTGTTTTATAAACTTCTTATTAGTACTGACGAACTTAAACACTTGTTCGACAATCCACTTATCCAGTTTGTAAGCACGATCATATCGCTCAACTGCAGGTAAAAAAGCATTAGGAGGAATAACACTGCCGTCATCATCAAGCATTCGCACCAGCACTTCAATTGCGTTCTTTTTCGACTTGTCATCACCTAGTGCGACAATAGGCTGCGCATACAGAGCAAAACCGTCTTCTTCTATCGCCTTATCGAAATGCTGAATCCAGCGTTCCTGACCTTTGCGCTCTATAATCGTATCGTCGCCTTCACTGTATTTACGAATACAGTTACGGCCGGATTCTTTAGCCAGATAGCACGCACTATCCACAGCGTTTAGAATATAGGTAAGCCCGTCGCAGGATTCGCGAATTTCTGCGAGACCGATACTTGCTTCGACGCTGAAAGTTTTTTCATTCCATGAAAATCTATAGGCCGCCAGCTCTCTAAGAATTTTTTCAGCGACTTTCTCTGCCTGGCTAAAATAGCAATCCTCAATCAGCACCGCGAATTCGTCTCCGCCCATACGAGCCACAGAATTCTTTTCGCCAACCAGATTGCGTAACAATTTTGCCACCTGCTTTAATAACTCATCACCCGCAGCATGACCACAAATATCGTTAATTAGCTTGAATCGATCCAGATCAATATAAAGAACGGCGGAATTCTCACCTTGATCCTGAGCAAGCAATATGGCGCTTCTTACCCGCTTTTCAAATTCGCTTCGATTAATTAATTTCGTCAGAATATCATGCGAAGCCTGGTATTTAAGTCGCCGTGATAATACGCGAATATTGGTAACGTCATTTAGTACCAACACAGCTCCGAATATTTTCCCGTCCTTTCGCACCAACGGAGTCGCCATTACCTGTACAGTATAGCGGGTGCCATCACGATCAAGCATATCTGCGTAAATCTTCTGCTTCATTTGCTCACCGGTATTCAGACATTCGATTACCGGATTTTCAATCTCAACCGTTGAATGCTCTTTGAAAAAAGAAATAATATTATCGATTCTACTTCCCTGCGACTCGTTTCTTGATACCCCGGTCAATCGTTCAGCCGCAGAGTTCTTATATTCAATAAAACCTTCCTGATTGGTAGTAATTACCGCATCGACAATGGAATTCAAGGTCGCAAACGCTTTGTCTTTCTCCTGCTGCAGTTGCATGCGACTGGTTTTTTCTGAATGAATATTTACCAACGAACCGATCAGTTTATTGATATCGCCATGCGTATCAAATGAACCTACGACACGCATACGAAACCAGCGAAAACCTTTTTCCTTGACCGCCAACCTGCATTCCATAGAAAAATACTGATTGCTGCGAATTTCTGTTTCGAGAAGGTGATCGTAGCGCTTTTTATCTTTGGGATGCATCAGACGCTTGATCATCTCGACCGAAGGCGAAGTGTTATCAATATCAAGCCCAAGCAAGGAATACATCGGCTTGGACCACCAGTCTCCGTTTTCTTTTAATTTGGACCACTCCCAAATTCCCTCGGTTGCCGCCTGTATAGATGTATTAAATTTTTTCTTAAATTGTTCGTGCTGATGTTGTAAGTTTTTATAATCCGAAATATCCTGAAATGTCCATACCAACACGTTGCCAAGCATCTGGTGCGCTCTTTTCACATTAGTTGAAACATAGATATCCTGACTTTCCCAAAAGTTTCCACCGGTTTTATTAAATAGAAACAGCACATTGTCGACTTCATCCGTATCGGTAATCGACGCTTTGATATCTTGTAAAATTACCTGATTGGTAATGATGGCTGAAATATTGTCAATGGATTTGTCACCCATCGCCGAATTAAACATTTCATAAAACCGCGCATTGGCGTAAATCAAATCCAGATTATCAAACGAGGTTACGCACAAACAGGATGGAATATTGCCAAATATTTCTTCATTAAGCTGTTCCGTTTCGACATTTGATTCAAGTTCGCCGGCTTGCGCAAAATCTTTGAAATTCAGCAGTTCCGCTACTAAGACATTACTTGAATGTAACGAAAACTCCCACGCCCAGGTTTTGCCACCGTACTCATGCGTGATCACCTCAGAAGAGCCGGCCCTCAGAATCGCCTGGCCAGTGTCTCTCAACTCATGGGGTAATACCGATTTTGCGTCATAGACATTGTGAACCAGAAAGTACTCTTTCAGCCCGAAACTGACGAACAGAATTTCACCGCTCGGGGCCAGATAGATGGAATATGGAGCTTTCGCAGACGCAGCCGCCAACTCCTGCATCAGGGTATCTGAAGAATCTTCAGTATTCTTTCCAAACAGGTTGAGCATCGAATTCGCAGGCGGCCGTGAAGGTTGTTATAGGCCATAGCCTACCCAACTATTTTGCAGAGTAAATTAATTTAAGGTGTATGGGACAAAATACTTGATAAAGTGACTAATTCCATGGATTTTCAACAAGTTAGCCACTCAACCAGGTAGTAAATATACTGCCCTTCAGAGGACTTCGAAGGACCCAGCACCTTGGCAGGATAGCGGTTCGCAGCGGCCTCGGATCGATCGATGGCCTGCTCACGATTGGCCACGATTTCGACACAATTGGCGGAAAACCGGTGTCGCTTCGCGCGTGGCGCATACACCACCGCAAATTGCTCTTTTGAAACCCCACCTTCGGGATCGGGAGGAACATAACCACGCATACGGCTATTCTATTATTGTACGCGGCGGTATGAAAACTTTCCCGCAGACCAGCAGCGCAAATAATCACGGCGCTTGTAATCCAGCAGCGACTTCTTGATAACGCTTGCGGACAACGGGCGTGTCGAAATATGTACGATTCTGTTCTCGCACCTGCTACTTGATGCGACGCCAATTTGGTAGTTTTTATGCAAACTTTTTCGGACTGACGGCGACTCGAGACAGGATTTCCATTCTTTTTTATCGGCAAAATTAATCACAAGAGTCCCCTTGGAATTAATTTTTCTTAACAGCACTTTTATCCAATCGGCACTCATTTTAATCGATCGAAATGGTACTTGATCCGCCTCGTGAAACACATCGTCTATAATTAAGTCGTAGGTATTATCAGCACAGGATTTTATCCAATCAAATGCATCGGCGTGGACTAACTGACATTTTTTCGAATTCACCTGAAAATATTTTTTTGCGATACTGATATGGACTTTATCCAATTCAACTGCATCTATTTTAGCTTCCGAATTGAAATGGTGAATCAAGTTGACAGCAGCACCTCCGCCCACACCCAGTACCAGTATTCGATTCAACTTTTGATCACCGAGATTTGTTAGTAAAAACAATTCCCACAAATTACCCTTGACTGGATGTGCAGGATTCCACTGACTGTGCAAAACATTATTACGATAAAGACGCACCGATGCACCTGCTCTTGCCACACGATAATCGGTATTTTGGATTCTTTTTTGCCAGAGTACCGCCATTGAATTAAAAGCGTTACTCAGACAAGGTCAATGGCATATTGCTTTAAATCTTCTAATGGAATGATATCCAGCACTTTCTGATTAGTAGCTTCAAGAATTACTTTTGGTGCAATTCCGTCGTCAAATGCTTCTTTCCACCTTTGAGCACACAAACACCAACGATCCCCTTCAGTCAATCCATCAAACCCGAACTCCGGCATCGGAGTTGACAAATCATTGCCTTTACCTTTGGAATAGACCAAGAACTCTTCGGTAACTTGAGCACATACTGTGTGCGACCCGACATCGTCCGCACGAGTATTGCAATATCCGTCGCGAAAAAATCCGGTCATGGGCGTACAACTACATTCCTTGATATCTTCTCCAAATACGTTCTTCTGATTTTCCATAAATACTTTTAACTACTCTTAACTAAGTTACTTTGATTCCGGTTCGATACAATATTACCACCAACACCACCAACAACAGCAACCAAAATATTAAATACAACACTGTATTTAGCTTGGCTTTTTTCTTTTCTCCCAGGGTGCGCGGATTGATTCCCTTGAGTAAAAACACGACATTGGCGGATAAATTGATACATACAATATTAATAGCCAGCAACATAAATGCCCCAAACGCCAGCAAATTCTGTTGATACCCGAGCATTAACCCCGCAGCAACCGTCGGAGGCAGAATTGCGACCGCCACCATCACACCCACCAATACGGTCGATAAGCCTGTTGTCATGGATAACGCCGCTGCCGCGCCGGAACCAAGCGCCATCGCCATGGCACCAAACCCAACGTCAGTTCTGGTCAATAATTCCTGACTGAAATTTTGCGACGGATACGCGAACACCAGAATATACGCTACCGCTAAAGCGATAAAAATTCCAAATAATAACGTACCGCTGGCACGCAACATCAATTTACGATCACCTAGTACGGTTCCCAATGCCAGTGCAATATTGGGTCCCAGTAACGGTGCAATCACCATTGCACCGATTACCACGGCAATATTGTTTTCCAGCATACCTACACCAGCCACGATAGTAGAAAGAATTACCAGGAAAATATAATTACGATCAAAGCGCGCATTTTTTTCTACATTTTGATACAACTCCTCACGGGAAGTGCGTGTTTTGGTTTTACCTGAACTTTGCTGATCGCTTTCGTAACGCGGCACCGTGGCCTCTACCGGAAATACAATTACCCTGGAAATTTCTGAAGTGCTCAAGACTTTTTGTGCGCTGTCTAAAATAGATTGAGTATCCTCGGCAGGCGCCAGCAATCGCACGACATGTCGCTCGTCCTCGCCGCTTTGGTAATGCCATACATCAGGTACATTATGCTGTTCTGCTATACTTAATATAGTATCGACATGACCTGCATCAGTAAGTACTTCTATAACTTTCATTGATTTAATTTACATGCTTGCAGTATGTATGCAGTGACTGAATTAATTCATTGTCCTGCAGTAGAGACTGAGGGTTAATTCCGCCGCGTTTTTCAATCAACGGATTATTAATCGAATATTTTTTTAAAATCCAGCGATTAAATGCAACCTCCCAGTCAGCCGGCGGATTCGCGCTCGCCCAGGGAATAAATTTTTCTACTGCATCCTTGCCGATACGATCAATTCCATACAAGATCGCCACATACAAAATCGCTCTGGCAACACAACCACGCGATCGCTGCGGCACGAGCCATTCACCTTCGAAATCAGTGCCCACTGGAAGGCTGCCCGCTTTTTTCATTTTTATGTTCTTAAACAACACATCATCCTCTATATCATAAGGCAATGATGATCGACTCGCATTCACTTTTCGATGGCTCGGCGCATAGTTATAGGGATTATAAATAGCGCTATGGATGACAATTCCGGGACGCCCGGACTGCTCCAGACAGGTTCGTAAATAAGATTTTGGTACAATATGCTCTATACTGTAGATTCGCTTGCGCAACAAGGTATCCACTGACATCTCGCTGTATATAGCTTTAACTGATTTGCGCCACTTCGATTGCGCAAAAAATTTCCAGAAGTACTCGTGTTGGTGTTTACGCGCAAGATAGTTACGAGGCGCAGGAATTTTCGGCATTCCTCCGGCTAGCACAATAAACTGATTTCGATCCACTGAGCGAACTACCTTTTATTATTATTCTCACGATACTGCCATGTTTAACAAAGTTAGCACATTTTCAATAGCTCGGATCATACATATAGTCATTAATATACTGCTCCATCGATTCCGTACGCAGTTGCAACTGGGCTAAATCACTGTCATAGGCATACTCTATTACCTTAGCTGCAATTTTACGTGAAATATTACGAATATCACTTAACGGCGGGTATAAGGCACCGACCTCCAAATCCTCCTCGCTGACCTGCTTTGCCAGTGCTTGCGCCGCTACCAGAAACATTTCATCAGTGATCAGCGATGCTTTACAGACCACCGCACCCAGACCGATTCCTGGAAAAATATAGGCGTTGTTCCCCTGTCCGGGTCTGAATATATTTCCCGCAAATTCTACTTCACCAAACGGGCTACCGCTGGCAAATACGGCGCGACCTTGCGACCATGCATATGCCTGTTCGGCGGTACATTCCGCCCGCGAGGTGGGATTAGACAGGGCAAATATTACCGGACGGTCATTAATTGTACTCATATGCTTGATGGCTTCCTGAGTAAAGGTCCCCGGGAAACCGGTTGCACCAATCAATATATTCGGCTTGATAGAATCAATTGCAGGTACAAAATCCAGCTGCTCATGTTCCTGCATATACGGTAGATTGTGTTCCTGTAAACCGTCTCTTCCCTTTACCAGCAAACCATCGACATCTACAAACCATAATCGTGCACGCGCCTCCTGTTCGCTTAAACCCGTTTTTTGCAAAGCCAGGCAAATCAAATCGGCAATACCGGTAGCGGCCGAACCGGCACCCAAAAACATGATTTTTAAATCCGAAAATTTAATTTTTGTTATTCTTGTGCTGGCATATACACCGGCCAAGGCAACTCCGGCAGTACCCTGAATATCATCGTTGAAACACAGCACCTTGTCTTTATACAAGTTCATGAGCTTGTAGGCACGCGGTGTTAAAAAATCCTCAAACTGGATTAACGCATTGGGAAATACTTCTTGTGTTGTTTGCACAAATTCGTCGAGCAATTGATAATATTTTTCTCCGGTTTCACGTTTTTGATGCAAACCCAAATATAATTCATCATTAAGATACTCTTCGTTATTAGTCCCCACGTCCAGCATAATAGGTAAACACTGAGCTGGATGAATTCCCGCACAGGCGACGTAAAGCGCTAACTTACCTACTGGAATTCCCATACCGTTTGCACCCAAATCCCCCAGCCCCAAAATGCGTTCGCCGTCGGTTACGACAATCACGCGAATGTCTTTGTAAGGCCAGTTTTCCATTACATGTCTAACGTTACCAAGATCCTTAATAGTGATATACAACCCTCTTGGGCGTCGAAACAATCTGCCGTATTCTTTACATGCCTGTCCCACTGTAGGCGTATATATCAATGGCATTACTTCTTCTATATTCTGAATGACCAATTGATAAAACAAACGTTCATTACGACTTTGCAATGCCTTTAAAAATACGTAGCGCTCAATGTCATAGTACTTGCGACGCATATTGGCCAACACACGTTTCATTTGCTCCGGCGGCGCCGTGATTCCTGGCGGCAATAACCCGTGAAGTTTATATTTCTCACGTTCTTCGGTAGTAAATGCAGTGCCCTTATTCAGAGATGCACTATTTAGTACTTGAAATCCGGTAGGATGATCTGAATTATCAGTCATAGTATTTATCCTGATATAAAAGATTGAAATTTTCTTACATGAACCTGATTACTCTATTTTCGGCGCAATTGCCTAGGACACACTTCTTCAACAGTACTATTTCTATAATTCTTAATGAGCTGCAAAAAACTTTTGCCAGCAAGGGCTTACTTCGAAACCAGGCAGCATGGAAAGAGCGACTATCTTTAAGAAAGTAAAATTGCGTTGAACATTACACATTTTCCTGAATAACATTTACGGACTTTAAAAAGCCCGTCAGCAAAAACTGCAAAAACGACCTCATCGTAAAGAGCCCATTTACGCTACCGAATTTACCTTTAGTGCAAAAAAGTTAAATTTATTAATACCTTGGACCACGGTCCAATGTGAAATATTTAGGTAAAATCAATCTTACTGATTGAGCAATTGATTTATAGGCCGCTCTATGGCCGAGCAGGATTCAAGATCATAAATATACCAATTTTTGTAATTGTAATGCTCATTCTAAAAATACAATCAGCTCTATGAACGATAATAATTGCTCTAAATTTCTAAAATTAGTCTAAATCCGCACAAATTTACGTATTTTATTTAAATAAATCAACAATTTAATATGGAAGTAATTTATTATAACTCGTTAATTGTCAAAGTCATTTTTGAACTAAGCCCGAAATTGACCAGAGACAAGTGTATGCGAACTCGCATCAATCGAAACTCAATTACTTCCAGAGTGTACTGAATAAGCCTATGCTAGAAATTGAACAATTATATGCCTTGGAAAAACTACGCGACTGCGTTCAAGCCGTGCAAAATTTCATCAGCAAAGCGATAAATGCACATCAACTCGATATATTGTTGATTATTGCATTAAACCCAGGAATTACACGTGTAGAAATTAATAAAATGCTACCCAAACAATCTATGAGTACGATAAAAAGATATGTGGGAGATTTAACAATCTACTGCTATGACCGAGATAAAATTGACGGTCGCCGTAAGCCGGGTTTCGGTCTTATTGAGGAAAAACAAGACGATAATGATTTAAAACTCAAGCATCTGTACCTAACCGAAAAAGGCACCGTACTATGTGAATCGCTTGCTAACCTAGTAATGGAACCAACAGTATCAGATAGGAATATTGAAGAAACGGAAGATACTAAAAGTGACTAGCGAAAAGAAGCAACAAATTTAAATAAAAAAACTAAAGACTAAAGACTAAAGACTAAAGACTAAAGACTAAAGACTAAAGACTAAAGACTAAAGACTAAAGACTAAAGACTAAAGACTAATACAAAATAAATCATAGTTTACTTACCGGATGAACTTAATACGATATTTTATTTGAAAATAATTAAATTAAAGAGCTTACTCAAAATTTCTGAAAAATCGAAACTAAGGAGAATGAGTGGGCTTTTACCCGAGTTGTTGTGCCGTGATGAATGGAACATGCCTGAGTTCCTCGCACGTCTTCCGAAGCATGTTGAAAATCCATACATCGCGGCACTTCAATGCTTAACTGCAAACTTTAAAGGCAAATCAGCGACAAAACTAATACAGTTACGTGGCAAAGCCTAAATTCTACGTAATTTAGTTAATTTATTTAATCAAAATTTCCAACTTTGTTACTGAAGCCATCAGGCCGCGAAAATCAACGCAGTATTCTTTCTAAACCAAAATCTAAGACACATGATTTTCGGATCTTACAGACGAATTCAGAAGGTCAAATTTTTTTAATAACACTCTAAATTCGATATAACCATAATTTTTTAATGGTAAAACAAGCTAAAAACTAGCGTGAAGTAACCTGACAAGTATATACAAACACTATAATTCAGTTAGTTGTTGAACAAAATGCATGATGTTTCATAACTAGTAACGCCTTTATGCGAGCAGCATGAAACTGAGCTGTGCGCACAATGTGCGTGTAAATAGATTGATTACATAAAATTTGCCCAAAATAGCCCTGTTGGGACCTTTTTTTGGCTCAAATTTGCTGTTTTTAGTCGTTATTCGCTTGCTACAACTAGTTTATCTCCGTAAGAATTCCCAATACTATCCAACAAATGAATTTAAAATATTCACGATATAGGCTATTCACTACGCATTCGAGTATTTTATAGTAGTCCCCTCCAGTTATATAAAACTCGTCATTTCAAGTTATTTAATTTTTCTTTTTCAATTCCGGTATTAACGATAAACTTTTCCGCAACGACTTCTGCATATTCGTCGGTTCCTAATTATCCCATTTACTAAACTTTGATACATGAGCTACAGATGATGTATAGAGTTTTCGAGCATGATCTAAAAAATATCATCATGTGTTATAAAACTACAGTAGCACCATATAATTTTATACTTTATAAATCCCGGAATAAGTGCAAATATAACTTTCCATTGGCTCTTTAGGATAAATATTATAATACAATATATCTTCTTCTAAACATGAACACATGACATCGGTATGCCCATTCCATTTTTCGATGAACTCCCATGTGAATATCAGCACATAACCCCCCTGTTCACCTTTGCAAACAAATTTAATTGGATCATCAAGCTCAATAATATTTTTATTAAACTCTAGTTTCACATTTTTTATTTTTGGGAGTGTCTGCAGTACATTTTCTATTTTTTTTAATTGTAACTTTGTCGATTTATCATATTTTTTGTATTCCATTGATAATAAACCCCTTAGTCACTGAATAGCATGCAAAGATTTGTTTCTCAGATCTTGTTTACATCTGATTCCATTATTCGAATATTGTGAAAACAAGCTGCGTATAAAATCCAATCGATATGAGATCGCCACTATTAAGTTGCGTTGATTCTATAATGCGTTTTTTATTCACATATGTACCGTTAGTACTTGCTAGATCTTTAATGTACACATTCTCATCTCGCCAATACACACTAAAATGTTTTCGGGAAATACCTACCGCCTTTACTTGAAATTTTGATTCTGGATCTCGGCCAACAACAGCACTTTCTCCCTTACCTAAACTGTACTTCAATCCTTTTGCCGGCCCCTGAATTACGGTAAGTCTTCCTTTTGACATTTTTAATTTCTTATCTAGTTACATCTAATAACAGACTTATAATCAAGACTGGATACACGACCCTGCATCTTGATATGTAGTTTGCAGTGTTAGCTATTTGGGAAATATGCGTACTTGATTATAGGTAAGAGAAACTTATTGTTTCTATAAAAAGTTGTTTCAATTATTAAACGAATTACTTTTTTAATTATTATTTATTTTGCGTTGTATTCAGACCCATTCTAAAAAATATCTTTGGTTTATTGTTTAGCGACTACTGGAGGTGATAATAATAATTTTTTAACTTTTAAACTCGATATTTAGCTTTAATTCAAATCCAACTCCCTTTTTATACATTTACATCGCTACTAAATGATGTTACATGGTGTGAGTGTTTTTATTGACATAGTCAAACTAGTTCAATAGTTGAAATATATAAATTATCTATAAAAATACTAAATTAAACGTCTTTATTTTTAATTGACTACTTGGTTTGATATAAATGGAATTAGCTCCGATACCCGCTGACGAATCTCAGAGATTAACTGCGGTTCATCAATTAAAAATATTAGATAGCGAGCCTGAAGATCGATTCGATCGAATCACACGAACAGCACACTTTTTATTTAATGTTCCTTCTGTATTTATTGCATTAATTGACGAAAACAGAGTCTGGTTCAAATCTACGTACGGAAGCTTGTTTAAAGAGGAGCAGAGAAGCATTTCTATCTGTGGTCATGCAATATGTACCGCAGTAAGCGATGATTCTTTATCCCATTTATTTGAAATACCGGATATTCATAAAGACACCAGGTTCTCCGATAACCACTTCGTGAGACATGTCTGCAAAACCAGATACTACATTAGCTATATACTGAAGTCTTCAGATGGCCATAATGTGGGTACTTTATGCTTGATAGATACACAATCTCGTAGCTTCTCAGCACAGGAAAAGAACTTGTTATGCAAATTAGGCCGAATGACGGAAGAAGAACTTATTTATAACAATAATAAAGTGTTGAATAATAAAATTTTAAGCGCCAAGTATCATTCTTCTCTTGCTACCAGCATGAATAGAATACTTGAACTTTCAGATCTGATTTACGAACTTCAGACTAGAATAGGATATGAATTAAAAAGATTTGAAATTAGCTACCTGGAGTGGCGAATATTAAACGAAACAATACAGAAAAACTTCGTATCACCATTGTATCTAAGTGATAAATTTTCGATCTCTCCTTCTTTAGTTTCCAGATATTTGGTAAAACTTGAAGACAAGGGGTATGTTACGAGAAATCATATGCGCAATGGAGATAGACGAGTTGTTCGATTACAGTGCACTGAATCTGGAATATCAATATGGCGAAAAAGTTACTTGGTCATTAGCCATCTAGATTGCGAAAAATTACACCAGATGCTGTTAAAGGTATAATTATTGTAAATATTTTAATAGTTTTCGAAAACACATAATTTTTAAAATAAGGAGCGGGAAAGTGAAAAATTTTTTTACGACTCTTTTTTCAGATCGTAATAACCTGTTTATGATATTAGGCATTTTAGCCTTATGGCAATTATTTTCGCATCTCGATATCTTTGAACGATTGTATGAAGCAAGCAGAGTGTACGAAACAGTTGAAGCAGATGATTTGTTACTTACATTGTTGGTTTCACCGATAGTTCTAATGGTGGGCATGTACCTAAAAAATAAAAATATCGGCCGAACCAAACTAAAGTTTTGCTGCGAAGATATAGATACCAAAGACATAACGAATAGTACTGATAAAGATGCTAAAAAATTAAATCAAAATTGGATTCTGGAAGCACATGAGGCAGAACATCTAGTGCATATTTTAGGAAGAGCAAGAATGGATAAAGGGTTTAATGAAGATGAAATAAATCTGGTACTAAACTGGGCTAATAACGTTAGACACAACGAACAAATATTAAATTTAGTTCAAAAAGAA
>JANQOT010000058.1 GCA_028285655.1 Gammaproteobacteria bacterium
CTTGCGTAGACGGATTATAACGTCAACGTCTTCCAGAACGGTACCTTCCGGCAGTTCGGGTAGCTGGCCTATCTTGACCTGGTCGGCGGCGATGTCTTCGAGGGTGCCGGTGTCGGTATGGTACAGGTGGTGGTGTTTTTCCAGATTGGTGTCGTAGAACACTTTATTGGGGTCGATAATGACTTCGTGCAACAGGCCTTTTTTGGCAAACAGCCCAAGTGTGTTGTAGACGGTCGCCTTGGAAACTTTTTCATGGTTTTTGTTGACCATGTCGAGTACCTGTTCGGCGGAAACGTGTTGCGGTTTGGAAAACAGGACTTCACCGATTTGCACGCGCTGATGAGTGGGGGTGATGCCGCGAGCACGCAGGCGGGAGATGATTTCCGCGCGGTCGGTGTTGAATGTAGCGGGTGTCGAATTCATGGCGGCATTATAACCACAATTTAGAATAAGTCTATTTTACTCTTCAACTGCAGTGTTTTTGCCAACTGCGTAACACTTTTTGCGTTAGCGATGCATTTATTTCATCGCTAGCGGTTGCCGCGCAGGATTTTTTTCAGTCTGGCTTTAATGCCTAGGGAATCAAGGGCGTTACCGATGGCGGAGGACGCGCGGTTGAGTGTGACCTGGCTGTACACCAGCGCCAGGTTTTTAATGTTTTTATTCAGCCAGTAGATATTTGCACAGTAAATACTCTCGGTACCAAATGTGCGTTTTTGCTGGCCTTCACCTTCGGTGAAGTCCAGGTATTTAAATTGATCATGGTCGGTCAGGTACTCCAGCGCCAGCCAGTGCAGTACGGTACCGGGAGAAGTTTTCGATTCTTCCGGGTCGTAACCGAGGTAACGGTAAACCAATGTGTCGCCGACGGCGTCCAGGACTAAATACGAAACCGGCTGGTTTTCTTTAAACAGTAAAAATGCGCGCACTTTGTTTTCGGCCGCCATGTCCAGTAACTGGCGACGATATGCTTCGTCTTCGGGTAATCCCGCATCGAGTAATTTGGTCTGGTAGGTTTTGCGGGTTAGCTGGGTGGCGCAGGTCAGGAATTCCGGCAATTCTTCGGGCCTGGTGTACACGCGAAAGTCGATTTCACCACCGCTGAGTTTGGCGAATTTATTGACTTTGCGTTGAATGCCCGACCGCGTTTTGGATTTAAACGATTTTTTATAGTCGTCGAAACTCTGGTCGAGACGGGTATAAAAACGATTGTACTGTTCCGGAATATAAACAATTAAACCATCCGCAACTTGCAGGGTTTTTACCTGATCGTTAACGCGTGCCCCCCAGGCGATAAAGCCGTCCACTTTTTTATCGTCGTCCGCCGTCGGCAGCACGGAGATATCGGCCGGGTCGCAGGGCGGATTGTTCAGGCCCAGTTCACACATCAGCATCGACAAATTCGTTTTCAGCAAGGTTTTGTCGCTAAGCTGAAAACTGAGGGTTTGCTGGGAATGGTGCCAGGGGTTTAAATATTGCAGCGCTTGCATACTCGCGGATTGGTTGAGATCACTGAGAATCAGTAGGCTACCTTGATCTGATCAGTGCGTCCGTTCGTGCGTCACACTATTTACCCGCGATTATGTGATCTGTGCGGGGGTATCCTGGGGCCGGTAGGTATGGTTCGGCGACTGCCCCGCGGGTCGCAAAATCCAGTCGCCGATAATTTTTGCCGATTGCGGCGCCATCGCGATGCCGTAGCGAAAATGGCCGCAATTAAAATACAGGCCGTCGATGTGTGGATGGGGACCGATCGTGGGGACATTATCACTGGATGCCGGACGCAGCCCCGACCACTGATGCACAATTTCGCAAGACGCTAATTCCGGCAGCAGGGTCAATGAATTTTGGCGCAATTCTTCCAGCGCGGACGCGGTAACGGATTTGTCAAAGCCGACGTCTTCCAGCGTACTGCCGGCCAGAATCAGCCCGTCTTTGCGTGGAATCAGGTAATGGCCCTGGTGATACAAAATAGTATCCAGGCCGACGTTTTTTCCATCGAACGCCAGCATCTGGCCGCGAATAGGGGCAACATGCGGCGGAGTGATCGGCCGGTTGCTGCATCGCAACTGCTGCGCCCAGGCACCGGTGGCCCAGACCAGTTGCCGACTGCGAATATGTCCGCGTGAGGTTTGCACTCCGGTAATGCGATCTTGCTCCACGATGCACTCGATTAATTCGGTATTCGGCAGTAAATCCACGCCTTTTTGTACTAAGTACGTCAGCATGGCTTTAATCAGTCGCGGGCTGCGAATCTGGGCCACCTGCGGCAGGTACAATCCGTGAAGACGGGTATGCAACTCTTTTATATAGGCGTTGGCTGAGGGAAGCTCTTCCGATGACGCGTTTACGCCCTGTTGACGACACCAGTCACGGGCCGACGGGTAAAGCTCGGCATGTAAAACGTCCAGGCCGCATCGCCAAAATTCAATGTCGGTTCCGGTGGCGGCTAATAACTGGTCGGCAAGTTCGGCATAACTGCCGGCGGCGTTTGCAGTTAAATCGGTGACCGGGGATGAGTATTCCCATGGCAACAGCGGCGTCAGAATACCACCGGCGGCCCAGGAACTCTCCTGGCCGAACTGGCCGCGGTCGACGACCGTTATTTTTACGTCGCTATCGGCTAAAAAATAAGCAGTATATAGGCCGATTATGCCGCCGCCGGCTATAATTACTTCAGTTTGCATCTATTTCCATTGTAGTAATCGTCGACATTAAAATGTTGGCGTTAATAACTAACCTTAGAAGTTAATCATTCCATTCGTAAAAAATTGTTAAATGTTCTTAACATTTAATGCAATTAAGGTTTCAGCTAGTAATAATACTGTTAGCGGGGGCAGGGATAACTACTGGAGCTAACAATGATCATCGCTAGAGAATTTAATAAAGAAATTATACCCAAGAGGCTAAAGGATATGCGCTCGCCGGTAAAAGACCGCGCCAATTTATTGGTGGATCTGAGCGTCATGTCGCGTCAGGTCGGCTATTCGATCAGCAAAAAGGTCGCCCGCTACGGCGTAAACTACAATTTATGGCAAGTTCTGGTCACGCTTTGGAGTGAACATGCCGTCACGCCCGCTGCCGTTGCCCAGCATTTGCAGGTAGAACCGGCCACGATCAGCCGTTACCTGGACCAGCTCGAATCGCAGGAATATATTACCCGCGAGCGAAGTAAAACCGACCGCCGTGTGGTGGATATCGTATTGACCGCTAAAGGCAATAAAGTGGTCAAGGCCGGTTTAAACGAACTGGACGAATTGACCAAAACCTTATAGGCATAATTGCTTGCGGATAGCGACCGTTCGTCGCTATCCAATTACGGTACTTGAGTAAATGCACCTTCTTGCATTTACTGCTCTACTTTTCAGACGCCCTACACAGTAAAGCCACTCGCGCTTGGGTATACTGTGTGCTTCATCACTGGCCGAATCAACCCAGGCACGATGATGACCGCAGGATAAATCGCACGACTTTTGCTATTCGCAGCCCATGAGTTCCGACAACCCTCCTTTAATTGCGCACATACTGTATCGCTTCGATGTCGGCGGACTTGAAAACGGCGTAGTGAACTTGATTAACCGTATTCCGCAGGATCGATACCGGCATGCGATTATTTCTTTGACCGATGCGACCGATTTTAAAAAGCGCATTCACACGCCGAACGTGGAAATTTACTGCCTGCACAAACAAGCGGGCCAGGACCCGGCATATTTATGGCGATTGTGGAAACTGTTGCGTCGATTAAAACCGGCAATAACCCATACGCGGAATCTGGCGGCGCTGGAAACCGTATTTATCGCGCAACTGGCCGGTGTGCGTCGCCGGGTGCACAGCGAACACGGCTGGGGAATGGCAGACTTGCACGGCGCCAATCGCAAATACCGCCTGTTGCGACGTTCGATGAGTAAGCTGGTGCATCGGTATATCGGATTATCCAAACATATCGAACAGTACCTGCATGAAGATGTCGGCATACCCGCGGCTAAACTTACCCAGTTATACAATGGCGTCGATGCCGAACGTTTCACGCAAAATGAATCGTCCAATGTGCAACATGAATTGTTGCCGCCCGGGTTTTTATCCACCGACAGTATTGTGTTTGGTACGGTCGGTCGAATGGAGCCGGTGAAAGACCAACTGACCTTGACCAGGGCTTTTATCCGTTTGGTTGAAATGAACAGTGCCGTGGGCGCGCGCTTACGTTTAATCATGATCGGCGACGGTGAACTCAAGGCACCGGCACAGGAATTACTGCAACACGCCGGTTTGCAAAAGCAGGCCTGGTTGCCGGGTAGTCACGACCAGGTGCCGGCACTCATGCAAGCGATGGATGTATTTGTCCTGCCGTCGCGTAACGAAGGTATATCCAACACCATTCTGGAAGCGATGGCCAGCGGCTTGCCGGTGGTCGCAACCAATGTCGGGGGCAACCCCGAACTGGTG
Organism: Gammaproteobacteria bacterium; assembly: GCA_028285655.1. Taxonomy (GTDB): domain Bacteria; phylum Pseudomonadota; class Gammaproteobacteria; order UBA4575; family UBA4575; genus JANQOT01. The sequence goes on from JANQOT010000058.1 coordinate 4,444, forward strand.
GTCGAAAACGAAACCGGCTTGCTGGTTGCGGCCGACGATCCCGCCGCCATGGCGCAAGCTCTGCAACAATATGCCGGCAACGCCGACCAACGGTCAGCGCATGGCGCTGCCGGTCGTCGGCGAATCGAACAGCATTTCATGCTGGAACATATGGTCGAAAAATATTTATCGGTATACGACAGCCTGTTTTAATGTCGTGTAGTGCTGCTGGGTTCAAAGTATCACTGGTGTAAAGCTGGCATAGTAAACTTCGAATTAACAATAACTTTAGTAAAAAATACCGACGAAACCCGAAACCTGTGTGTTGGTGTTTACTGGTTCACATTTTTTGAACGATCGAAAAATTGCCTCAACTGCGGGAATAACGGCACTACCGGAAAAACACCCAAGCAAAATTTCCTTAAACTAAAACCTCTTTTTGAATATACGAACTGAAGTTTGTCTTTAAACTTAGAGCAACCGAATGTGTGGAATAACCGGAATCTTTGATACCCAGGGTAAACGGTCGATCGACCGCGAGCTGTTATCGCGTATGAACGATTCCCAGTTTCACCGGGGCCCCGACCAGGACGGTTTGCATATCGAGGAAGGAGTCGGGCTCGGGCATCGACGTTTGTCTATTATCGATGTGTCCAGCGGCAAGCAACCTTTATACAACGAAGATGAAACCGTAGTCGTCGTTTACAACGGCGAAATTTACAATTTTCAGGAGCTGGCGCAGGAGTTGCAGGCCGCCGGCCATACATTTCGTACTCGTTGCGACACCGAAGTCATCGTGCATGCATGGGAGCAATGGGGAGCGGCTTGCGTTGAACGTTTCCGCGGCATGTTCGCTTTTGCGATTTGGGATCGCAATAAAAATACCTTGTTCATGGCGCGCGACCGGATCGGCATCAAACCACTTTATTATTCCGTGTTACCCGACGGGCAACTGTTATTTGCATCTGAATTAAAAGCGCTAATGGTACATCCGGGATTGCAAACCAAGATTGATCCGCGCGCGGTCGAAGATTATTTTGCTTACGGTTATGTGCCCGAACCGAAAACGATTTTTGAAAACACCTACAAGTTATTACCGGGATACACGCTGACGGTTGAACGGGGCAAGCCTGTTCCGCAACAACGTGAATACTGGGATGTGCCGTTTCAACTGGCGCCGGTGATGGACGAACAGGAAGCCAGCGAGGAATTGATTCGTCGTTTGCGCGAAGCCGTCGATATCCGTTTAGTAGCGGAAGTACCGCTGGGCGCTTTCTTGTCGGGCGGAGTGGATTCCAGCGCGGTGGTGGCAATGATGGCGGGTTTAAATGAAAGCGCGGTAAATACCTGTTCGATTTCATTTGGCGATCCCGCATTTAACGAAGCTTCTTATGCGCAGCAGGTGGCGACCCAATATGAAACCGATCATCGCGTCGAACAAGTCGACCCCAACGACTTTGATCTGGTGGCAAAACTTGGCGGGCTTTACGATGAACCTTACGCAGACAGTTCGGCCATGCCAACCTATCGCCTGTGCGAACTGGCGCGTAAAAATGTAACCGTCGCGTTGTCCGGCGACGGCGGTGACGAAAACTTTGCCGGATACCGGCGTTACCGCTGGCATACTTATGAAGAACGAGTACGGTCCACCATGCCATTGGGATTGCGGCGGCCGTTGTTCGGCGTAATGGGCAAGGTATACCCGAAAGCCGACTGGGCGCCGAAAATTTTTCGCGCCAAAACCACGTTTGAAGCAATGGCGCGCGACACTAGCCAGGGTTATTTACACAGTGTCAGTATATTAAGTGATGCACAGCGACAGCAGTTGTTCAGCAGTAAATTTAAAAATGATCTGCAGGGCTACCATGCGGTGGAAGTGATGCGTCACCATGCTCGGCGTGCACCCACCGACCATCCTCTGTCTTTGGTGCAATACCTGGACATGAAAACATACTTACCCGGCGATATTCTTACCAAAGTCGACCGGGCCAGTATGGCGCATTCGCTGGAAGTACGTGTGCCGCTGCTGGATCATAAATTCGTCGAATGGATTTCAAGCCTGCCGCCCGGCCAGAAGTTAAAAGGGACCGAGGGCAAATATATTTTTAAAAAATCGCTGCAACCCTATTTGTCGGAAGATATTCTCTACCGCAAGAAAATGGGTTTTGCCGTACCGCTGGCCAGCTGGTTTCGCGGGCCTTTACGCGACCGGGTGCAAAACGCCATATTGGGAGAAAGTCTTGCCAGTACCGGAATTTTTGAACGCAGGTTTTTGCAACAAATTGTGGAACACCACCAGTCAGGACGACGCGACTACAGCGCGCCGATCTGGACGCTACTGATGTTTGAATCGTTTTTGCATCGCCTGCAACATTAGCACTTTCACCAGGTGTAACTTGCAAGTCGTGTTAGCCGGTAATTAAACGCATGAACACAACACTACGCATCGGACTCGTCGGACCTCTACCACCTCCTTCCGGGGGCATGGCAAATCAAACTTTGCAATTATCGAAATTACTTGCCGACGAAGGGCTGACTGTTGAGCTGGTGCAAACCAATGCGCCTTACCGCCCCGCGTGGATCGGCAACATCACCATTGTCAGAGCGGTGTTCAGACTGTTGTTTTATGTCATTCGTTTGTGGCAAACCGCCGGTCGTGTAGATGTGTTTCATATTATGGCCAATTCGGGCTGGTCGTGGCATTTGTTTACCGTACCGGCAGTCTGGATTGCGAAAATTCGCAGCACGCCGACGGTAATCAATTATCGTGGCGGTGAGGCAAAATCTTTTTTTGAACAATCATTTCGTTGGGTAAAACCGACGCTGAAAGCCGCCGCAAGCGTTATCGTACCTTCCCGATTTCTACAGCAAGTCTTTAATCAACACCAGGTCGACACTGATATCGTCGCCAACATAATCGATATTGAACGTTTCGCGCCGTCAACAGCGTCGCCGGCGAACGATGCGCCGCACTTGCTGGTGGCAAGAAATCTGGAACTTATTTACGACAATGCCACTGCTATTCGCGCGTTTAAACAAGTGTTGCAAGAGTTTCCCGACGCAACGCTTACCGTCGCCGGGACCGGACCGGAACAATCCAGTTTGCAGGCATTGGTAAAAGACCTGGCAATCGAAGACCATGTACGTTTTACCGGCCGCGTCGATACGCAAAAAATGCCGGCCTTGTATCAGGCGGCGCAGGTAATGCTGAATCCCAGTCGGGTCGACAATATGCCGAATTCCATACTGGAAGCATTGGCGAGCGGAGTGCCTGTGGTCAGTACCAATGTCGGCGGCATTCCTTTTTTAGTGGAACATGAAAAAACCGCCTTGCTCGTACCGGCCGAAAACCACCAGGCCATGGCGGCGGAAGTAATCCGCGTACTGCAGGATCGACAACTGAGCAACCAGCTCAGCCGCGCAGGGCTGGAGTTTGTGCAGCAATTTTCCTGGCCGGTGGTGCGAGATCAATGGCTAGCGGTATACCAACAGGCGCTGCATTAATATGAATGCTCCGCTTAAAAAAGTCAGACAATATTCCGACTGGTACACCACGCTCGCGGCCACGTGTTTGTTTCCGATTCACGAACGCCTGAAAGGTCATACCACTTTACGTGCATTTAAGTCGCTGGAAAAAAGCCAATGGCTTTCCCCGCAGGAAATAAAAGCATTGCAATTGCAACGTCTGCAGCAGTTGCTTACGCACGCCGATCGCCACGTACCCTACTATCGTAATTTGTTTAAAAGTATCGGATTTGACGTGAATCGGTTCGATTCACTGGCGGCGCTGACGCGTCTGCCGTTTTTAAGCAAAAAAATTATTCGTCAACACAGCGACGCGCTCAAGTCGGAAGTGCCGGATGGTTTGGCACGTTTCAACACCGGTGGTTCCAGCGGAGAACCCTTAATTTTTTATATCGGCAATGAACGCGTCAGTCACGATGTTGCAGCCAAGTGGCGTGCGACCCGCTGGTGGGGTGTCGATATCGGCGATCCCGAACTTGTATTATGGGGCTCTCCCATCGAACTGGGTGCGCAAGACCGTGTGCGTATGCTGCGTGATAAATTTTTGCGTACCAGCTTGCTGCCGGCGTTTGAAATGTCCGAACAAAAGCTGGCGGAGTTTGTAAATGAAATACGTCGCATCCACCCAAAAATGTTATTTGGTTATCCCTCCGCGTTTGCGCGCATCGCAGATTACGCCGCGCGGCAATCCATCGACATGACCGACCTGGGTGTCAGGGTTGTATTTGTGACGTCGGAACTTTTATATCCCGAACAGCGCAGCGCCATAGAAAACTGTTTCGCCTGTAAAGTCGCCAACGGCTACGGCGGACGCGACGCCGGATTTATCGCCCACGAATGCCCGGCCGGCAATATGCATATTACGGCTGAAGATATTATTGTCGAAACCGTCGATGCACATGGCGAGAGCGTGGCGCCGGGAGAGTCGGGTGAAATTGTCGTGACCCACCTGGCCACGCGCGGATATCCGTTTATTCGCTATAGAACTGGCGATATGGGCAAACTGTCCGAGCAAAGCTGCAACTGTGGCCGCGGGTTACCGCTGTTACAGGAAATACAGGGCCGGGCCACCGATTTCGTGGTCAGCCAAGACGGCAATGTCATGCACGGTCTGGCGCTGATTTATATACTGCGCGATATAGAACGTATAAAAGAATTCAAAATTATTCAGGAAACCAAATCCAGAACACGGGTGCTGCTTATCGTCGACGATGAATTCAGCCGAACCGATACCGAAACGATTATCAACGGTTTTCAGGCTCGACTGGGACAGGGAGTTAGTGTCGAGGTGGAGCAAGTGAATGAAATTCCCGCCGAAAAATCCGGCAAGTTTCGCTACGTCATCAGCCACGCCGTCTAGTTGTTAAAAAACGTGGCGCAAGGATTGTTCACAATAGCGTTGTATTGTAGGTAAGCGGCCAATTTGCACCGGCACGGGTTTGTTCCGACCTGATTCGATTTGCATGTTTTCAAACGAACAGGTTTTAAACATATTATTATTGTCGGCCAGAAAGCTACATAACTTTTCAAATCTGCGTACCGCGATTCGATCGTACTTGTTGATACCGGGCTTTAACAGTTCTGCCGAATGGCTTAGAAAGACATACGCATTACGGGCCTGCCGCTGGGCCTGTTGCATACTGGATTTCAGTTCCGCAAAAGAGCATGCCGTCAGTTGCACATGGCGGCGGCGTTGCAGTCCGTCGATAAATGTTGTCATCGGTGCTTCGATGATTTCACCAAACGGAACCGCTTGTTGAATGTCGTCGAATACGCTGATTTCACAGTCGTCCATGCAATAGTTGTAACTGGCGTCAATGTTAATTTGATTATGCGCGACGGCAGCCAGGGTATCGTCGTTAGCACCGAATGATCCGGCACGAAAGGCATTTATCGATTTGCATCCGGCCTGGTCAAGTAAATCCTTGCCCAGCGCAATCAGGTCGCATTGTTCGGATTGGTTGAAATTTTTTATATGTTCGCGTTTTTCTTTTATATGAGAAAAGACCGGTTGCCTGGCCTCATCGATCCACTCGGTGTGCAAATGCAGTTCGATACTTTGTCCGTACTCATTAATTAATCCGACAATTTCCTGCAAGGCGTCCAGGCCGAAACGGGTTGCGAACAATGGTTCCACGAAAAACACGGCGGTCAGGCCATGCTCTTTTAGCAACTGCAACTGAAACGGCAGACCGTAATCGCCATTGCCGGTTTTGCCGTAAATATATTTTTGAAATGCACCGGGAAATTTGGCGTCGATGTTACTCCACCCGTCGCACCAGATTTCGGTATCGACAGTGAGATACACATTGAGCACATCGAAGGAGTCGGTCATGGGGGTTGCAAGTAATCGTGTTGAATGCACATACTAGCAATATTCCGCAACAAAAATAATGGATAAAGTCACAGGCTGGTATGCAAGCAGGACGAAACAAATATTATTTATTCAAGGTTCGACCCTAACGGCGCGTTTGCCTATACAATAGGATGCAACCTGCCAAACAGATCAAATTTGATATTGACATGCAAATCGTAGTAAACGGAAAAGCACGGCAAATTGACGAACACAGCTCGGTGCAGTCAGTGTTGGAACAAATGCAGTTACAGGGCAAGCGCATTGCGGTAGAGGTGAACCGGGAGATCATTCCGCGCGCCAAACATGCCGAATATCAGTTGGCCGAAGGGGACAGCGTAGAAATTATCCATGCAGTCGGCGGTGGTTGATCATTAAAATCAGATAATAAAATGGAAATACAAGACTCTGTTTTAACCATTGGAACACGCGAATTTCATTCACGCTTGCTGGTTGGTACCGGTAAATACCGCGACTTCGATCAAACCAAAGAAGCGATTACCGCCAGCGGTGCCGAAATCGTAACGGTGGCTTTGCGCCGAACCAATATCGGCCAGGAGGCCGGCCAGCCGAATTTGCTGGATTATATTCCGGTGGATGAATTTACTATTTTGCCGAATACCGCCGGTTGTTTTAATTGCGAGGATGCAGTGCGTGTCTGTAAGCTGGGACGGGAACTGCTGGACGGACACGCGCTGGTGAAGCTGGAAGTGCTGGCCGATCAGAAAACGCTTTTTCCTAATGTGATCGATACTCTAAAGGCCGCCGAAATTTTGGTGAAAGATGATTTCGAAGTCATGGTGTATACCAACGACGACCCGGTCATTGCACGACAACTGGAAGAAATCGGTTGTGTGGCGGTAATGCCGCTGGCGGCGCCGATTGGATCGGGCCTGGGAATTCGCAACCCGCATAACATTCTGACCATTATTGAAAACGCCAACGTGCCGATTCTGGTGGATGCCGGCGTCGGGACTGCATCGGACGCTTCTATCGCCATGGAACTGGGTTGTGATGGTGTATTAATGAATACCGCGATTGCCGAAGCGCAACATCCGGTGGCCATGGCCACCGCGATGAATTACGCCATTCAAGCAGGACGCATCGCCTACCTGGCCGGACGCATGCCGAAACGCAGGTTTGCTTCGGCATCCTCACCCTTACACGATACCATCAGCAATTGAGCAGTCCGCCATTGATGACGCCGTTGCGTTCAAACCGCAGTTTTGTCATTCGCGAAGGCCGTTTTACTGCTGCGCAGAAAAAAGCGTTGGCCGAGTACTGGCCGCGGTATGGCATTCCTGAAAGCACTTCCAAAATTGAATTCGATCGGTTTTTTTTGAAGAAACAGCCATTGGTAATGGATGTCGGTTTTGGCAATGGCGACTCTTTATTGTCGTTGGCGCAACAACGCGAAGACCTGAATTTTATCGGCGTGGAAGTTTATCGTCCCGGAATCGGCAATGTGTTACGCAAACTGGACGCATTGAACATTAACAACGTGCGTATCGTAAATAACGATGTTAACCCGTTGCTGGAATTCAATGTAGACGCCGATTTTTTACGAGGAATACTGGTATGGTTTCCGGACCCTTGGCCGAAAAAGCGTCACCACAAACGCAGGCTGGTACAAAAAGAATTTTTACAGTTGGCGATTAACGCATTACAAACGCAAGGTGTATTGCATCTAGCCAGTGATTGGTATCCTTATATTGAGTCAATGCGCGCAAGTGCTGCGCAGTGCGAACAGCTTGTACCTGTTGAATTGCACAAGAATCCGTTAAACCTGCAACGACCCTTGACCCGGTTTGAACAAAGAGGCTTGCGTCTGGGACACAAGGTTACAGATTTGCTATACCAGGTAAACAAATAGTCTAGGATTTCAATGAACGCGAAGGACAATTATCCTCGGTAGAAAGAGGACACTGTTCTTCCTGGCAATTATCAATCCGCTCCCATGCATACCTGATGGCCTGTTGCTCGGTATGCAGAAAGTGATCCATCCAGGCTTCGGCCGCAAAACCGGTACGCAGGAAAACATCCATTACCTGTTTTTTGGTTCGACAAAATAAAAATTCAATCCCGAGATTGTTCAGGCGCACCGCCAACTGGTGCAACATCTCTTCGCCGGTTGCATCGATTTCATTGATTCCTTCCGCATCGATAATAATAAATTGCAGTTCCGGTTTGGATGCGACCCGTTCCAGTACTTTTTCTTCAAAGTAACCGGTGTTGGCGAAGAACAGCGGGCCGTCAAAGCGCAGTATGGAAATTTTAGGACAGGTTTTTAAAATATGCGCCTCGGCATCACCCAGACTGCCGTCACTTTGCATTGCCAGCACGGCAATTCGCGGTCGCATGGTGCGGTACATATATAAACCCATCGAAAGTACCACGCCGAACAAAATACTGTTTTCCAGATGCGGCGCCCATAATAGCGTCAGTGCAAAAGTAATGACCGAAACAATGGCGTCGTGTTTTTGTACCCGCCAGGCGTACTTCACCGGTTTGAATTTAATCAGGTTAAACACGGCCAGGATAATGACGGCCGCCAGGGTCGGTTCCGGCAGGTGATATAGCAACGGAGTCAAAAACAGCAGGGTCAGCATGACGACAAAACCACTGATGACCGCGGCAAATCCGGTTTTGGCGCCCGCACTTAAGTTAATCGCGGAACGTGAAAACGACCCGGAAACCGCATACCCCTGAAACATACTGGCGGTGATATTGGCCAGACCCTGACCTACCAGGCCCTGGTTCGCGTCCAGGCGTTGCCGGGTTTGTGCGGCGATGGCTTTAGCTACCGAAATCGCTTCGGTAAATCCGATCAGACCGATAGCAATCGCGGCGCTGATCAGTTGTACTGCAACTTCACCGTCGATTTCTGGGAATGAAAACGCCGGCAGACCTTGTGGAATATTGCCGACGACTTTGCCGCCCATTTCTTCAAACTTGATCAACCATGAAACCAGGGTGGTCACGGCAACCGCAGCGAGCACTGCCGGAATCTTGGGCGTAAACTTTTTAAGCAAAATCATCAGCGCCAATGCGCCGATACTGAAAAACAGCGTCGGCATATGCGTATGCTGCATGGCCGCCTCGATAATATGCCACACGGTTTCATAGTGGTGTTCAGATCGTTCGGCAGTTACGCCAAATAACTTACCGAGCTGCGAGGTGGCGATAATAATGGCAGCACCGTTGGTAAAACCGACCACCACCGGGTGCGATAAAAAGTCTACGAAAAACCCCATTTGTAACAGGCCGAGCGACAGCTGGAATATGCCTACCATCAGGGCCAGCATGATGGCGTAGGTTGCGTACTGGCTGGGGTCACCGCTGGCGATGGGTGCCAGGGCGGAGGCGGTCAATAAAGAAACGACTGCCACCGGACCGGTATGGACCTGACGCGAGGAGCCGAACAGCGACGCAATCATTACCGGCAAGAAAGAGGCATATAATCCATAATATGCGGGTAAGCCGGCCAATTGTGCGTAGGCCATCGACTGTGGTACTAACACTAAAGCCACCGATAAACCGGCGATGGCGTCGGCTCTTAAAATTTTGGTGTCTTTGAGTTCGGGAATCCAGTCGCGAAACGGAAAAAAGCGCTTTACTAATCGTCGGCTGATAGTGTTTACAAGATTCAACGAAAATCCTTTACGCAAATAGAGACCGGAAAAACTAAAGGTTAAACCGAGTTACGATACTGAAAGACTAGAATTGCCTGGTAGTATCCCGTTTAGGCAAAAAATATTTTAGCACAACTTATACAGATTTGTGTTTAATGTCTACGTCGCAGTGAATATTGAAAACATCCAGCACAAGGTTCTTAATGCACGACCAGTTTATTATCGCCAGCGCTACAGGGAACGATGTTGAAACATTGGTTGAAGATCTGCTTGCAGCATTCGCACCCGCCGGCACACAGGCAACACTTGGTTTTTTATATGTCACCGATATGCTGGCATCCAGTCTTGATGAAATACTGCGGCAATTACAGCAGAAACTGGATGTTCGGGACTGGGTAGGAACAGTCGGTCTGGGAATCTGCTATACCGGCAAAGAAGTTTATGACCAAGCTGCCGCAGTCGCGATGCTGACTCAACTTGACGGTTATACTTTATTCGATATTGCCGACGCGAATGCCGATCTCGATACCGTAATCGACCGGGCAGCGCTAAACTTTGGAATCATTCACGGCAATCCGAACCAGGTCGGTTTTCCGCAGACTTTTCAACAATTATGTAATTTTTCACAGAATACGTTTTTCGTCGGCGGTCTCAGTTCTTCCCAGCACGCCACCCCGCAGATACTGAATAAAGTCATCGAACCGGTGATATCCGGAGTACTGTTCAAAGATAACGCGGGAATAGTGGTAAATCACACGCAGGGCTGTTCTGCGATGGAAAACAAACATCAGATTACCAAGTGTCAGAATAATTTAATTCTTGAACTCGATCATCGGCCCGCGCTGGATGTGTTTAAAGAAGATGTCGGCGAGGTACTGGCCAAAGACCTGGAAAAAGTTAATGGTTATATTTTTGCCGGTTTACCTGTGCCACACTCAGATACCAATGATTATCTGGTAAGAAACATTATTGGTTTTGATCTCAACAATTCTGTTATTGCCATCGGCGACTACGTCGAAGAGGGAAGTCCCTTGATGTTTTGCCGGCGTGATGGCAATAGTGCAATCGAAGATATGCAAAGAATGCTGGAAAATATTAAATCGCGTTTGTCCGGCCAGCCCAGGGGAGCGCTTTATTTTTCCTGCCTGGCGCGAGGGCGCAATCAGTTCGGTGACGATTCGGCGGAATTAAAAATGATTCAGCAGGCTCTGGGGGAAGTTCCGCTGGTTGGTTTTTTTGCCAATGGTGAAATACTGCATAATCGATTGTACGGTTATACTGGCGTACTTACTGTATTTACCTAATTCAATCCTATGCAATATTCGACGCTTGGCAGTTCAGATCTGGAAGTAAGCAAAATTTGCCTGGGTACAATGACCTTCGGCGAACAAAATTCGCAACAAGAAGGACACGAGCAACTTGATTTAGCGATTAGCAAGGGCGTGAATTTTATCGATACCGCCGAAATGTATCCGGTGCCGCCGCGCAAGGAAACCTACGGCGCAACGGAAGAAATTATCGGTAACTGGCTGGCGCGAAGAAAAAATCGTTCTCAAGTGATTATCGCCACCAAAGTCGCCGGGCCCGGCATGATGGATTATTTGCGTGGCGGTGCCGAGCTTACTCGTCAACAGATTACACAGGCTCTGGAGAACAGTTTGCGTCGCCTGCAAACAGATTATATTGATTTGTATCAGGTGCACTGGCCGGCACGTAAAACCAATTTTTTCGGGCGGCTTGGTTATCAATACGATGATACGGAAAGTACCCCGATTGCAGAAACGCTGGAGACGCTGGCGGAATTCGTGCATGCGGGGAAAGTTCGCTATGTCGGCATATCCAACGAAACTCCATGGGGCGCGACACAATATTTAAACCTGGCAAATGAACGTCAGTGGCCGCGGATAATTTCCATTCAAAATCCCTACAGCCTGCTTAACCGCAGTTACGAAATCGGGCTGGCCGAATTTTCGCACCGCGAGCAAGTGGACTTACTGGCGTATTCGCCCCTGGGGTTTGGTGTGTTAAGCGGAAAATATTTAAACGGTGCACGACCGGCCGGTGCACGCTTGACCTTATTTGAAGCCTATACGCGTTACAGCAATCAACAGTCGGAACTTGCCACTCAAAAATACGTGCAGTTGGCGCAGCAGCATGGCTTGTCCGCCGCACAAATGGCGCTTGCCTATGTAAATTCCCGGCCTTTTACCGGCGCCAATATAATTGGTGCAACCACGACGGCTCAGCTACAGGAAAATATTGAAAGCATAAATGTATCGCTGTCCGATGAAGTGATTGCGCGCATTGAAGATATTCACCAGCAAATCCCCAACCCTAGTCCTTAGTCGTGGTTTGCTGGGCTACCAGTTCTTTCAACTCATTGCGAGTCGTTTGCAACCAGTGGAAATACTGGTCGCGTAATTCTTCCGCAGAATTCTGGTCCGTGGCAATCGGTTTGCCGATTCGAACATGCACGGTTCCGGCACGCTTTATAAACTTTTTACGTGGCCACAATCGCCCTGCATCATGTGCCACCGGCAGAATGGAAACTTTTGATTTCTTGGCCAATAAAAAACCGCCTACTTTTAACGGGCGTTGTTCTTCGTAAGGCGTGCGGGTGCCTTCCGGAAAAATTAAAATATAACGACCCAGCGCCAGCTTTTCTTTTCCGTCGGCGATAAGTTGCTGTATGGCTTTTTTACCCTGTTTGCGATTCAACGCAATCGGCTGCACGGCGGCGATGCCCCAGCCAAATAATGGAATGTAGAGTAACTCTTTTTTTATCACCCAGGCGAGGGTTGGAAAAATACCCGGAAACGCAAGTGTTTCCCAGGTGGATTGATGATTGGACATTATTACGCAGGGCTCTGCCGGAATATTTTCCTGGCCGGTAACCTGAAAATCAATTCCACAAGTAAAACGTACCCAAAAAACATTAAACGCACACCAGCTGGAAACAAATGCGAAACAAAATTTAAAAGGTAATATTCGAGCTACTAAACAGGGAAATGCATAAAGTAGCGTCGATATAAATAAACCGAGAAAAAATAATATTGACCGCAGTAAGCGCATACAGTTTATTTGCTGCCTAATAATCTGTCGACTGCATCATACAGACTGTCAAACACCTGCACATGCGCCGGTACGTCGCCACTGGCATAGGTAGATTCACCATTGCCTGTACGCACCAGCACCGGAATAGCGTCGGCGGCGATCGCCGCTTGCAGGTCGCGCATGGAATCTCCAATAAACGGGGTGGTGTGTAAATCAATATGCGCTCGTCCGGCAATGTCGAATAATAATCCTGGATTGGGTTTTCGGCAGGGTCCGGTTAGATACGGGCAGAAAAAGAAACCGTCGACTTTACCTCCCAATGATTCGGTTTGACGCAGCAGTTTTTTGTGCATGGCGTACAAAGTATCGTAATCAAAAAAACCATAGGCGATCCCCGACTGATTGCTGGCGATATATACTTTAATATTCGCCTGAGTCAGTCTTGCAATCGCTTCCAGGCTGCCGTCAATCGCATTCCACTCTTGCGGCGATTTAATGTACGCGGCACTGTCATAATTAATAACACCGTCGCGATCAAGTATGACTGCTTCCATTGCGATATAGCCCGTTGCGACCGAATATCAAGCTGACCTAATTCTGCAAACAGGAAATGTCTGCGATTGCCGCAAACTGGTTCTTTACCCGGGAAACCAGAGCAATTCTATTATTGCGAATATCGTCGGCATCATCCATCACCATAACGTCGTCAAAAAATAAATCGATGGTCGATTTCAATGTAGCCAGAGAGGTGAGTGCTTTGCTGTATTCGCCGTTCGCAATTACAGGCGCGACCGATGCTTCCATCGAAACTAAATTTTCGTATAAATTGCGCTCGGCACCCTCACCGAGTAACTGCTTGTTAATTTGCAAGTCGCTAGTCTTGTCGATTTTTTTCAGAATATTGCGAATACGCTTATTGGCTGCCGCCAGACTTTCAGCTTCCGGTAATTTGCGAAATTCATGTACGGCCTGAACGCGACGGTGAAAATCAACCAGGCTCGCGGGACGCACATTGCGTACGGCATCTATCGTATCCAGTTGGTAACCGGTTTCGTTGAAATACCCGCGCAAGCGTTCATATATAAACTCTTCAACTTCTGTTGCAGTCGATGCAGTATTTAATGTAGCCGGTAAAAGATTTGCAGCCTGCGCCAACAGAGCCGGTAAATCAAAATCAATTTGTCCTTTGATTGCAATGCGAATTATACCGAGTGCGGCTCGACGTAAAGCGTACGGGTCTTTAATACCCGTAGGTTTTTTGCCGGTTGCAAAAATACCGACCAAAGTATCAATGCGATCACTGATCGCGACAATTCTGCCGGTGTTATAAGCGGGAATATCACCGCCGGCCTGGATCGGTTGATAATGTTCCTGGATGGCGATCGCTACTTCACCGGGTTCGTCGTCGTTTTCGGCATAATAGCGACCCATGACTCCCTGTAATTTCGGAAACTCGTTAACCATTTCAGTCAGCAGGTCACATTTGCATAGCATAGCCGCTCGGTTGGCGAGTTTAGGATCCAGGCCGGTCGAGACGGCAAGCTTTTCAGCCAGGGTTTCGATACGTTTGGTTTTATCCAGCAACGAACCAAGCTGTTTTTCAAATAATACTCCCGCAAGCTCCTCGAATCTGGAATCCAGTCGTCTGGATTTATCGCGTTGCCAGAAAAATGCAGCGTCTTCAAAACGCGGTTTAATGACCCGCTCGTTACCTTCTTTAACGGTTTCCGGATTTTTACTTTCAATATTTGAAATAATGACAAAATGCGGTAGTAACTTGTGGTTCGATTTGTCGTACAAAGGGAAATAACGTTGTGCTTCCTGCATGGTTGCAACCAGTACTTCTTGCGGAATCTCCAGAAACGACGTAGAAAACTCGCCAACTACAGGTACGGGTAGCTCTACTAAATTAGCAACTTCTTCCAGCAACGCTGCATCATAATCCAGCACTGCATCTAATTTGTCGGCGACTTCTTCCAGTTGGCTTTGAATAGTGGATTTGCGCAGTTCAAAATCGACAGTTACTTTTGCAGCCTTTAATGCCGCTACGTAGTCATCGGCATGTTTTAATGCAATGGCTTCAGGCGCATGAAAACGATGTCCGTAACTGATATTGGAAGCGTCGAGATTTTTAATTTTGCACGGAATAACATCGGCGCCATACATTAATACAACCCAGTGAATCGGACGAATAAATTCAGTCTTTGAATCGCCCCACCGCATTGGTTTTGGAATGGGTAACTGCTGTAGTGCTTTCTCGACAAATTCTGCCGCCAGGTTTTGAATATTTTTACCGGGCATTTTGGCTTTAAAAAAAAGCCAGGCGCCTTTATCGGTTTTTATCTGGTCCAGGTCCTCAATGCCTACGCCGCAGGACTTTGCAAAGCCAAGCGCAGCTTTGGTTGGATTGCCCTCGCCATCGAAAGCCGCTTGCAGCGCGGGGCCCTTGCGTTCCACTAACTGGTCGGGTTGAATTCCATCTAACTCGTTAACTGCTACAGCCAGTCGACGCGGAGAAAAATACGCTTTGCAACTTGCAAAAGAAAAACCTTCTTGCTGCAAAAGTTTCGAAACATTATCGGCAAAGCTTTCTC
>JANQOT010000060.1 GCA_028285655.1 Gammaproteobacteria bacterium
GCAATTAATGTTTGCGCCCCGCATAAAGCATAACTATCGCGTTGAATGGTAAAGTAAAATGAAACGGACGTACCAGCCAAGTAATTTGCGTCGAGCACGTACCCATGGGTTCAGAGCCAGAATGAAAACTCGCGGTGGACGTGCGGTTATTCGTGCACGCAGAGCACGCGGACGGGCTCGACTTTGCCCATAGCCATTGGCTCACAATTTTCAGCGTAATACTTTTCCTCGCAGGTATCGTCTTACAAACGCAGCAGAATACCAGCAAGTCTTTGCCAAACCTATTCGCTCGGCAGACTCCTGCTTTACTTTACTGGCACGACCGAACGAACATGGTGATCCTCGACTGGGGGTCATTGTTAGTAAAAAGAATATATCCAGGGCAGTACAGCGAAACAGAATAAAAAGAATAGTACGCGACAGCTTTAGAACGCATAAACATATTATTGGCTCTCATGATGTGGTAGTAATATGCAAACAAAACTGCCTGCGAAAACAGAATAAACAACTTTTTCTTCAACTGATAAAACACTGGGAATTTTTTAATAAGCATGCTGAGTAAGGTCATCATATTTCTTATTAAAGGGTACCAGTACTGCATCAGCCCGATGTTGGGGCCGCATTGTCGATTTACTCCGACTTGTTCTCAATACGCGAAAGAAGCTATTCAACAGCATGGCGCAGTTGACGGAACGACTTTAGCCGTAAAACGCATTTGCAAATGCCATCCTTTTCATCACGGCGGCGTAGACCCGGTACCCGCGAAAAAAATTGATCAGCACTAATGGACAATCAACGTTTTATTCTTTATGTCGGCTTGGCGTTAGTGTTGTACTTAATTTGGAGTGCCTGGCAACGTGACCAATTACCCGAACAAATTTTTGCGCCGACTGCTGCAGTAACGCAAGACGAAGAAGTGCCGCAAGACGACATTCCTAATCCGGCCGGTGTTATTGTAGAACAGAACCAGGAAAAGTCTTTTGTCAGCACTTCGACCAGCAAACAAGTTACGGTAAAAACAGATGTATTCAAAATAAAAATTGATACACGCGGTGCCGACATTCACCGCACAGAATTAATAACGTATCCTGTATCTTTGGAAGACCCCGACACGCCCCTGGTACTTCTGGAAAATCAGTCCAAAACATACATTAGTCAGTCCGGACTAATTCATGAACCGGTGGCAAACAAAGACAAGGGAAGTCTGGCGCCAAACCACCACCACGTTTATAAAACAGATCAATTCAGTTATAGCCTGGCTGACGGGCAACAAAAGCTGGTGGTTCCGTTTTATTGGCAGGGACCGAACAACACCACAGTTACAAAAACATTCACGTTTGAGCGCGGCAGCTTTTTAATCCACGTCGACTACCAGATAGAAAACAACGGTAACGAAGACTGGATCGGCAGCCAGTATAAACAGTTGCGACACAGCTATGTCAGTGGAGAACAAAGCTGGCTAAGACTGCCGACGTATACCGGCGCAGCATTCTACGATAACAAATACGAAAAGCTGTCGTTCGATGACATGCAAAGCGAAACATTAAGCCGCGAAGTAGTAGGTGGATGGGTGGCGATGTTGCAACATTATTTTTTCTCTGCCTGGTTAACCAACGAACTCGAAACCAGCCACTATTATTCTAAAGTTGTAGAAAGGGATATCGGCAGTGACTACATAATCGGTATTCGGTCACAAGCAATTCGAGTAAACCCCGGCGAGCAGGGCAAATTCACTAATCGTTTGTATCTCGGCCCTAAACTGCAAAAACAGATTGAAAAAATTCAGCCGGGCCTGGAGCTGACGACCGATTACGGAATATTTACACCTTTGTGTAAACCCTTGTTCTGGATTTTGGATTTAATTCACGGCTGGGTTAAGAACTGGGGCGTGGCAATCATCCTGGTTACATTACTAATTAAAATAGTTTTCTATCGCTTGTCTGCTTCGAGTTATCGCTCCATGGCGAAAATGCGCAAGGTGCAACCAAGATTTCAGGCGTTGCGCGAACGCTACGCGGACGATAAACAAAAACTTAATCAAGCCATGTGGGACATGTATCGGAAAGAAAAAATTAATCCGATCGGCGGATGCTTACCGATATTGATTCAAATGCCGGTGTTCCTTTCTTTGTACTGGGTATTAATTGAAAGCGTCGAAATGCGTCAGGCGCCGTTTATGTTGTGGATACAGGATCTTTCCACCAAAGACCCGTATTACATTTTGCCGTTGTTAATGGGCATCACGATGTACATTCAGTTTAAATTAAACCCGCGTCCGCCCGATCCGATGCAGGAAAAAATATTCATGCTTATGCCGATATTTATGACGGCGTTTATGGCGTTTTTCCCGGCTGGCCTGGTGCTGTATTGGTTCGTTAACAACCTGTTGTCCATTGCGCAGCAATGGGTGATTACTAAACGCTTTGAAAACGAATAACACGCACAACATGTTATTCGAGTAAGCGGTTTTTTATACACAGTTGGCTAATACCGACACCATTTGTGCACAAGCCACTCCGCAGGGGAACGCCAGTGTAAGTATTGTCAGACTGTCAGGCCCCCAAGCCTTGAGTATTGCGCAGCAACTTACACAAGTGGAACTCATTCCACGGCACGCACATTTTTCGACATTACTGGAAGGCGAAGGTAATACAACGATCGACCAGGCAGTCGTCATTTATTTTCCGCAACCACATTCTTTTACCGGCGAAGACGTGGTGGAGTTCCAGTGTCATGGAAACCCTTTTGTCGTTAAAAATTTGTTACAGGAACTTTGCCGGTATGGTGCGCGTCTGGCAATTGCCGGCGAATTCAGCGAGCGCGCGTTTTTAAACGGCAAGCTGGATTTAAGCCAGCTTGAAGCCATCGCCGATCTTATCAGCAGCGGTTCAGAGCAGGCGGCGCGTTCTGCCGTGCTGTCGATGCAAGGACAGTTTTCCGAACAAGTTCAAAGTATTTTGCAGCAACTCATTCAAATACGCACTCACATAGAAGCCGGCCTGGATTTTGTAGAGGAAGATATCGAAGTCGAAGTAAAAACCAGCGTTCAGGCAAAACTGGAAAACACGCGACAAGAAATAGAAACATTATTTGCTATTGCGCAAAAAGGCGTACAGATGCAGCGCGGCGTCAGCGCTGTTTTGACTGGATTACCGAATGTCGGTAAATCTTCTTTATTAAATGCGTTAAGCACAGAAGAGCGCGCCATCGTAACCGAAATTCCTGGAACCACTCGTGACGTGGTGTATGTCGATATGGAAATATGCGGAATACCGATGCGTTTAATCGATACCGCCGGTCTGCGCACAGATGCCGGCATCGTCGAGCAGGAAGGTATCGAACGTGCTCGTAAAGCCATTGAAAACGCCGATCTGGTGATTCACGTCATCGACAGCAGCCAATCGAACATCACCCCGGCGGAGTTGACCAAGACCAGTCGCCGGCTCGATGTTTACAACAAGGCAGATCTGCTTACGGATAAATCGGCGCTTCCCGAAAATGCAATACTGGTTTCTGCGAAAACCGGCGCAGGTATCAGTCGCTTACGCGAACAGATCGCGAGTCGCCTGCAACTACAAGCGAGCGACTCGCAAACGCCGTTCTCGGCGCGCGCGCGTCACCTGGATGCCATGCGGCGAGCATTGGCCTCGATGCAACATGCGCAGCAACAGTTGCAAATCGATGCTCCCATGGAACTGGCGGCGGAAGATCTGCGCATAGCCCAACAATGCCTGGGGGAAATCACCGGCGAATTTACTCCCGATGATTTGCTCGATTATGTATTTCGAGAATTTTGTATCGGCAAGTAGGCAGCCTTGTGGTATATCTGCGCAACCAATATTTGAATTCGGTTGTAATTGACGAGAAATGCAGCAAACATTTGACGTAATTATCGTGGGCGGTGGCCACGCGGGCACAGAGGCGGCACTCGCCGCTGCGCGCAGTGGTGCGAAAACGCTTTTGCTGACGCAAAATATTGAAACCATCGGTCAAATGAGTTGCAACCCGGCGATCGGGGGTATCGGAAAAAGCCATTTGGTGCGTGAAATCGATGCCATGGGCGGGGTTATGGCCCGCGCGGCCGACCTGGCGGGTATTCAGTTTCGAATTCTTAATCGCCGCAAAGGCCCTGCGGTTCGAGCGACACGTGCACAGACTGACCGCGCGCTGTATCGCCAGGCAATTCGTTCCATCGTGGAAAATCAGACCAATCTGGCGATTTTTCAACAAGAAGTCGACGATTTAATTGTTGAGCAGGAGCGCGTACAAGGCGTGGTGACACGCATGGGACAGCGGGTTCGCGCGCGGGCGGTTGTGCTTACCGTCGGCACCTTTCTCGGCGGGCGTATTTTTGTCGGCGGCCAAACCCATCAGGCGGGACGTGCCGGCGATGCTGCATCCATTCGTCTGGCGGATCGATTACGCGAATTACCGTTACGCGTGGATCGATTAAAAACCGGCACTCCACCGCGTATCGACGGAAAAACCATCGATTATTCGAAAATGGAAACTCAACCCGGTGACCGGCCGTTACCGGTCTTTTCCTTTATGGGTGAGGTCGACCAGCATCCGCGGCAGGTGAATTGTCATATTACGTATACCAATGAGCGTACACATCAAGTCATTCGCGACTCATTGCACGAGTCGCCCATGTACAGCGGTGCGATTCAGGGTGTGGGGCCGCGCTATTGTCCGTCAATCGAAGACAAGGTTACGCGCTTTGCCGACCGCGATCGCCACCAGATATTTATCGAGCCCGAGGGACTGAACACCCACGAAGTCTACCCGAACGGAATTTCCACCAGCCTGCCGTACCAGGTACAGCTGGAGTTGGTGCATAGTGTCGCCGGCCTCGAGCAATGCCATATTACGCGTCCCGGCTATGCCATCGAATACGATTATTTTGATCCGACCGGGCTGCATCCAAGCCTGCAAACCAAATCTCTGGCAGGTCTGTTTTTTGCCGGACAAATTAACGGCACAACCGGTTACGAAGAGGCGGCCGCTCAGGGACTAATGGCGGGAATCAACGCAGCGCACTGGGTGAAACAGAAGGAAGCGGTGATTTTAGGCAGAGAGCAGGCCTATACCGGTGTGATGATCGATGATTTAGTGACGCGTGGTACCAGCGAACCCTACCGCATGTTTACCAGCCGGGCAGAATATCGATTGGTACTGCGCGAAGACAATGCCGACCTGCGACTGACGCCTTTGGCACGCGAGCTGGGAATTGTCGATGAGCAGCGTTGGCAACGCTTTAGCTGGAAACGCGACACCATTGCCGACGAACAGGAACGTCTGGACGCGACCTTCATTCAGCCCGGCCAGTTGTCGGCTGAACGCAGCACGCAATTATTCGGTAATGTGCTGGAACGGGAGTACAGCCTGGCCAGCTTGCTGCGCAGACCCGAAACCCGCTATCGCAACTTTGCCGAGCTGTCTGAGCTGGGTCCGTTGGTTAACGACTTCGAAGTCATCGAACAACTTGAAATTCAGGCTAAATATGCCGGCTATATGCAACGTCAGCAGGCAGATATCGAAAAAACCAAACGCATGCAGGAGACGGTTATTCCCAGCGAGTTCGACTACGCTTCGGTCAAAGGGCTATCCAACGAAGTTTTACAAAAACTTTCTGCCATTCGTCCGCACACTGTCAGTCAGGCCGCGCGTATTTCGGGTGTTACTCCGGCCGCCGTGTCATTATTAGTCGTGCATCTGAAAGCGCGAGGGCAAATGCGTAAACGCGCGTAATTGCTGTGGAGCTGCAACAGGAACTGGCTGCAGGCGCGGCTCAACTCGGGATTGTCACATCCGAGGCGCAGGTGGACACATTGCTGGCCTATGTCGCATTGCTGCAAAAATGGAATGCCGCCTTTAATCTCGTCGGCACTTCCAATGCGCAAGAGCTGCTGCAAAAACACCTGCTGGACAGCATAGCGATCGGCCCGTTTATTAAAAATTCCCCGGTGCTCGACGTGGGAAGCGGTGCCGGCTTGCCAGGAATTCCATTAGCGATCACACTACCCGAATTATCATTCAGGTTGCTGGACGCCAATAACAAAAAAGTCAGATTTATGCGTCAAGCCGCCATCGAACTGAATTTATCAAATATCGAAATCGTTCATTCAAGAGTGGAAAACTATCAACCAAATGGTACGCCGAGCACTGTGGTGTCGCGCGCTTTTGCCCCTTTCGAAAAAGCGCTGGATACGTTATCGACTGTCTGTGCCGAAGGCGGGGAGGTGCTGTTGATGTTGGGCGAACGAATACAACAACTGCAAACGCATTCGGCATATGAAGAAATCACGACCCATGCGATTCGCGTGCCGGGATTGCAGTCGCAGCGGCATCTATTGGTTGCGAGAAAAAAATAGGCACGGCCGATGGCTAATATTATCGCAGTAACCAATCAGAAAGGCGGCGTTGGCAAAACAACGACTACCGTCAACCTGGCAGCTTCGTTAGCCGCGACCAAGAAAAAAGTCCTGCTAGTCGACCTGGACCCGCAAGGTAACGCCACCATGGGTTCTGGCATCGACAAGCGCGAAGTCGAAGTTTCAGTAGGCGATGTTTTGTTGGAAAAACGCAGTATTTACGACTGCATTGTCGTAAGCGAAAATGCCGGTTACCACGTATTGCCTTCGAACGAAGCATTAACCACGGCGGAAGTGGGTTTGCTGGACGTGCGTGGACGTGAGTTTTGTTTGCGCCGGGCGCTGGAAGAGATCGCCGATGATTATGACTACATTCTTATCGACAGCCCACCGTCGCTGAACATGCTGACAGTCAACGCACTGGTTGCCGCACAAAGCGTCATCATTCCCACACAATGCGAGTATTACGCCCTGGAGGGCTTGTCCGCGCTGCTGGGAACCATTGAACGAATTCGCCAAACCGCCAACCCGGAGCTCAAGGTCGCGGGCGTTTTACGTACCATGTTCGACCCTCGAAATAATCTGGCAAACGACGTATCCTCCCAACTGACAAACCATTTTGGCGATAACGTGTACC
>JANQOT010000064.1 GCA_028285655.1 Gammaproteobacteria bacterium
CAATCCTAACCATTCATATCACTCTTCTATTTGCTCTATAGGAGTCAGTTATGTCCCTGAAGAATATCTCCATTTTGTTTTTTATCGCGATCACCTTAAGTGCCGTGGTGTGGGCGAATTCTAAAACGAACCAGACGTTTGACCAGGAAACCGTGTTGGGTGAGGCAGAAGCCTTTTTCGGTTCCGGAGCGGAAGGCCTGGCCGAGGTGATTGAAAAGATTTTTGAAGAGCAGGGTCAACCGGTCGGGTACATCGCCGGGCGAGAAGCCGCTGGTGCTGCGGTAGTGGGTCTGCGCTATGGCGATGGCGATTTGCTGCTGAAAAACGGCTACAGTCGCAAAGTCCATTGGCAGGGACCGTCGGTGGGCATCGACTGGGGTGGAAACGCGGCCAAGGTATTTGTACTGGTATACGATTTACCCAGCGTCGAAAGCCTGTTTCAGCGCTTTCCCGGGGTCGACGGCAGTCTGTATTTTGTCGGCGGGGTCGGTATGAATTATGTACAGCGTGATGAAATCGTACTGGCGCCGATACGGCTGGGGGTCGGCCTGCGCGCCGGCGCCAATATCGGCTATATGAAAGTAACGCCGGAAAAAACCTGGAATCCCTTCTAGCTCGGTATCAATTTCGACCGCTTATAATTTTTTGCGCCGCAGTGCGTTCGGCGATTGAGTGCGCTAGACTAAAAAAAACAATAATAGCGAGAGACTAGCATGCGTTGGCGGACCGGGCGCAGAAGCCGCAATATCGAAGATCGCCGTGGAGCGCGTTCCTTTCCCCTGGGTGGCGCCGGCGGACGGCGTATCGGCCGTCGTGGCGGGCTCAGTGGCGGGGTCATATTAATCATTATCGTGATCGGTCTGATCACCGGTCAGAATCCTTTGCAGCTGCTGGGCATGATGACCGGCGGCGAGCAGCCTTCCTACACCAGCGCACCGCAATCAACCAATACAAATACCGCCGGCGGCAATGACGAAGCCGCGGATTTTGTTTCCGTAGTACTGGCGGACACAGAAGATACCTGGAGCAGTTTGTTTTCGCGCAGCGGCGCACAATACCGTGCTCCACGCCTGGTGCTTTACACCGACATGACCAAAACCGCCTGTGGATTAGGACAGGCGGCGTCGGGTCCTTTTTATTGTCCGGCCGACTCAAAAGTGTATCTGGATCTGGGATTTTTGCAGGAGTTACAGCGCCTGGGCGCTCCGGGAGATTTTGCCGTGGCGTATGTAATCGCGCACGAGATCGGCCATCATGTGCAGAATCTGGTGGGGACTTCCACCAAAGTGCACCAGTTGCGCCAGCGCAGCAGCAAACGAGAATCCAACGCCTTGTCGGTGCTGCAGGAATTGCAGGCAGATTGTTACGCCGGAGTGTGGGCGCACCATGCGCAGCGTGAGCGCAATATTCTGGAAGAAGGTGATCTCGAAGAAGGGCTGACGGCTGCGTCGTCGGTCGGAGATGACCGCTTGCAACGCATGTCCGGTCGTACTGTACAACCGGAGTCGTTTACCCATGGCTCGTCGAAGCAGCGCATGCAATGGTTTCGAATCGGATTTGAACACGGTGACGTACAAAGATGCGATACATTTAAGCAGGCTGTGAACTGATCAAGGAAAAATATATATTGAAATTTGGAGTGGTATTGGAGTTATATAACGAATGAATTTCTGCACGCTGGTTACACTAGATGTGCGAATAATAATGAAACAATAAAATCTGGAGAACAATCATGTCAGTAGCAAGAATTACCGAAATTAAGTCATCGTCTAAAAAAAGTTTTGAAGATGCCGTAGAGAACGGTATCAAACGTGCCGGCAAGACATTGGAAAATGTTCGCGGCGCCTGGGTACAGGATCAGGAAGTAACTGTTGGCAGCAACGGAAAAATCGATGAGTATCGCGTTTCACTCAAAGTAACCTTTATTCTGAAATAAAACGCAAATTAAAAAAAGCCCGGGCCAGTCCGGGCTTTTTTATGTCTGTCATTTATTAAAGTAAATTGTTAATCGCTCAAGGCGTTTTTAATGGCGCTGATCATGAGCGTCAAGACACCGCCGCTTGTTAGATTTATTATCAGCGCAAGCACGCCTTCCACAATGGTTCTAGTGTAATTATTGTAATGTTTTTTCCGGCAGCATCACTCGATTTGAATCAAGTGATGACTGTCATTATTTAAATATACACCTGCCCGTACCTGTGAATAGTCGAATAAAAATCTGCGGGCATTCAGTTTTTACGATTATAATTTAATAAAGTGTGAATGCAGTGCGAACAGTTAGCCGGATCTAAATACTGGATGTAAGTAAAATGCGAATGTAAATATGCAAAACGAATATTACACACAACAACAACACGGACCCTATGAATTGTTTGAGCTGGGCGACTTTGAGCTGGAGTCGGGTGCATTGCTACAGGATGCCAGGCTGGCGTATTCGGTCCACGGCGAATTAAATGCCGATCGCAGTAATGCGATTTTGTTTACGGTGATGTTTTCCGGCACTTCCAAGCACATGGAAGCGTATGTAGGCGTAGGCAAGGCATTAGACCCCGGCAAGTACTGTATTATTATTGTTAATCAGCTCGGCAATGGCTTGTCGACCTCGCCCAACAACTGTGCCAGTCACCAGCAAATGGAAAAATTTCCATTTGTTTCAATCGGCGACGACGTAATCGCTCAACATAAACTGTTAACGGAAAAATTTAATATCGCCGAATTGCAATTGGTGACCGGCTGGTCGATGGGGGCGCAGCAAACTTATGAATGGGCAATACGGTTTCCCGATATGGTAAAACGGGCCGCGCCGATTGCCGGTACTGCAAAATGTACTCCGCATAATTCCCTGTACGTGGATGTGTTTTCGGAAGCGCTTCGGTCCGATCCCGCCTATAACGACGGTGCATATTCTTTATCAAACGAATGCAGCAAGGGATTGCGCCGCCTGGCGCATGTGTTTGCGTTAATGGGAGCCTGTCCGGAGTTTTATAAACAGGAAGCCTGGCGACGTCTGGGGTTTTCCTCCAAACTGGAGTGCCTGGAACATTTTTGGGAAGCGTGGTTTAAACCCATGGATCCAAACGTTTTATTGATCATGGC
>JANQOT010000071.1 GCA_028285655.1 Gammaproteobacteria bacterium
TCTCCGATCGTAGAAAGTTTAAGATTCTGCTGAGTCATGCGGGCGAGTCAATGGTTGAACAACTCAAAACAGTATCTTCGTACAAGCCGATTCTGGATGAATCACTACTGTCAAATGATGAGCGAATATTATATTCGTGTATTTACAATAAGTGCGTACCTGACCAAAATGGATAGCTAGCAAAGAATATTTGCCAATACTTGTTTGTAAATATTTTTTAGCTGTGTAATGTCACTGATGCTGGCGTGTTCGTCAATTTGATGAATGCTCGCATTCACAACGCCGAGTTCCACAACTTCTGCGCCGGTAGGTGCGATAAATCGTCCATCTGAGGTTCCGCCTGCCGTTGATAGTTCAGTTTCGCGTTGCGTAACGGATTTAATGGCTTGTTTGCATGCATTCACTAATTTTCCTTCGGGAGTAAGAAACGGGTTGCCCGATAGTCGCCAATGGATATCAAAATCGATATTTTTCGATTTAAGAATTTCTTCAATTCGCAGTTGAATTTCTTCTGCGTTAATTTCGGTTGAAAAACGTAAATTAAACCAGACTTCTGCACTGCCCGGGATGACGTTGTCTGCGCCGGTACCGGCCTTAATGTTGGATACTTGTAATGTTGTTGCCGGAAAATGCTGATTGCCCCGGTCCCATTCGATAGCAGTAAACGCTGCCAAAGCGTCCACTAATATATGGATCGGGTTAATTGCCAGGTGCGGATAGGCTACGTGTCCTTGTTTTCCGTTAACAATTAAATGCGCTCCGATTGATCCGCGTCGACCATTTTTAATCACGTCACCGACGGCATTGGTGCTGGAGGGTTCGCCCACCAAACAGTAGTCAATCTTGACATCGTCTTGTTGCAATTTTTCGACTACTTTCACGGTGCCGTTGATGGCCGGGCCTTCTTCGTCGCTGGTGAGCAGAAGTGCGATCGAACCTTTGTGCGTCGGGTTTTCTTGCACGAACTCTTCGCATGCAATAGTCATTGCGGCAATTGCGGATTTCATGTCGGCGGCGCCGCGACCGTATAAAAGATCATTCTCGATCGTTGCCGAAAAAGGCGGGAACTTCCATTCCGCTGCCGGTCCGGTAGGTACGACATCCGTGTGTCCGGCAAAAACAAATAAAGGTGCCTCCGATCCTTTTCGAATCCAGGCATTGGACACGTCGTCGAATGGCAGGTATTCAGTGGTGAAGCCGCTGGTGTGCAAGCAGTCGGCGATTATTTGCAGACAGCCGCCATCGTTGGGAGTAACCGATTCGGTTTTTATTAACCGCTGGCTTAATTCTACTGTTTTATCCACGAGCATCGAAAAATTCTGTAAAAGAATCCTGTGAAAAACCTACTGTAATATGCTTGCCATTTTCGACGACCGGACGTTTTATTAATGTTGGTTGTTCTGCCATTAATTTTTGCGCAAGCGTTTTGGTAATGCTTGTCTTGGTCGTTTCCGAAAGTTTGCGCCAGGTGGTTCCACGACGATTCAACAGAGTTTCCCAATCGACAACTTTCATCCATTGCCGAATTTTTGCTACAGTTAAACCGTCTTTTCGAAAATCATGAAACTGGAATTCGATGTTGTTGCGGGTCAACCATGCACATGCTTTTTTTACCGAATCGCAATTCTTGATGCCGTAAACAATAACCATTTATTCAATCTATTGCTCGCAATAACTCGTTAATGCCGACTTTGCTGCGGGTTTTTTCATCAACTTGCTTTACGATAACGGCGCAATACAGGCTGTATTTTCCGTCTTTGGAAGGCAGATTGCCCGAAACGACAACGGAGCCGGCCGGAATTCTGCCAAAAGTTACTTCGCCGGTTTCGCGATTATAAATTTTGGTGCTTTTCCCAATGTAAACGCCCATGGAGATGACCGAGCCTTGTTCGACGATCACGCCTTCGACTACCTCTGAGCGTGCACCGATAAAACAATTGTCTTCTATGATAGTAGGTGCGGCTTGTAATGGCTCAAGCACGCCCCCGATACCGACGCCGCCGGATAAATGCACATTTTTACCAATTTGGGCGCAGGAACCGACCGTGGCCCATGTGTCCACCATTGTGCCGGAATCAACATAGGCGCCGATATTTACGAAACTCGGCATGAGTACAACATCTGGAGCGATATATGAACCGCGTCTTGCCATGGCGGGGGGTACGACACGAACGCTCATCTTGGCTAACTCGTTTTCGGACTGGCTGGCAAATTTTGGCGGCACTTTGTCATAGTACTGTGTAGCTCCACCCGGCATCACACTGTTTTCTTCAATTCTAAATGAAAGCAAAACCGCTTTTTTCAACCATTCGTTAACAACCCAGTCGCCGCCGGATTTTTCGGCCACACGTGCTTGTCCGGAGTCGAGTTGATTTATAGCATCGATTACCGCAACTTTAATCTCGTTGCTGGCGTTGCTGGGTGTGAGTTTAGCGCGATCTTCAAACGCACCTTCGATGACGTCTTGTATATTGCTCATGCAAGGTTTCCTTAACTTATATTTTTTAGATACTTATTTATTCTATGCGCAGCTTCTCTGCACTCCGTTGGCGAAGCGACTAATGCGATTCTGACACGATTTGCCCCCGGATTTCGATTATCAACCTCGCGAGCCAGGTATTTGCCCGGGAGCACCACGATATTTTGCTCGCAGTATAACCCAACTGCAAAGTCTTCATCATCGATCGGAGTGGGTAGCCACAAATAAAATGCGGCCTGTGGAATTTGAATCGCTTGAGTATCGGCAATTTCTTCAACGGCATTGGCAAAGCTTTGACGATACCGGTCGCGGTTATCTTTAACATGGTGCTCGTCGCTCCAGGCGGCAATGCTCGCATGTTGAGTGCTCACCGGCATGGCGCAACCATGGTATGTTCGGTATTTCAAATAATGCTGAATGATGTTGCTATCACCAACGACAAATCCGGATCGCAACCCCGGTGCGTTACTACGTTTGGATAAACTATAAAACGCCAGGCAGCGGCTGTAGTTGGAATCGCCGTTCTCTGCGGCGGCGCGCAAAATTCCCTGTGGCGGCGATTGTTCGTCAAAGTAAATTTCCGAATAACATTCGTCAGAAACGATGATGAAATCGTGTCGATGGGCAAGATCAATTAATTTTCGCAGTCCCTGCAAAGGCAAGACCTCTCCGGTTGGATTGGCGGGTGTGCATATATAGACAAGCTGAACCTGTTGCCAGGTAGCATCGCTGATTTCATCCAGTCCGGGAATGTCGTTCTCGACGACTCTTAAATCGGCGTACACAGGTTGTGCGCCCGCCAGCAATGCTGCGCCCTCATAGATTTGGTAGAACGGATTGGGTATGACCACTTTGGCGTTGTGCGAGCTGTCAATACAGGTTTGTGCGATTGCAAATAATGCTTCACGCGTTCCATTAACGGGTAAAACATGTAACTCGGGATCCAGCGAATGTTCGGGTAAATTAAATCGTTCGAGAGTCCAGCGTACCAGCGTCTCTCGTAACTCGGGATTTCCCTTTGTGAGCGGGTAATTTGCCAATGTATCGAGATTGTCCTGTACAGCTTGTTTGATAAACGCAGGTGTGGGTGCTTTAGGTTCGCCGATAGAAAGATTAATCGCCGTTAGTGATTGATTTGGCGTGTGCGCGGTAAACAGCGCTTTAAGCTTTTCAAACGGATATGGTTGCAGCTTGGTTAAATGTGAATTCATATTGCTTGAATACTGGTCTTTACAGGTTAATGCATTGGTCGGTAGGCGGGGTCGGCACCGAAATTCTTTGAGTAATTTTCTCGATCAGACTTTCTTGTAGCGTCCTGTCAGTAATTTTTTTGTCGTCGCTGGTGGTTACATAGAAAATATCATGAGCTTTTTCACCCAGCGTGCTGACGCGTGCGCCATGAATTTTTATTTCCAGCTCGGCCAGCACACGGGCGATTCGTGCCAGCAAACCCGGAAAATCAGTTGCCTGTATATGCAGGCTGGTAAGAGCTGTCTGAGGTGAATTTTTTATTTCGACGTTGGGAGCTGCCTGAAAATGGCGCAATCGGCGCGATATATAAGTGGTGCTGGCATCTTTTTTTATATCTGAATTTAGCAATGTATTAGTAATATATTGTTCCAGTTGCTGACAACGTTTCTTGCTTTCAATCGGTTTATTGTCCTGATCAAGGACAATAAATGTGTCCAGAGCATGGCCTTTGCTTGATGTAATAATGCGAGCGTCCAGCACAGTGAGTCCCAAATTATGCAAGCAGTCGGTAATATTTGCGAACAAGTAACGCTTGTCACGATCGTAAATAAATATTTCCGTGCAACCTCGACTGGTGAGTTGTCGAATGCGTACTTGTGGATGGTCCGATTGTTTTGCTTCCAGCGCAGTATGGGTGTGCCAGGCAATTTCGTCGTCTGAGTGACGAAGAAAATAATCATTGTCCAGTTCTTTCCAGAACAGTTCGCATTCTGTTTGCGTGTGCCCGAATTTCACCAGTTGATCCAGGGCGGATTTTTGCAATGCTTGGACTAAACTGCTGCTGTCTTGCGGTACGCCGGCGCGTAATTGTGTTGCAGTCGCCTGGTATAGTTCAAGTAGTAAAGTTGCCCGCCAGTTATTCCATAATGTCGGATTAGTTCCTTTTATGTCCGCAATGGTCAGTAAGTACAAATAATTTAGTCCGATGAGATTGGAGACTTTGTCTGCGAAAGCATCAATTACTGCCGGATCGCTGGTGTCTTTATGTTGCGCGGTCATCGACATTTCCAGATGATTTTGCACCAGCCAGCCCACCAGTTCTGCGTCGTATTGGCTCAGTCCGTGATCGAGACAGAATTCAATGGCCTCGTCAGCGCCTTCGCTTGAATGGTCGCCTTTACGGCCTTTCGCAACATCGTGAAATAATGTTGCCAGGTATAACAATTCGGGTTTGGGAAGCTGGCTAAAAATCGCGTAGGTATTTTTATCGGTTTTTGTATTATCTGACAGACGGCAGGCTTCCTGTAAGACGGCGAGAATATGTTGATCCACTGTGAACACATGATAGAGGTCATATTGCATTCGTCCGACAATGCGGGCAAATGTCGGCCAATATGCGGCCAGTACCCCATAGCGATGCATGCGCTTCAATTCTCTGGCGATGCGTTTCGGTTGTCTCAGTATTTCGACGAAGAGATTGCGGTTTTCCGCACTTTTACGAAAATTATCGTCGATCAAGTGCAGGTTTTTATGAATCAGCCGAATAGTGTCGCTGCTGACTTTTGTTAATCGCTTGTTCTGTTGCATTAACAGGAATAATTCAAGCAACGCCGAAGGAGTGTTTTGAAATACTTTATCATTACGTGCATACAATACATCGCCGCGCGAAACGAAACGGTTATTTATTACTTTTTCTCTTTTTTTAAATCGGGTCGGTAAGCAAGTTTCTTCAAAATTTTCATCCAGTAATTCCACCAGATGTGCGCATTCGGCTATGTGGCGATAAAAGTTTTGCATAAACTGTTCAACAGCGAGATTAGAATTTAGATTGTTGTATCCCGATGCTCGCGCCAGCTCAATTTGATGGTCGAACAGTAAACGTTCTTCTCTTCGACGTGCAATAAGCTGAAGAGAAAAGCGAATTTTCCAGAGATACTCTTGCGCATAACGCAACTGATTGTATTCTTCTTCCTGCAAAAACCCGTGTTTTATCAAGTCGCTAAGCATACGGGTATTAAAGTGTCGCTTGGTAATCCAGTCGATAAATTGAATGTCTCTTAATCCTCCCGGTCCTTCTTTTATATTTGGTTCCAGTTGGTAAAAAGTGTCGCCGTATTTTTCATGTCGTGCCTGCAGCTCTTCTTTTTTTGCCAGGTAGAATCGTTTGCTGTTCCAGATTTTATTGGGCGCGGTAGCATTTTTTAACTCGTTGAAAAGCGATATATTTCCACACAAAGCACGCGCTTCCATTATGGCGGTAATTACGGTGATATCTTTTTTTGATTCGGTAACTGCGTCTTTTACGGTCCTCACTGAGTGTCCGATATCTAAGCCGCTATCCCATAGAAAAGTCAGAAATTCTGTTAATTTTTGTTTGAATTTGTCTTCGAAATCCTTGCCCAGCAAAATCATTAAATCGATGTCGGAATATAAATGTAGTTCTGCACGTCCGTAACCGCCAACCGCAATTAATGCTGCATTGCTTTTATGCAGTCCATGGGTAAACCATGCGTGCCACAGTAAATAATCAATAGTAATTGCGTATCCAATTATGACTTCCGAGGTGGCCGTGCCATTTTTAAAAGCGTCGGTAGTCGCTTGTCGAATGGTTTCCACAAGTTGCTTGTGAGCGGCAGGATTAGATTTCAAATCAATCCATTGGTCGGTTTCGGCGGGCCACCAGGAATTATTTGCTATAAAGGTTGGTGGCGGAGTCAGATTCGGCATGTGAACTAAAATGTTTCGTCAGGTCTCTGGGTTAATACCTCATAGCCGTTTTCGGTAACCAGAATGGTATGTTCCCATTGTGCCGACAAGCTGTGGTCTTTAGTGACAACCGTCCATTGGTCCGGGAGTAAACGCACATGTCGTTTCCCCGCATTTACCATGGGTTCAATTGTGAATGTCATGCCGGGTTGCAGGGTATCTCCGGTGTTTGCTTTGCCGTAGTGCAGAACTTGCGGCTCTTCATGAAACATACGACCGATACCATGACCACAATACTCGCGTACTATTGAATAATTATTTTTTTCCACGAAGGTTTGAATGGCATTGCCGATGTCTCCGAAGGTGGCACCGGGTGTAACCGTTTTGATTCCGGTAAGCATTGCTTGATAAGTAATATCCACCAGGCGTTTTGCTTTTACGCTGGGTTTGCCGATGAAAAACATCTTGCTGGTATCGCCGTGAAATTCGTCTTTTATAACCGTAATATCTATATTGATAATATCCCCGTTTTTGAGCACCCGGTCTCCCGGAATGCCGTGACACACCTGGTGATTGATGGAAGTGCATACCGAGCGCGGAAATCCTTTGTAGTTCAAGGGGGCTGGGACCGCGTCAAGCGTGTTAACGATATAGTCGTGGCAAATATCATTGATTTCCTGTGTGGTAGTTCCTGCCTGTACATGGGGCTCGATCATTTGCAGGACGTTTGAGGCGAGCTTGCCGGCGGTCCTCATTTTTTCGATTTCCGCAGGAGATTTCACGTGGATCGCCATATTGTTTGTCGATTTGGACTTCACAAGGGTTCTAAATTGTTGATTTGGGCGGATTATGGTATAAAGCGCCCGCGCTAAGCGCAAATTTAAATTCACACGCAGCTCGACACATCCAGTGGGGTGCCGATTTACCGGGTTGATCCTGGTTTGGTTACTGAATGGGGGTTGCGGAGGTATAAAACCCTTACAAGGAGCTAACAAACCATGACTGACGTCACTATGCGCCAGATGCTTGAGGCTGGCGTGCACTTTGGGCATCAAACCCGCTACTGGAATCCGAAAATGGCCCCCTTTATCTTCGGGGAGCGCAACAAGATTCATATTATCAATCTGGAAAAATCATTGCCCATGTTTGGCGATGCGATTAACTATCTTGGCAAGATGGTTGCAAATAGGGGAAAAGTTTTATTTGTGGGGACTAAGCGATCGGCGCGCGAAACTATAAAAGTCGAGGCGGAGCGCTGCGGCATGCCGTATGTAAATCATCGATGGCTCGGAGGAATGCTGACTAATTTTCATACGGTCAAGCAATCCATAAAACGCCTGACCGATCTGGAAGAAACTTTAGACGGCAAAGGAAATGAGCGCCTGAATAAAAAAGAGTTGCTGCAAATTCGGCGTGAAGTGGAAAAGCTGGAACGCAGCCTGGGCGGCATAAAAAATATGAATATGTTGCCGGATGTTTTGTTTGTAATTGACGTCGGTTACGAAGAGATTGCGGTTAAGGAAGCGACAAAGCTAGGAATACCGGTTGTTGCGGTTGTTGATACAAATAATTCTTTAAGTGGCGTTGACTATGTGATCCCTGGAAACGACGACGCGATACGCGCAATTAAACTTTATGCGTCGAAGGTCGCCGATACGATTTTAGAGGCCAAAACAAGTGCCCAGGTTTTGCAAGGAGACGAAGATGAATTTGTCGAAGTAAAAGAAGAAAAAGAGGAAAAGACAAAATCGAAGGCAAAGACAAAGTCGAAAGCAGCACCCAAGAAAAAAGTGACTGTAAAAAAGAAAGCGGCCACTCGGGCAAAAAAGGAAACGGTTGAGAGTGAAGATGCAGCTTCCAGCGAAGACAATGATGAAGTTGCGGAAAAGTCGAATGCAAATGCCGACTAGTATTATTGAAACAAATTTTAAGTAGGTGAGTAGATATGCAAATTACAGCTGCAATGGTTAAAGAGCTGCGCGAAAGAACAGGCGCAGGCATGATGGAATGTAAAAAAGCATTAACCGAGAGTGCGGGAGAAATGGAAGCCGCAATCGAATTAATGCGTAAATCAGGTCAGGCAAAAGCTGATAAAAAAGCCAGTCGTGTGGCAGCGGAAGGTACGGTAGTCGCATTGTTAACAGATGACCGTAAGCAAGGCGTTCTGCTGGAAGTCAATTGCGAAACAGACTTCGTCGCAAAAGATGCTCAGTTTCAGCAGTTTACGAATGATGTGGCAAATGTCGTGTTGGCTGAAGAACCGTCCGATGTGGAAACGTTGATGAATTGTAAGCTGGCAACCGGCGATACGGTTGGGGCTACCAGGCTTGCTCTGGTTAGCAAGATTGGTGAAAACATTCAGGTAAGGCGTTTTGAAATAATGACCGCCAGCAGCGGTATGCTCGGAACTTATATGCACGGTACGCGCATTGGTGTAATGGTTGAACTGGAAGGCGGTACAGATGAGTTGTGCAAAGATATTGCAATGCATATTGCCGCAAGCAGGCCCATGTGTGTGGATGAAGACGGCGTTTCGGCAGAAGTTTTGCAAAAAGAAAAAGAAATTTTTATTGCACAAGCCGAAGATAGTGGTAAGCCCTCCGACATAATCGAAAAAATGGTGCAGGGGCGACTGAAGAAATTTTTGGGTGAAGTAACCTTGCTTGGACAGCCATTTGTTAAAGATCCTGATAAAAATGTGGCTAAATTGCTAAAAGAAAATTCTGCAACAGTAGTGACCTTTAATCGATACGAAGTGGGAGAAGGGATCGAAAAAAGATCTGAAAACTTCGCCGAAGAGGTCATGGCTCAAGTAGGTCAAACCGGATAAATTAAATCAAACGGGGGCTAGGCCCCCGTTTTTTTATACCGAGATGGCAAATAGCAAATGACGGGACAGGCAAAGTACAAACGCATACTGTTAAAGCTAAGTGGTGAGGCTTTGATGGGACAGTTTGACTATGGAATCGATCCTGCTGTTATTGCACGAGTAGCGGATGAAATCGTTGAATTGATTCGGCTGGATGTGCAGGTTGCCGTAGTTATCGGTGGCGGTAATATTTTTCGGGGAGCAGGGTTGGCACAAGGCGGAATGGATCGCGTGACCGCCGACCACATGGGAATGCTCGCCACTGTAATTAATTGTCTGGCGTTGCAGGATGCGGTGGAACGCGCCGGTGCTTATTGTCGAGTAATGTCGGCAATCAAAATTAATCAGGTTTGTGAAGACTATATTCGCCGTCGTGCTGTTCGACATTTGGAGAAAGGCCGCGTCGTGGTTTTTGCTGCAGGTACCGGGAATCCTTTTTTCACGACCGATTCAGCTGCAAGTTTGCGTGCTACCGAAATAAATGCCGACTTAATGCTGAAGGCTACCAAAGTGCATGGCGTATACGATGCGGACCCGGTGAAAAATCCGGATGCCAAGTTATATAAACATTTAAGTTATGATCAAGTGCTGCACGACAAGCTACACGTTATGGACGCAACTGCAATCGTGATGTGCAGGGATAATAATATTCCGCTACGTGTTTTTAATATGTTTAACCAGGGTGACCTAAGACGAATCGCGTTAGGCGAAGATGTCGGCACATCTGTAATGAGTAAATAAATATGATAGAAGACATAAAAAAAGATGCCGATACCAGAATGAATAAAAGTATCGAAGCATTTAAACTTGAGCTTTCT
>JANQOT010000094.1 GCA_028285655.1 Gammaproteobacteria bacterium
ATTGCGACCACTTTTGGTCGTGGCGTCGGTATGTGCTATGCCGGGTTTATTTTGTTTAAAGGTACTGCTCGAATTCAACTGAATATCCGTTGCCTGAAACCGGTGCTTGAGGAAATGCTTTTATTGCTGCGTGTCTCGGCAGGCGGTATGGCGCAATTTTTTATTGCGACTTCAAGCTGGATTTTTTTGATGAAAATAGTAGCAGAATTTGGAAGTGCAGCGTTGGCGGGTTATACCATTGCAATACGCCTTATCGATTTCATTATTCTGCCGGTGTGGGGCCTGAGCAATTCTGTTTCGACACTGGTGGGGCAAAATCTCGGCGCCAACAATGTTCAGCGTGCGCGGCAAGCAGTGTTTTATGTAGCGAAATATAATGTGATGTTGATGCTGGCCATTGCAGTGTTGTTTATAGCATTGGCTGAACCTTTAGTGGGGCTTTTTTCTCAAGAGAAGGAAGTAATAAACATAGGCGCAATGTGTTTGCGCGTTTTAAGCTATGGCTTTGGTTTGTATGCGATCGGACTGGTAATGATTCAGGCGTTCAACGGAGCAGGGGATACGTTGACACCTACCTGGATAAACGGTTTGTGTTTTTGGGCGTTTCAGATCCCTTTTGCTTACTGGTTTTCAATACAGGTAATAAATGATCCGGCAGGCGTATTTTGGGCGATTCTAATTGCAGAAAGTTTAATGGCGTTGATCGGCTTGTATGTTTTTCGTAAAGGGAAGTGGATCAAAACGGCGGTTTAACCTGGACTCAAGGTCTAATCAGACGCTTGCCAGGAACTTCGATTGATTACTTGCGTCTTACCTTTTACCTGCTTACCAATAGCTCGACAGAAAGGGGTAGTAATGAAAAAGTATCTTATGGGTTTGTTAATGTTCGTAATTTCGGCTCCGATGATATCGATTGCCAGTTCCTGGGGTAGCGGTGGTGGAGGCAAAGGTTTTGAAAGCGGCCTTTTTTGGGGTGCAGATTTGAATCGTGACGAGCGTCTGGATCAAAACGAAGCGAAAAATGTTTTCAATTTGGCTGAAGATGAAATATTTGCGCGTTACGATGAAGACCAAAGCGGGTTTATCACTCGGGTGGAATTCAAAGAATATATCCAGCAAGCGCCCTGGGTGGACAAATTCGTACCGCCGGAAGAACAGGAATAACAGCAGCAGCGAAATTTAATTCAGTTAAGTGTAATCAGGCCGCTTTGATCAGCGGCCTTTTTTTTCCAAAAGTTAATCGATTGTATAAATCAATGTCATAAATATTTATCAATTTAACAAATATTTGGATTATTTATACTCAATGCTGTTTTTAAATTACAAATAAGCGAATATGCATCAACGCATTCATCCGACGTGCGGAAACCTGTGTTCGTCCGCAAAAAATTTTTCCCAAGTGGCGGGCCATACGTTCGAGCAATGGCCGGCGCCAATGCGCAAGGCAGGGCGATGAGTTCGGTCGAGGAGTCTGCTGCAGAAGAATTAGTGACGCATTCATTTGTGCTCGCGCAAACGGGAGCCACGCATGAATTACAGCAGTTAGTCGACGCCGGGTTGTCGCTACAATTTAAAAATCATAGTGGAGATACCTTATTGATGCTGGCGGCATACAACGGTCACGCCGAGACCACGCAAATGTTGCTGGATCGCGGTGCCGATCCGAACCAGTTCAACGATATAGGCCAAACTCCGTTGGCCGGCGTATGCTTTAAAGGATACCCGGAAATTGCAATTGCACTGGTTCAGTCGGGCGCCGATATAAATTTGCAGGATGAAAAAGGTCAGACTGCATTAATGTACGCAGCGATGTTTAACCAGCCCGCGGTGGTTAAAGCATTGCTGGAACTGGGTGCCGATCCGGAGGTGCTGGATGCGAGAGGAAGTTCTGCGATCGCGCTGGCGACTTCCATGGGTGCCGAAGACGCAATTCAAAAACTCAGCGCAATATCATGAGTGCATTTTTTATTGTTCAATAAATATCGAAATTCCGAGAATGCACAAGCACGCGACGGCTATGACCAGTAAGATGTCAGATGCCCAACGGCTATTGGCACGAATGATATAGGCGGCCAGAGCGGCAAGTAATGCCAGGGCTAAGTAAATGGCGACAGCACGCATAGTTATCCAGTTATTGTTTTTGTTCAGTCGGTATGTCGTATGGTAACGGCATTACGGTTGCAGGGATACCTTCGGGCGAACCGATTGCAAGTTGATTCTGTTCGGCAGCTTCGATTCTTAAAACCGCCAACGCAGCGATCTTGTCTGCGGATTCTTTAATTGAAGTAACAATATTGCCAATCGCCTGTTTGGATTCCAATGCGGTGAGATAAATATCATCTCCCGGATTAACTTCATCGGCAGAGTTTGCCTCAATGCGATACATACGACGACTGGCGTTACCAAGATAATGCAATCGCGCAACGATTTCCTGTCCGGGATAGCAGCCTTTACTGAAACTTACACCATCGATTAATTCCATATTGGCCATTTGCGGTACAAATGACTCCTGCGTAGCGGCGCTTACCGCAGGAATGCCGCTCATGATATCCAGCCACTGCCAATAGGAATAAGACTGCGCCGCAACGTTCTCCTGCTGCGCAATTGCCGCAGCTAGCGCGGCATCGCCGATTAGCAGGTAACGCGGAACGATTCCCGGAATTTTCATGCAAAGTAAATTTTCAGTACTGCTGACATCGTATTCTTTCTGCGGCGCAGGCATGTTCAATGTGCTCAACACCGACTCGATCGACGCGCCCGCGACGCCAAACAACGTGCGGTCAGCGGAACTTGGTTCGATCGTCACTTTAGACCGCAGTACGAACATTTGCATTCGCTGCATTACGGCAGCGGCGACATCTTTGCGGAGTACGATCAAATACTTGTTTTGCGTCGGACAAATATAAAAGACGGCCAGCATACGGCCTTTTGGCGTGCAATAACTGCTTAACTGCCCGCGCGATTGCGAAACGGCCTCGATGTCGTTGGTCAACTGGCCTTGCAGAAAACTCGCTGCATCCTCACCACTGACTTCGTAACAACATAAATGCTCAAGCGGCATCAACACCGTGTGGTCCAGATCGGCGGAAAAATTATGGTTGGCAGTGTTCATTTAATTACAGTCCATTATTGGCAAATATTGATCTGTTACTCTAAATTAGTGTTTTATCAAGAGATGTAGTGTACAAAAACCGTTTGTCAAGCTGGTTTCCAAAGCCAAAGTAATGTAATTTTCTCGGACTTGTTATATCCACACGGGTATACAGGGCGGGCTGTGTCCTATTATTATGTAGGCGCGGTTCGAAGTTAAGCTAATCAATAACTTAGCGTACATAACGATTGCCGGAAGCGAGTGCTCACTGCGCACGCCGCCGACCGGCAAAAATCCAGGAGAATTTTACATGGGTGTGCCCCAACGACCCCTGTCCCCGCATTTGGGAATATATCGCTGGCAACTCACCATGGCGCTGTCTATTTTGCATCGCCTGACCGGAGTATTTTTAAGCATCGGCGCGGTAGCGCTTGTCATTGTGCTGGCGTCTATTGCCAGCGGCCCCGATGAATTTGTCATGGTGCAGGAGTGGATCAGTCATCCACTTGGCCAGCTGGTGCTGATTGCCTGGGTATTTTCCCTGTTTTTACATATGGCCAACGGTGTGCGGCATTTGTTTTGGGACGCCGGCTGGGGATTTGAAAAATCGACCGCAAATGCAACCGGCATCTGGGTGGTGCTGTTTGCAATCGCCGCAACGATTGTCGTGTGGATGATGGCCTGGGGAGGAATATTATGAGTTTGCGCACACCACTGTCGCAGGCGAAAGGACTGGGATCGGCCAAAGAAGGCGCACACCATTGGTGGGCGCAACGGTTAACTTCTGTTGCGTTAGTGCCGTTGACATTGTGGCTGATATTTACCTTGGCAAGCTGGGGCGAAGTCAGCTACGTGGATGCGATTGAGTGGATGCAATCGCCCATAGTCGCGGTCGGGCTTGCTTTGCTGGTGATCGTAATGTTCTACCATGTGCAGCTGGGAATTCAGGTGATCGTCGAAGACTATGTACACGGATGGTTAAAAATAGTCAGTTTGGTATTACTGAATTTCGCTTGTATTTCTTTAGCATTCATAGGTTTATTTTCAATAATTAAAGTATCTTTGTAGATATATGACGACGAGTTATAAATTAGTTGAGCACGAATACGATGTGCTGGTTGTCGGCGCCGGCGGCGCCGGACTGCGTGCCACTTTCGGTATGGCAGTAAGCGGTCTGTCGACCGCCTGCATAACCAAAGTATTTCCCACCCGCAGCCATACTGTGGCCGCTCAAGGGGGTATGAGTGCATCGCTGGGCAACATGGGGCCGGACGACTGGCGCTGGCATATGTACGACACCGTCAAGGGATCGGATTGGCTGGGAGATCAGGATGCAATCGAATACATGTGTCGCGAAGCGGTTCCCGCAATTGTTGAACTGGAGCACTACGGCGTACCTTTTTCACGTACCGACGAGGGCAAGATTTATCAGCGGCCGTTTGGCGGCATGACTACCGAGTACGGCGAAGGTATCGCTCAGCGCACATGTGCTGCGGCGGACCGTACCGGTCATGCGATCCTGCATACTCTATATCAGCAATCGCTCAAGCATAACGCCGAATTTTTTATCGAGTATTTTGCCGTCGATTTGTTAATGGACGACGACGGCACCTGCTGTGGCGTAATTGCGCTGGACATGGCAAGCGGAGAGTTACACCGTTTTCGAGCGCATCAAGTGTTGCTGGCGACCGGAGGTTATGGTCGCGCTTATTTTTCCTGTACCTCGGCGCACACCTGTACCGGGGACGGCAACGCAATGGTGCTGCGTGCCGGCCTGCCGTTGCAGGATATGGAATTCGTACAGTTTCATCCGACCGGCATCTACGGGTCGGGTTGTTTGATTACTGAAGGCGTGCGCGGCGAAGGGGGATATCTGACCAACTCGCAAGGTGAGCGCTTTATGGAACGATATGCACCCAACGCCAAAGATCTGGCTTCACGCGATGTGGTCAGCCGATCCATGACGATCGAAATTAATGAAGGTCGCGGTATCGGCGAGGAAAACGACCATATTCATTTACATCTGGAACATCTGGGCGCCGAAGTCATTCACGAACGCTTGCCTGGCATCGCGGAAAGTGCGCGCATATTTGCCGGGGTGGATGTCACCAAGGAAGCAATTCCGGTGATTCCGACCGTGCATTACAACATGGGGGGCATCCCGACCAATCATCACGGCCAATTAGTTAATCTGGTCAATGGAGATCCGGATACCGTGGTGCCGGGCCTGATGGCCATCGGCGAAGCGGCGTGCGTATCGGTGCACGGAGCGAATCGATTGGGTTCCAATTCTTTGCTTGATCTGATTGTATTTGGTCGCGCTGCTGCGCATCGTGCAGCCGAATTAGTGAAGCCGCATACGCCGCACCGACCGCTGCCCGACCATGTAACCGATCAGGTATTGAGTCGCTTCGATGCTGTTCGTTACGCGGATGGCAGTGTTCCGACCGCCGAATTGCGCTTGAATCTGCAAAAAACCATGCAGACCCATGCAGCAGTATTCAGAACCGGTGATTCGCTGTCCACCGGGCTGGAAAAAGTTAAATCCTTAAACAAGCAATTTGCAGACATCAAGGTGACCGATCGATCTTTGGTTTGGAACACTGATTTAATTGAAACGCTGGAACTTTCAAACTTGTTCCCGCAAGCGATCGCGACAGTGGCCTCTGCATTGAATCGCCCGGAAAGTCGGGGTGCGCATGCGCGTGACGACTATCAGGAGCGTAACGACGAAGAATGGATGAAGCACACACTGGTAAATGTTTCAGAGCAGGGTGAGGTTTCTATCGATTATCGTCCGGTACATATGAATACGTTGACCGACGAAGTCGAAGTGTTTCCGCCGAAAGCGCGCGTGTATTAGAGGAATATAAAGGAGTAGTTAATGGCGCAATTTACGCTTCCAGCAAATTCTGTGGTCAAACCAGGCAAGTCTTTTGCTGCGCCGGCAAGTGCAAAAAATATCAAAGTATTTAAAGTTTATCGCTACGAGCCCGACAGTGGCGAGAATCCGCGAGTGGACAGCTATGAAGTGGATATGGATACATGCGGTCCGATGGTGCTGGATGCACTGATTAAAATTAAAAACGAAATCGACCCCACGCTAACGTTTCGTCGCTCATGCCGAGAAGGAATCTGCGGTTCGTGCTCCATGAACATCGACGGTTTGAACACTCTGGCATGTATTAAGGCGATAGCCGATATTAAAGGGGATGTAAAAGTTTATCCGCTGCCGCATATGGAGGTCGTCAAAGACCTGGTACCGGATTTAACCAATTTCTACGCGCAATACGCCTCGATTAAACCATGGATGCAAACCGATACGCCGCCTCCGCCGGACCGCGAGCGTCTGCAATCCAAAGAAGATCGCGAAAAACTCGAAGGCCTGGAAGAATGTATTCTGTGTGCATGTTGCTCAACCAGTTGCCCGAGTTACTGGTGGAACAGTGACCGCTATTTAGGGCCGGCTGCTTTGCTGGCGGCCTATCGCTGGATCGCAGACAGTCGAGACGAAGCAACCGGTGAACGTCTGGATGAATTGGAAGACCCGTTCAAACTTTATCGTTGCCATACCATTATGAATTGCACGCAGGCCTGCCCGAAGAACCTGAATCCGGCTAAAGCCATCGCGGAAATCAAAAAACTGATCGTCAAGCGGCGCAACTAAATGGCTTCGTCAGGAACGCCTGACCTGGGAAAACTTCGTTGGCGGTGCCGCCGAGGCACCAAAGAGCTCGATGTTCTTACCACGCGTTACCTGAATGATTTCTACTCCACCGCCAGTTCTGAGGAGCAAGCCGCGTTTGCGGCATTGCTGGAATTACAGGATCCCGAGTTGTATAAAATTCTGTCGCGTGCGCAGCCCGCGAATAATCCTCTCCAGGCCGCAATTGTGGAAAAAATGCATTCGAAATGATCGCGCGATTTTATGTGCAACCGTCTAAAATTGTGTGTCTGTGTTTGCTCGGACTATACCTGTTGGCGGCCATTGCGCTGACGCAGTTCCATCTGGCAGTCATGTATAAATGGACGCTGTTCGTCTGCCTCGGCCTGTCGGCAGTTCGTTTTTTAATTAAATGGCGCAAGTCTGCGATACTGTGCGAATACAATGCGAATAAAGACCGCTGGCAAGTGTCCAAGGCTACAGGAGAATGGATTCAAGTGTTCAAAATACGCGCAATTTATGTCACGGACCGATGCGCCTGGATCAACTTTCATACAGGTTCGGGAAAGGTAATTGCAGTGTTAATCGGTGCAGATGCTTTGCCGGCGGATAAATTCCTACAATTACGAAGGAGTGTGATTTGTCCGGCAGTGTTGCGTAGTGGTTCAGCTTAAGCTAGTTCGCTGTTGTGATAGTAAATTAAATATATGCAAGTAATTACCAAACCATCCGTTATTCCATTACCAAGGCCGAACACCTTTGCCGGCTTAATGGAGTTGTATGAAAGTAATTACATAAAAATCAAGAAATTATGCGGTAATTTTAACAATTTAGATGAGTATTCTATTTCAACAATCGACAAAGGACTCACCCTGCATTTACGTGTAGTTGAACGAAATAAATACACCATCACCATTAATTTAACTTATCAGTTTTCCCCTCAGTCCGAGAAGCCGCGAAACTTTCCAAACCTGCTGGTGCGGGTCTATTTTGACGCCATGCAGGCAGAAGTGCTGCAGCGGGTAAGCCGCAATCCCGGCGCACAAACGTACCCTACCGGCCATCTGCGGAATAAATGGCGGGATAATCGATTTCTTTTCAAATGGTTAACATTTTGTCTGCATCAGGGACACAATTTTGACGTAAAAAATAGTTCACCTACCTGTACAAATATTGTCCAATAACTTCATAAAATACTTTAATAATTCCCTAAAAAGTACTTGAAAACGGTTGAAATCGGAGGGATTATGGGTCTTAGAGTATTTCGCTATTTATTTTCAAATCCAATGAAACCTGTTGGGAAATCAAGGGCCTAATAGACTAGCGAGAAACAACTTCAAGGTAGATAAGGTGGTCTAAAATGAAACTATCAACAAAAGCGCGCCATGCAATTACCGCAATGATGGACCTAGCGCTAAACGACAATGTACGCCCCGTAACACTGGCAGAAATCTCTCAATGTCAGGGAATTTCACTGTCATATCTGGAACAGTTATTTGCCAAATTGCGCAAAAGCGGTTTGGTGGTTGGCGTCAGAGGACCTGGCGGTGGATATAAATTGTCCCGTTCCCCGAGCGAAATCAGCGTAGCGCAAATTATTACTGCGATCGACGAGTACCGCCCAAGACATATGCAGGAGCCGTCATCCGAGCATAGCCTGGAAAAGAAATACGTGACCCAGGTCTTGTGGGATCAGTTGAGCGACAAGATATATGGATTTCTAAACGGCATAACACTGAAAGAATTTGCCAATCGTCCCGAACAAATTGAATCCAGCGACGAGCAGGATCAAGGCGGGTCAGGTGAGCAGATATTTTCAGATCGCAGTGCCGCTTAGTTAAATTCAACGACTTAGTAAAGCAAAAAAGCCCTGCCGGTCAGGGCTTTTTTTATGCGTGACGATAATTTTTGACAGATCGATCCAGTAAACCTACACTCGCTGTTAACACAAATATGCCGCCATTGACGGCAATAATAATAAGCGTTCATTCGGTGGGTAGATCCAAGCAATTTGAATATGACCAGGTCCTTGACAGGGCGATGCGGGAATTCTGGCAAAAAGGCTATAGTGCGACCTCGATACCCAAGCTGGAAGCGGCAATGGGTATTAAACGTCAAAGCCTTTACGATACCTTTAA
Source organism: Gammaproteobacteria bacterium (assembly GCA_028285655.1). Lineage (GTDB taxonomy): Bacteria > Pseudomonadota > Gammaproteobacteria > UBA4575 > UBA4575 > JANQOT01. The sequence goes on from JANQOT010000094.1 coordinate 8,894, forward strand.
AAGTAAACGAAACTTATTTTTACAGGTTTTAAAGTACTACCACGAAAACGTTATAAAAGTTAACTTTGCTCCGATCGAGGAATCGTCGTCGCCGAAACAGGCGATTTGCGAATATTTTCGCAGGCGCGCCAGGGAAGCAGTAAATCATTCGGAGATAAAAGGGTGCCTGGTGACAAACTCCATTGCGGAACTTGCGCTTCATGACAAGCAAGTAAGAAAACAAACGAATATCACGCTGGAGTATATGCGTTCTACTTTTAAAAATGCGTTGGAACGCGCCAGACAATCAAAAGAAGTTTCAGTGAAAATGGATATAGACGAAACCGCCGACTTTCTAGTCAATAATGCACAGGGGTTGTTCGTCATGAGCAGAATGAGTCCGGCCAAAAACTCCGTTGACGGAGTGGTGACGCAAATTGAGAATCTACTGACAAAAGCCAATAATTCATAAAGTAGGAGGAGTAAAAATGAAGCAAGAAGTAACCGTAGATGGTTTAAAAATCAACATCAATATCGAAGAAAGCGGTAGCGGGGATACGACGCTGCTAATGGTACATGGAATTCCGACCAATGCCAGATTGTGGCGACACGTACAAGCCAAACTTCCGCAGTATCGCACGCTGGCGATGGACATGGTGGGTTATGGCCAGTCCGACATGCCGCTGGATAAATTCAAGCACTCGTTTATGAACCAGGCGGAAGCCGTCAAAGGCGTAATTGAAGGACTGGGATTAAAAGGCAAGGTTATTCTGGTCGCGCATGATCACGGTGGCGGTGTGGCGCAAGTGTTTGCAAGCAAGTACTGCGATTATATTAGCCGACTGGTATTGATTAATCCGGTCTGCTTTGATCAATGGCCGGTGTGCGAAGTGGAAGCGCTGGCGGGACTGGATGGAGCGCCTGATGAAGTACTGCAAATGGCAATGGGGCAGGCGGTGGCCGGATTCCCCGCATTGATGCGCATGGGCAGTTACGACGGTGCGCCGTTTACCGATAAAAACTGTAAGCAGAATTACTTGCAGTTTTGGGGCCGCGGTCCGGATATGACCGGGTTCAAGTCGCTGATTCGAATTGCAGCGGACCCGCAAAATTCCGATACAGATGTTGATCACAGTAAAATAACCTGCCCGACCATGGTGATGTGGGGCGTGGCAGATAACTTTATGTCGGCATCGGCAGCAGAAAAATTAAAAGAAAGAATTTCCGGCCCGACCCGTGTGCAATATATTGAGCGAGCGGGACACTGGGTGCAGGAAGATCGACCGGATGAGGTTGCGTGGTTGATTAACGACTTTGTTACGGAGTGGGCTGGCGTAAACACCTAAGAACAGATCTAAAATTGTTTTCGTACGCGATAGCTTTGTCATCGCCGTGCTCAAATCCTCATGTATTTCATATACACTCCGGTTTTCCGCGCGGCGATTCCTCGCTCTCCCGCACGAATCCTAATTTTATATACTGTTCTGAAAAATAGCTGCTTAGCTTAAAAGATCTTTCACCATATCGCGTTCTTTGATCAGTTCCTGTTCGGACAACGCGATCATCTCTTGCGAAAACTCATTGAGTTCCAGGTTTGTGATGGTTTCATAATTGCCGTTCTTGCAATTTACCGGAAACGAATACATCAAATCTTTTTCGACGTTGTAGTCGCCGGCAGAACAAAGACCCATGCTGACCCAGCTATCTTGCGGCGAGCCCAATACCCAGTCGCGCATATGGTCGATGGCGGCCGATGCTGCCGATGCGGCGGAGGAAGCGCCGCGTGCTTCGATGATTTCCGCACCGCGTTTTTGTACGCGTCCCATATATTCATGCTTATACCAGTCTTGATCGATCAGGCTGTAAGCGGCTTCTCCGTCGACAGTGCAGTGTTGTAAATCCGGGAATTGAGTGATGGAGTGATTACCCCACACGGTAATATTTTTAACGCTGGTGGAATGTTTGCCGATTTTTTCAGCCAGCATGCTAATGGCGCGATTGTGGTCCAGCCGCATCATGGAAGTAATCTGGTGCGGTTGTAGATTAGGCGAGTTATGCAAGGCGATTAATGCATTGGTGTTGGCGGGATTGCCCACTACTAGTACTCGTACATCTTTGGACGCGTTAGCGCTTATCGCTTGTCCTTGAGGCTTGAAGATTGCGCCGTTGGCGCTTAACAAATCCTGCCTTTCCATGCCCTTGGTGCGCGGACGCGAACCAATTAAAAATACATAATCGGTATTACCGAATCCTGTATCAAGATCCGCGGTAGCGACAATGTCATGCAGCAGAGGAAATGCACAATCGCGCAATTCCATGACAACCCCTTCAAGTGCCGGCAGGGCGGGTTCGATTTCGATTAAATTCAGATTGACCGGTTGATCCGGCCCGAAAAGATCGCCGGCTGCGATTCGAAACGCGATTGCATAGCCGATATTTCCGGCTGCCCCGGTGATGGCAATAGTAACAGGAGGTTTCATACGTTAACGCTCTTTTTGTAATTTGGCCGTAATAATAGCGAAACAGAATTAAGAAGTCACAGTGATTTATGCGGTCTGGCTAAATAATCATGCGAGCGCATTTCATTAAGCCGGCTAATAGTACGTTGAAACTCAAAAGACAGTTTTTCGCCTTTGTACAATTCCTGAACAGCAGCCTCGGCTGATATGACTATATTTACGCATCGATCGTAGAATTCATCTATAGCAGTAATGAATCGACGAGCAATATCGTCTTTGTCGCTTAATTCGGGGATGTTTGAGATCAAGACGGTATTATAGCAACGAGCGATTTCTATATAGTCGGAAGCGCTGCGCGGTCCGTCGCACAGTTCGCTAAACTCAAACCAGGCAACACCGTCAGAGCAACGAATCGTTTTTATTTCCCGTCCTTCTATACTAAGTATTTCACCGACGGTTCCCGCTTCCGGTGAGACATGCATAAAATTATTGTGCATAACCGCATCGGCGTTTTCATCCAAAGGGCAGTGGTAGATATCGGCATGTTCCAGGTATTGTAATCGGTGGTCGGTATCGCCGCACAACTCAACTACTTCAGTGTTTTCTTTCAACAATTCGTTTGCCGGTAAAAATCTCTGTCGTTGCAATCCGTCTTTATACAAACTATCGGGATCACAATTGCTCGTTGCAACCAAAGTCACTCCCTGTTTGAACAGCGCGTCAAACAATCCGGCCAAAATCATTGCGTCGCCGATGTCGGATACAAACAACTCGTCCAGACATAGCACCAGCGCATATTTCCTGAAGTGGGCTGCCACCAGTTCAAGCGGGTTTTCCTGGTCGCGTACTTTATTTAATTGTTGATGCACGCCTTGCATAAAACGGTGAAAATGCAGACGTAATTTACGCTCCGGCGGCAGACAATCGTAAAATATATCCATCAAATAGGTTTTGCCGCGACCGACCGAGCCCCAGATATACAAGCCTTTGCAGGCGGGGGCGGTGTTCTTTTTAAGACTGAAAATACCGGTAATTCGACTGCTGATGGTCGAATCGGCATCTTCCTGCATACGTTCGATAATCGCACCGTGCAGGGCTTCCAGCCGATCGACAATGTGCAACTGCTCGGGATCCGGGAAAAAATCTTCGTCTTGCAGGTCTTTTTGGTAGCGATTTTTAGGCATAGGGTCCAAAGTGTAGCGTCGGCATTCTCATGATGGAATGCACTCCAGAGCATTAGGGTTGCGAGTGTTTTTTCCCGGAATCGGTACAAAAACAACTATTATTCAGTAAGTTCGGTGTTAAATTATTGGCAATATTTGCCGCTTACTGCACGAAATTGCCACATCGCACGCAAAATAGCTGTAAAAAAAATTGTTCAAAAAGCACTCAATATTTATAAGTAATTGTATTTAAAAGATTTAATATTTTTGGCATTAAATATGCAGCATACAGAGTCGAGCCTCTCAACATCAATCAAAATTATTTGATTGCCATGTTGTTATTCTCGACTCCTCCTGGTTTAGGGCACTCGGTTATGGGTGCCCTATTTTTTTGCCTGGCATTTTTCCGGAATCGGTAAATTTGCTTAATCGTGCGCTCGATTCACCATACAATAGAACCCGCTACAAATTCCACATTTCCCGTAAACAGGTAGAGTTGGCTAATTTCGACAAATTCGATTGTGCAACAACCGTTGAATCCATGAGTCTGTTCGAGCTGGAACTATTATAAGAGTGTGAGTATTGGTCCCCTGATGATTGATCTCGTCGGCTGTGATATAGGCGCAGACGAGCGTGAGTGGTTACAGCATCCTGCGGTGGGTGGCGTGATTCTGTTTACGCGTAACTATATCGATCGAAAACAATTAACGGCGTTGGTCGAAGAGCTGCATGCTATCAAAAAGCCGCGATTGCTGATTGCAATCGACCAGGAAGGTGGGCGAGTGCAGCGATTGCGTGAGAATTTTACTGAGTTTCCGCCCATGCGAACATTGGGAAATGTATACGATAAAGATCCGCCTCAAGCATTGCGTTTAAGTGAAAATCTGGCGTGTTGTCTCGCCGGAGAATTGCGTTCAATCGGTATCGATTTTACTTTTGCACCGGTACTGGATCTGGATTCCGGTGTAAGTGAGGTGATCGGCGATCGTGCGTTTCACAGTAATGTCGATGCGGTTAGCGCTTTGGCGAGTAAATTCGTGTTGGGATTGCGTAAAGGTGGAATGGAAGCGGTGGGGAAACATTTTCCCGGCCATGGCAGCGTCAGTGAAGATTCGCATGTCGCCTGTCCGGTGGACCATCGCTACGAAAATGATTTATGGCTGTCCGATATGGTACCTTTTCAACGCCTGGTCGAACACGGCATTGCCGGCATTATGTCTGCGCACGTTGTATACGATCATATGGATAAGTACCCGGCGAGTTTCTCCAGCTTTTGGTTGACGCGTGTTTTGCGGGAACAAATTGGATTCCAGGGAGCAATTTTTAGTGATGACCTCACTATGCAAGGAGCGAAAGCCTTTGGTGATTTGCAGTTTCGTCTTGCCACCGCATTAAAAGCGGGTAGCGATATGATTCTACTTTGTAACAGTGCGGAAGAAATTCCGGATGCGATAGAATTGCTGGATGATTATAATAATCCGAGCTCGCAGTTGCGGCTTGCTCGTTTCCATGGAAAATCACCTCAGCATTTGGAAGAAGCAGATTTAAAAATGGTCGGGCAGTTTATAAATGATTATCAAGTCAACAAAAGTTTTTCATTAAATTTAGATTAAATTGTTATGCAGGATTATCTGGCAAAAATCAAAGAAGCAGTCAGCAATGACTGGATACAGGTTTGGGTGTACGAAGTTTTTATAATTGTACTGGCCGCATTGTTTGCGGCCTATCTTGCGCGGCGATTGTTTACCAAGCTGGCGGACAAGGCAAATCAATCGCATAGTCCATGGGACGATGCATTAGTGGGTGCTGTACGAAAACCGATTCGGTATTTAATCCTGATAGTTGGAATATCTTTTGCTGCCGAAGTGGTTGGAGAGAAAACCGATGCAGTGCTCTTTCAGTCCATTGACTCCATTCGTTATGTATTGATAATTTTAGTTATTGGCTGGGGACTGGTTAAATTCGTCGCCGGATTTGAAAAGGCGACAATAGAAAAACGGTTACGCGACGGTGATAGTGTCGACCAGACGACTATCCATGCCATCGGAAAGCTGATTCGAACAGCCATTTTTATTACCACCGGCCTGGTCGTGCTGCAAACATTGGGCTTCAGTATTTCCGGAGTACTTGCATTTGGCGGTATCGGCGGAATAGCCGTCGGCTTTGCCGCCAAAGATTTGCTGGCCAATTTTTTCGGTGGATTGATGATTTATCTCGATCGCCCGTTTTCGGTCGGCGACTGGATAAGATCTCCCGACCGCGAAATTGAGGGAACAGTCGAACAAATTGGCTGGCGTTTAACCATCATTCGTACCTTCGACAAGCGTTTGCTCTACGTGCCGAACTCGATTTTTTCAAGTATTGCTGTGGAAAACCCTTCGCGAATGTCGCATCGTCGAATTTATGAAACCATCGGGTTGCGTTATTCTGATATTAATCAAATGAACAACATCGTAAGCGATGTGAAAAAAATGCTTAAAGAGCATGAAGAGATCGATACTTCCCAGACCATGATTGTTAACTTTAATGCGTTTAGTGACTCATCTGTTGATTTTTTTGTTTATACATTTACAAAAACCACCAATTGGATTTATTTTCACGAAGTTAAGCAGGATGTGCTCCTGAAGATTTCAGAAATTATCGAGCAACAAGGTGCGGAAATTGCGTTTCCATCCAGAACGTTGTTTTTGCAGTCCGTTCAGTCTGACAATGCGAGTGTTGCCGCTAACTAACCCACTATAAACTTAATAATGTCCGGTATGGAAGTTTCAGAGTTGCAGCATGTACAGGAAAATGCTGATCTAGTATTTAGCGCGCATCAAATTGCCGTCGCAATTGAAAATATGGCGACCGAACTGGAACAAAAAATAAAACATCAAAATGCCATCATGCTGTGTGTAATGAATGGCGGCTTGATTACCACCGGTGATGTTATGCGCGGACTGCAATGCGATGTACGTCTCGATTACTTGCAGGTTGCGCGCTACCGTGACAAAACCGTCGGCGGCAGCTTGCATTGGCATAAAGAGCCGCAACTTTCCCTGGAAGGGCAGGTGGTCGTGCTGGTCGATGATATTTATGACGAAGGCTATACACTGGAAGAAGTTGTTTCTTACTGCAAGCGCAAAGGCGCCAAGCAGGTCATCACCGTAGTGCTCTTGTTTAAAGAAAAAGAAGGGCGCAAGGTGTCGATGCGGCCGGATATTTATGGGTTGGAAGTAAGTGACCGTTATGTTTTTGGTTACGGCATGGACTACAAGGGTTATCTGAGAAATTTGCCCGCAATTTACGCTGTTAAATAAGGAATATTCGCATGCAGGACATTGCAATTATCGGTGGAACCGGTCTCGCTTCCTTTCCGGGCCTGAAAATTATCAGGAAGGAAGTGGTGCGTACGCCATATGGCACCCCGTCCGGTCCGATTACCTATGGCGAATATTGCGGCAAATCTGTGATTTTCTTACCCAGGCATGGTTCACGCCATACAATACCGCCGCATATGGTGAATTACCGCGCCAATATCTGGGCATTGCACGAAAAAGAAGTCAAACGTGTAGTTGCAGTTGCAGCCGTCGGCGGGATCCACAAAGAAATTTATCCAACACGTATTGTCATCCCGGATCAAATTATTGATTACACCTGGGGCCGTTTACACACATTTTTTGAAAAAGATTTACCGCAAGTAAAGCATATTGATTTTTCTGAACCATACGACCCGGAATTGCGTGGCCAGCTAATCGAAGCAGCAAAACTGGCAAAGGTGGATGTTTACCGCGGCGGAGTGTACGGCGCAATGCAAGGTCCTCGTCTGGAAACGGCCGCAGAAATAAATAAAATTGAGCGCGACGGTTGCGATATTGTCGGAATGACCGGCATGCCGGAAGCCGCGCTGGCACGTGAGCTGGATTTGGCTTATGCCCATTGTGCAATTTCAGTGAACTGGGCGGCCGGGCGCAGCAAAGAATTAATCACGCTGGAAGCGATACGCGAGGCTACCGAAAAGGGAATGGAAAAAGTTCGTTTGCTGCTGGGTAAATTAATGGATCTGGTGTAAGTGCAGAGAAGTGCCGCGTAATCAGTTTTCTTCCTCGTCCTCTTCAATCGGCGTTGCTTCAATCAGCACGCCAACCAGAGGATGATCAATATAATGCAGCTCTCTGCTGCGCATGCGACGGTGGGATTTAATGGCATAGTCCACCAGAATCTGTTCGCGATCCATGGCATCGCGTAATTCGGTTGGATTCGAGCGCGGTAACCGGTAAACAAGATCGGTGTACAGATGAATATAGCGTCCGATAACGATATTTATAGTTCCATCCAGTTCGCGTACTTCAGTTGTTAAATTACGTTCTTCTGCATCAGTAAGCGTGTCGCTGAATTCGATCGGTCGAAACGCACGCTCCGGAAACAATGCGCTGAAATCCCGGCCTGCACGAATCTGAATTGGTTGAGAGTTGGCTTTATCTACCACGGGTTGACGCCACGCCAAATGTTGTAAAATTCGATAGCGTCCGGATTTTTTCAGGCGTTCGGCGACATTGTTAAGTATAAATTCACTTGCGGGTATCGGACGCCACAAGGGTAACTCATCTTTTAATTCGGCATTAAGCTCATCGAGATTTATTTCTTCCAGTAAGATACCGTTACTGGGTGCCGGAATAATTTGATTGATGGCAAATTGTTCTGCGGTGTCGTACAAACCGGTTTTACTGGCAAACAGAATAACTTCAATCGCATAATCTTTTGCCTTTGCAGTTGCGGCAAATAACACAATTCCTGTAAAGAGAATTATTTTCAGCGTACGCTTTAAATTCATGCCGCTTCCTTGAGGGTAATAGTATTAATAATATGACGAATATATTCTATTCGATTGTCGATTGTGGGTAATTCTACTGTAAAGTATAGTTTTTCGTTACCGCTAAGCTTAAATATAGACGATTGACGTTGTAGTAAACCCAGTAACTGATCAACGTCGATTTTAGGTTCTTTATCAAACAAAATACGGCCACCGCTCTCGTATGCCTCGATTTTGTTAATCCCTAGACTACTGCAATAAAGCTTAAGTTCCGTCGTGGCGATAAGGTTTTGGGCAGCCACCGGTAACAGGCCGAAGCGATCAATGAGCTCGATTTGCAGGTCTTTTAATTGTTCTTCGCTATTTGCGCTGGCGATACGTTTATACAGTACCAGACGCATATGCACATCGGGTACGTAGCTTTCCGGCAGCAGCGCCGGTTCTCCCAAATCCACTTCCAGACCATGATCGAGCGGTCGGTCGAGCTGTGGCAAATCGCCGGCGCGCAACGCTCGCACAGCTCGAGCGAGCAAATCGTTGTACATGGCGTAACCAACCTCGTGAATTTGACCGCTTTGGTCTTCGCCCAATAATTCTCCGGCACCGCGAATTTCCAGGTCGTGCGTGGCGAGCGTAAAACCCACACCAAGTTCCTCCAGAGATTCAATCGCTTCCAGACGCTTAACCGCGTCGGCTGTCATCGCTTTTTTCGGTGGCGTAATAAGGTATGCATAAGCTCGGTGATGAGAACGCCCGACCCGGCCTCTTAACTGGTGCAACTGCGAAAGGCCAAGTTTGTCGGCGCGGTTAATTACAATAGTATTGGCAGTGGGAATATCGATGCCGCTTTCGATAATGGTTGTACAGACCAGGATGTTAAATCTGGAATGATAAAAATCCAGCATAACCTGTTCCAGTTGGCGTTCCGGCATTTGACCGTGTGCAACTTTAATGCTGGCGCTTGGTAATAGTGATTCAAGGTCGGACGCGATTTTCTCGATTGTTTTTACTTCATTGTGTAAAAAATAAACCTGGCCGCCACGCTTGATCTCGCGCGTACAGGCTTCTTTTATGCCGACATCATTCCATTGAGATACAAATGTTTTAATTGCATGGCGATGATTGGGCGGCGTTGCAATAATGGATAAATCGCGTAATCCGCTTAACGACATATTCAAAGTTCGAGGAATCGGTGTAGCGGTAAGCGTGAGAATATCAACTTCGGCGCGTAGGGATTTCAGTTTTTCTTTGTGGCGAACGCCAAAGCGTTGTTCTTCGTCAATTACGATTAAACCGAGATTCTTAAGCTTAACATCTGTATTGAAAAGCTTATGTGTTCCAATCACGATATCGACCTGACCGGAATTTAACGCATCAATAATCTCTTTTTGTTTTTTCGCAGAATTGAATCGGGATAAAGTTTCGATTCGAATCGGCCACTCGGCAAATCGGTCGGTAAAAGTCTGGTAGTGTTGCTGTGCCAGTAATGTAGTGGGTACAAGCACGGCAGCCTGTTTGCCATTGCTGACTGCAATAAATGCAGCTCTCATTGCGACTTCTGTTTTGCCGAAGCCCACGTCCCCGCAGACCACGCGATCCATTGGCTGGTTGGATCCCATGTCTTTTAAAACATCTTCAATCGCGGATTCCTGGTCCGGCGTTTCTTCAAAAGGAAAGCTGGCGGCGAATGTATTGTAGTCGTGAATAGAAATATCAAAGTAGATGCCTTGCTTGGCCTCGCGTCTGGCATATATTTCCAGTAGCTCTGCTGCCACATCGCGTGCGCGCTCGGCGGCTTTTTGTTTAATGCGTGCCCATTGATCGGAACCCAGTTTATGCCAGGGTGCGCCTTCATTATCAGCGCCTGTGTAACGCCCAACTAAATGTAAATTAGCGACCGGCACATACAGCTTGTCGCCGCCCAGATATTCAAGTGTTAGGAACTCGGTTTCCACGTCCTGGATGGTTAATGATTGCAGACCGATATATCGACCGACGCCGTGCTCTTCGTGTACTACCGGCGCGCCGGCGGTTAAATCATTCAGATTTTGAATAATGGCATCGGCGTCGCGAGTGCGCCTGCGTCGACTGGTCTGGCGTGCACGATTCCCGAATAATTGCCGTTCCGTAATAATGGTAACGTTATGCTCGGCAAGATCTACCGATTCTTCGACGGGCGCTACCAGCAAGTTAATTTTTTCGCTGCTGTCGGTAAACTCTCGCCAGTTCTTATGGATATGGGGTTGAATATTCAGGCTTCGAAGGGTTTCGTTGATATACTCCCTACGTCCGAGCGACTCTGCAACGAATAAAATTTTCCTGTTTTTATTATGAATAAATTCACGCAACTGCCTGGCGGGATCTTCCAGTCGAGAATCGATATTTACAGCAGGTAATGCCGAAGTCGGATAATTTACCGTATCGACACCATCAGCAGCTTGCAGCTTGTGCCGGTTTAACTGAATACGTTGAAATTTTTCGATATTGTGTATGGTGTCGTCGGCAGACAAATAAATATCCTGAGGCGGTAGAATAGGGCGCTCCACGTCGTGACGGCGTTGCTCGTAGCGAACATACAATTCTGTTTCAAACTCTTCAGCGGTCTCCAGAGCGTTATCAACCAGAATGAATAATGTGTTTGCGGGAAAGTAATCAAACAGACTACAGGTATTATCGAAAAACAATGGCAAATAGTATTCAATTCCCGAAGGAAAATTTCCATTGCTGACTTCTCGGTAAATCACACTTTTGTTGGGATCGCCGGCAATGGCTGCTCGGTAGCGTTGACGAAATTCCTTAATTGCTTTTTCATCGCTGGGAAATTCTCGCGCCGGAAGTATTTTCAAGTGTTCTACTTTATCGATCGACGTTTGTTTTTCCGGATCGAATGTACGAATGGTCTCGATTTCATCGTCAAAAAATTCCAACCGGTACGGTAGCTTGGCGCCCATCGGGAAAAAATCCACAATTGAACCCCGTACGGTGAACTCGCCGCGTGTAACTACTTGCGAAACATAGTGGTAACCTGCGCTTACGAGAATATTGCGCAGCTTATCCAGATCCAGCGTGTCGCCACGTTTAAGATTAAGCGTGAATTGCTGAATAAATTCTTTGGGAGGCACGCGTTGCATGCAAGTCGCAATCGGCAGTACCAGTAAACCATGAGTCAAACCGGGTAGTGATTGCAAACTGGAGATGCGTTCCGAAATAATATCTTCATGCGGTGAAAATATATCGTAGGGCAGCGTTTCCCATTCGGGAAAACTTATAACTTTGGCATCACTATTATTAATCGCTTGTACTTCATTTAAAATCTGGCTGCAGGAAAGCGAGTCGGGAGTCAGAATGACAGTAAGATCAAGATGCTGATCGATAGCATCGCTAATGGCCAGGCTGCGCGCGCAACCGTAAAGTTGCCCCCATTGTTTTACGGTGGCTTTATCGGCTGGTAATGACGCTTTCAGATAATTCACGGTTAATATGTAGTTTACGAAATAGTGTAATGAGTGAACAGCGAGCCAAGTATGACCGATTGCATAAAGCAAAAAAAAGCGGAGCCTGAAGCTCCGCTTTTTGCGATCACAAAAACTGCGCTGCTACGCAAACATATCCGCGACCATGTTGTCGTACCAGCTATAAGCGTACAGCACTTCACGCTGCAAGGCATCTGCGCTGGCATCGCTCGGCGTCAGGCCGCCGGCGACTTTCTTTATCTCAGACCTGTCTTCCGCCAGCCTGTAGACAGCGGCGACTGATATTCCATAATCCGGAGCCACCAGACTGTAACAGGTATTTACATATGACGGGTCCGCCATATCGTGGCCGTTAAACGAAGCGAGAATCGCCGCCACGCAGACTTTCGCCTGCGAATTTGCCGCGTAACCTGATTTGGGCATTCCTTTGGCAATGCTGGCGTCGCCGATGACATAGATGTCTTTTTGCAATTTTGACTCGAAGGTACCCAGATCTACCGGACACCAGCCGGATTCATCAGTAAGTCCCGCCGTATGTGCGATTTTGCCGGCCTTTTGCGGCGGAATAAAGTTGACTACGGCAGCCTTGTACTCGTCGAAATCGGTCGCCACCGTCATATTGTCCGGATCCACGCTGACGATTCCGCCACCGGTATCCGCTGCGGGAAGCCAGTCGATCATGCCGTCATAGCGTGCTTTCCAGCCCTGCGTAAACAGACCCTGCTTGGAAAACTTGTCTTTGGCGTCGATTACCAGAATCTTGGACTTGGGTTTGTTGTTCTTCAGATAATGTGCAACCTGGCAGGTACGCTCGTACGGTCCGGGAGGACACCGAAACGGGTTAGCCGGAGGCGCTATGATGACGACACCACCGTCGTCCATGTCTTCCAGTTGTTTTCTCAACAACGCCGTTTGTGGGCCGGCTTTCCATGCGTGCGGCATTTTTTCAGCGGCGGCCTGGTCGTACCCTTCGATCGCGCCCCATTTGAAATCGATTCCGGGCGATACCACCAGTCGATCGTAATTAAATGTGTCACCATCCGCCGTGGTCACAGTTTTGCTTTCCGCATCCACTCCGGTGGCTTTGCTGTGCACGACATTGATTCCGTGTTTTTTCAGTCCGTCGTATCCGTGGCGGATTGTTTCGATTTTGCGTCCGCCGCCCAGGACTTCATTACTCATGAAACAGGTATAGTGTTCTTTGTTGGCTTCAATTAGAGTCACGTCGATGCCACTGTCCGCCATTCGAATATATTTGGCTGCGGTAGCGCCGCCGGCGCCGCCACCGATAACGATAACTTTTTTATTTGCACCTAGTGCCAGGTTGGGTATTCCGATCGCTGAAGTACCGGCAACGAGAGAACCACCACTTATTTTTAGAAAATCTCTTCTATTTAGTTTTTTCATTTTGGGTTTCTCCGTTTCGGTTAGTCGGTGATGCTCGCATAATACGCGGCAAGTTGTTCTATACCCTCTTCACCAATGCCTTCGGTAATTTCTTTGACTTCTTTTTTCATTTTTTTAGGCATTGCGCGATGGCCTTCGACATAATCGCTCATCGTATACAGGAAGAAGGGTTTCCACTGGCCTGCCAGTACCCCCGTATCGTCTTCCGCAAAACGACCTTCGTCTTCATGACATTTGTCGCAGTGCTTGTCATGCAGTTTCTTGCCTGCGGCAGCCATATCCTGGTCAAATTCCTGCGTTGGTCGCTTGGGAGTCTGGCTGCTGAAATATTCAGCCATGAGTTTGATTTCTTCTTCAGTGTATCCCTTGGCCAGGCGCCCCATAATAGTGGAGAATCGCGGAAATGCTTCAACGTCGATAAAATCTTCGTCGCCTTCAATAACGGCTTCGAGTTCGTCTTCATCGTCGTATTTGTACGCCAGCATTGCTCCCATAAAATAATTGGGTGACACACCCGCCAGGTTGGGAATAGCAGGTCCGACACTATTTCCTGCATCGCCGTGGCAGGCAGCGCAAGGATTGACTAGCATCGAAACTTTGTTTTGGTCGGCAATTGCGGTACCGCAAAACAGGGTGCACAAAAATAGTACACCAACCCAATGGATTCTTATTATCATGATTGACTCCTGCGAATATGCGTTAGCTATAGTATGTGCTTAGTAGTAGTGCAAACACAATGATTTAATAAACTGGTTACTGGCTGCAGAGTATCTTAAAGTTTTTCTTTAAGTTTCCTCTGTATCTGGTTCACTAGGCTCTTCATGCGCCACACCTTTGTGGCATTCAATACAGGTTTTTCCTTCTTCCTGCGCCCGTTTGTGTTTCTTGCGGGATGTTCTTTCCTGTTCGGTGAGGTCCATCGAATCGAATGCATGGCAGGAGCGGCATTCGCGCGAATCGGTCGCCTCCATTCTGGCCCATACGCGATTGGCCATTTCCCAACGGTGTGCCTCAAATTTTTCTTCGGTATCGATGGTGCCCATAATTTCACCCCAAACGTCTTTGGCTGCCATCATCTTGGCGTACAGTTTGGGCCCCAATGCATGGGGAACATGGCAATCGGAGCAACCGGCACGGACGCCGGATGCGTTTTTATAATGGTAAGACTCCATCCATTCTTCTTGAACCCACTGCATGGAATGACAGGAGGTACAAAACTCAGTGGTATTGGTGGTTTCGATAAAGGCAGAACTACCCAAAGCAAAGAAGAACCCGATGCCCACGAGTATCAAAATGCCTAACCAGCGTAAAAATCCTAAGGTGTGTCTAGTCTCGTCTGCCATGGCTTGACTGGGAGTGTTAGTATGCGCCTAAAAGTTATTGTATTTTAAAAAAATAATCATACTACCACAACGTATGTGCAGTGCCGATTTTGAATAGCGTTCAATCGGGAAACCTACCGTAGAGAATTTAATGTCTTCCTGTAATGACATATATCAGCTAAAAGGCCAAAACCTCACGTGTGAGCGGGGCGGACGAATTTTGTTCAAGGGGTTAAATTTTGATCTGCAAAGTGGTCAAGCAATGATCATTCAGGGGGAAAATGGCGCCGGTAAAACCAGTTTATTGCGTATTATCACCGGCCTGAGCCAGCCAGTTGAAGGAAAAATCTTGTGGAATGACGAAAATATCGAGGATATTTCCGAGCAATTTCAGGCAAATCTGCAATATATTGGGCACATGTCGGCGGTAAAGCGGGAGCTTACCGTGCGAGAGAATTTGAGATTGATTATGCGTTTATGGCCTAGCGATACTTCTATGACCATCCCCGAGCTGGCCGAGCAGGTCGGGTTGCGCAAACGTCTCAGTGTATCCTGCGCTCGACTGTCCGCCGGCCAGTTACGGCGAGTATCGCTGGCGCGATTGTTTATATCAGTGCAGAAGTTATGGGTTTTGGACGAACCGCTGACGGCGCTGGACGTAGGATTTATTAGCACTATCGAGCAGCGTTTGCAGCAGCATTTGCAGCAGGATGGGATCGTAATTCTTACGACTCATCGTGGAATCGACTTGGGTAATCAAGAAACCGCTTATCTCACTCTCTAAACAGTCCACAATACGGCATGGATTTATATTTATCAGTACTTTACCGAGATCTATTGCTGGCGGTTCGACGACGACGCGAACTTGCCAATCCACTGGTATTTTTTGTCATTGTGGTCAGTCTGTTTCCTTTAGGCGTCAGCCCCGAGCGCGAAGTGCTGAGTCAGCTTGCTCCGGGAGT
>JANQOT010000114.1 GCA_028285655.1 Gammaproteobacteria bacterium
CTTTCATTCGCGAATTCATGCGCTTACTGTTTGTGCTAAACATTCAATTAATTATCTAATTACTGTGGTTCTTTTGCCTGTTGTCCTTTTTTGTATGTAGTGTAGATGTATACGGGTATAGACAGGTCAGCCAGATGGTTTTGAATTAATGGAAATACTTCGGTCCATTGTAATCCGCCAACTCCGGTGGCTAGCTTTGGCATTGCAAGACTGGTTATTTTTTCTTTGTCTAATTCATGTCGTAATCGTCTCAAGCAGTGGTTGACGTTTGGCAGGGACGCGCTCTCGCTTTTAGAGCCATGTTCGAACTTTCCTTCCTGGGTAAGCAAGTTGAAAATCCGGGTTCCTCCGACACCACCCCATACCCAGATCTCTCCCGGTTTTGGATGGGTTTGATGTGCATAGTGACGAAAATCTTTAGACAGTGCAGGCCAGCGCTCACGCAAGGCTAGTGCAAGTCCTTGATCAAAATGATCGTTTGGCGCTATTCCATGGGCAATTGCATTTGCCTTGGTCAGTAATATATCTCCCGTGACTTCATGTAGCATGTTAATAATCTCTCCTTAAAGTGTTTTTTGCAGGTATTACCAGTAAAAAAAGCAGTCGACAAATTAATAATTAACTTAATCGTATGGAAACATACCGGCTGAATAGTTGTAATGATCTGGGACAATCAGACTGCTAATAAAATTCACTGATTCTAAAAATAGTATTAATTTATTAGCGAATTGCTCTAAATGAGTGCTTGTGTGAATCTTGTATAACAATGAATGTAATAACGTACTACACTACTAATCATGAAGAATCATCTCAGGAGAGTTTACCGTGGCATCAATCGTTCCAGAATTGCCAGAGCAATGGCAGGCATTAGATTTCGTTGATATTTTTACAAAACCGGCAGCCTTCGTTTCGATAAGTCAGTGTAATAGCCTGTACCGGGCGAAAGGAGTGCAGGGCAACGAGAAACAATGGGAGCGCGGCACGCTGGAGAACACTGTGAAAGTGGCAAAAGCCTGCCGAGAGGCGAATATGAAGTTTTTTTGGATTGGGTATGACGTATTTAGAGAAGATTACCCAAAAACCGAGCTTGATGAAGCGCAATATGGCCACTGGAATAAAATATTTAACGCTGACCAGATGACAAAAGAGGAAAAAGCCTGGGATGTCGATCTGGTGGATGAATTGCGAGAACTCGTACAACCGGAAGATGCCGAATTTTTTGAATATGCGCATCAATGTTCATTTGTTGGAACACCTCTCAAATTAATGCTGGAGCGTGCGGGTATTAGAACGATTGTATTGTGTGGTATTCATCTGGACTGGTGCATTGAAGGTAATGCACGAACTGCACGGGATGAAGGATATATTCCTATTGTTGTCGGCGATGCATGTTCTTGTCAGGACCCGGCAAATGATGTGCCTACCATGCACCGCATTAACAATATTGTATGTCCCGTACTGTCTGCGGATAAGGCCGTAAGTTTAATTCGAGAGGGGCTTGCAAAGACAAGGGCTGCTTAACAGTTCGTAAAGCTTTTGCTCTGCCGTTAAGCCGGCGTTGAATAATAACTATTGGTAACCGTGCTTACTTATTAAATGATACAGGCACCATTCATGGTGCCTGTTAATAAAAGCACTGGTATTTTTGGTTTAGCGCAAGCGGTAGGCTTCGTGGCAACCGCGACAGGCGGACGTCATTTCACCCAGGGCCGCAATTACCTTCTTGTAGCTTTCTTTGTTGTCTTCCACCGATGCATTTTGCGCAACGATTACGAAATTGCTGCCCGCGTCGTACATCCTGTCGGCCATTGCACGCATTGGTTTGGGCCAGTAATCGGCAACTTCCTGGTCCCCCTGGCGCACTAGGGAACTCCATCCTAATCTGGATTCGGCGACACTTTCTGCTTTTTCATACTCGCCTGACTGCACTGCTCGAATGATGTCATCAAGCGCTCGAATATGATCGCGCATATTGTGGAGCATTTTACTTTCAATATCCGACGGAAGTTTTACTAAAGTTCTTGCATCTTCCGTTTCTTCGCTAGTGGCTGGCACAGTAAAAATTAAAGCAATGAAGATCGCCAGAATTTGCTGGTATGCATGTTTGTTTTTCATGTTTTGAATCTCGCTAATGGTTTGTTTTCGGGCTATTGCTCACAAATACACGAGCGTGTTTAGTGCGCCGCTAATATCGCGCCTATCTAGGTATATAAACAATTATTAAGAGTAGCTTTACTGATCTGGCACAATTTATTGGCGATTTCTTGCGCTAATTCGGCCAGTAGAGTGATGCTGGTAAGTTCATGAAAATAAAGGCATCTGGTAATACTGGAAGCATTTATCGAGTGGAAATAAACATTATCCTGTTTTACGTCAATACGCCTGATTTCGATTTCTGGTCTAGTCACAATTCAAATTAACTGAATATTTAAAGACTTGGTATCAAGTCTGTTTTCACGGTATGCGACTTATTATATATATTGGATTGCTCTTTTTAGTGCTCTATGTTGCTACGTATAGCTATTATCCTAAAATTAGTGACTATGGTTCGATCGGCGCAATCGTATTTATAGGCGTGGTATTTTTGTTGTTTAATCTGGTTTTTAACTTTACCTGGCTGTTTGTCGAACTGAAGCTAGATCAAAGAAATAAGGCGGCGAAGTAGGAAGCGGTGGTCTTTTTTAGTGGGCGACATCCATGTCGCCAGCGCTCATTCGCACATCCTTATGCTCGCGCAAATTCTTGTACTCAAAGTTTTTTCTGTACACAAATAAAAAGCCCCGACCTTGCGATCGGGGCTTATGGGGTTGGGACTGTAGTTTCTACTCTAGATCCAGAGAGTCAAAGACATCCCGTTGCTTCCT
>JANQOT010000127.1 GCA_028285655.1 Gammaproteobacteria bacterium
ATAATCCGGTACGTCGATATCGACACTGGTGGAATCTTTTACGTCGTGACCGGCAATTGCCTGCAAGATATAAGCGCAGTCCTGCGCAGTTACGCCAAATGGTCCTCCCTGATCAAGACTGGATGCATACGCGATCATGCCATAGCGCGACACGCGTCCGTAGGTCGGTTTCAAACCGGTAACACCGCATAGTGCCGCCGGCTGCCGAATCGAACCCCCGGTATCGGTACCCAGACTCCCCGGCGCCAAACGTGCGGCTACTGCCACCGCCGAACCGCCGGATGACCCGCCGGCCACGCGTTCGGTATCCCAGGGGTTTTTCACGGCACCGTAATAACTGGCTTCCGAAGAGGAACCCATGGCAAATTCATCCATGTTGGTTTTGCCCAACACAACTGCACCGGCTTGCTTTAACCTAGTAACCACCGTGGCATCGTAAGGTGCAATAAAATTATCCAGCATGCGCGAAGCGCAGGACGTTTTTACTCCATCGGTGCAAAAGATATCTTTCACCGCAATCGGCACGCCGTTTAACACTCCTTTGCCGGAACCGTTTTGGTCTGCACGCTCGGCATCCGCCAGCGCGCGCTCAGGAGTAAAGGTAATAAACGAATTCAGCGCCGCATCATGCGCTTCGATTCGTTCAATATAATGTCGAGTCAATTCCACACTACTGAAATCGCCCTTGGTCAGTCCCGCGACTTGTTGTGCAATCGTTAAGTCGTGCATATTTTGTTCATAATGATTTCAGTAAAACCAAACCGGCGTTCATAAAATTTCAAAAACAACAAACTACGAAGACTGACTTACTCAATAACCTTCGGAACCAGATACAAACCGTCCTGCGTCGCCGGAGCAATAGACTGAAATTTTTCGCGTTGGTCGGTTTCTGTAACCTGGTCATTTCGTAAGCGTTGAGCAAGGTCTTGCGGATGCGCCATCGGTTCGATATTGCCTACATCTACCTGATTCATTTGTTCGACGAACTCTAAAATACGCGACAAGTCGTGCTGATATTGCTCGACTTCATTTTCGTCTACGTGCAACCTGGCGAGGTTGGCAATTTTGCGAATATCTTGTGGGGTTAATGCCATTACATGCTCCTTGCAAGGGTGGCAAAGGTACCATAGATAACGCCTTGCCCAAACCCATACCCGCTGTTAGAGTACCGATCTCAGCTCAAATTACTACATGACCAACTCCTTCTCATGATTGGACGAATTTTAGGGGTCTTTTCCAACGACCTTTCCATCGATTTAGGCACCGCAAATACTCTCATTTATGTCCGCGATAAGGGCATTGTTCTAAACGAACCTTCGGTGGTTGCCATTCGCAACGACCCCAACACCGGCACCCGTTCTATCGAGGCAGTTGGCGCAGCCGCAAAGAATATGCTGGGCCGCACACCTACCAATATCGAAGCGATTCGACCAATGAAAGACGGCGTAATCGCCGATTTCACCACCACCGAAAAAATGCTGCAGCATTTTATCCGCGCGGTGCATAAAAATATGATTTTACGACCCAGCCCGCGGGTTGTGGTCTGCGTTCCCTGCGGCGCCACCCAGGTGGAACGTCGCGCAATTCGCGAATCTGCCGACGGTGCAGGTGCTCGCAAAACCCATTTAATCGAAGAACCGATTGCGGCGGCAATCGGAGCCGGTTTGCCGATTGACGAGGCGCGCGGATCGATGATTCTGGACATCGGCGGCGGGACTTCTGAAGTCGCGGTACTGTCTTTGAACGGAATTGTGTATTCGTCATCGGTACGAATCGGCGGTGATAAATTCGACGACGCAATTATTAGTTATGTGCGTCGTAATTATGGCGTGCTGATCGGAGAATCCACGGCAGAACGAGTAAAACAGGAAATCGGTACCGCCTACCCCGGTAAAGATATGCTGGAAATCGAAGTGAAAGGTCGCAATTTGTCCGAGGGCGTACCCAAAAGTTTCTCGCTAAACAGCAATGAAATTCTGGAAGCCCTGCAGGAACCTCTGTACGGTATCGTCAGTGCAGTCAAAACCGCGCTGGAACAAACTCCACCCGAACTGGGCGCCGATGTAGCCGACCGCGGCATCGTGCTAACCGGCGGCGGTGCATTGCTGCGCGACCTTGATCGCCTGATTATGGAAGAAACCGGGATTCCGGTGGTGGTTGCCGAAGAACCGTTGACGTCAGTCGCACGCGGTGGCGGCAAAGTGCTGGAAATGCTAGACGAATACGGTAGCGATTTGTTAACCGGCGACTAGATAACACTTAATGCAGGCACTTCATTTAATCGGTGCAACATTTAAGTCCACGCAATAAGCTTCTAGAGGCTCAACTTTGAAACCTCTATTTACATTTGACCCGTCCACTTCCAGTAAATTATTAATTCTGGTGATTTTGTCGGTCGTCATTATGACCATCGACCATCGTTACCAGCATTTGCAAATTGTGCGGCAATCGCTGGGCACCGCTATTTTACCGTTACAATATCTGGCGCACGTACCTTCGGCCATCGGGGAATGGCTGGCGGACAATCTGGCGCAACGTACCGAACTTATCGACAGCAACGAAACCCTGCGCGAACAGGCATTGTTTAACCAGGCCAAACTGCAACGACTGGCGTTGCTGGAACGCGAAAATGCGCGGCTGCGACAACTGCTGGATTCGCCGGTGCAACCGTCGGATGAAAAAGTGTTAATTGCAGAAATTTTATCGGTCGACCTGCATCCGTTTAAACAACTTATTTCGATCAATAAAGGCAGCCAGCACGGCGCTTACCAGGGGCAACCCGTGGTCGGTGCCAAAGGCATTATCGGCCAGGTTACCGAAGTGTTTCCGTTTCATTCCAATGCATTGTTAATCTCCGACCCCAACCATGCATTGCTGGCGGAAAACAATCGCACTAATTTGCGCGCATTACTAATCGGTAGCGGTAAAGCCGATCGCGTACAAATTATTAATGTATCGATTTCGGCCGACGTGCGGGTCGGCGATTTGTTTCACACTTCCGGCCTGGACGGGCTGTACCCGCCCGGCTACCCGATTGCGGAAGTTACCACCATTAACAACAATCCCGGAGAAGCGTTTTTTCAAATTGAAGCCCGGCCGTTAGTCGAACTGGATACCATTCGCGAAGTATTATTGTTGTGGACCGAACAACCCGTCACCGAAGAAACCGCTGCAGAAAAAGATGCAGACCGTCAGTAGCCTAATGCGACGCAGTGCGAATAAATATTATGTTTCGATCGGTTCGTTTATTGTCGCGATCCTGTTAACCATTATGCCCATTCCGATCTGGGCGGAACCCTACCGGCCGGAATGGATTCTGTTGATGGTGATTTACTGGAGTATGTCCACGCCGCGTTTAATCAGTATCGGCTCGGCCTGGGGGATCGGCTTACTGGTCGACGTATTACGCGGCGCGCTGCTGGGACAACATGCATTAGGTTTTGCATTAACCGCGTACATCAGTTTGCGCTTCCATCAACGCGTGCGTATTTATCCTTTATATCAACAGGCGTTGTTTATCGCCATGATCGTATTACCGCACATGAGTGTATCGTTATGGGTATACGGCGCTCTTGGACAGGACCCGAAATCATGGACCTACTGGTCACCGGCATTAACCAGTGCCATTGTGTGGCCGTGGATTGTGGTGTTGATGCGGGCGGTGAGAAGGTCGACGGATCTAGATTAGCGATTTTCTGTCATTCCATATTTTCGAGCTTGCAGGATTGCAAGAAACGCAATTATTCCGATAAATAATGCCAAAAGCCCCACGACAATATAAAACCCTGCGCCCATAATTAAGCCCACTTGATAATACCCAAGGACCATATCATAGCACCAAGAGCCACCAGCACCCCCGCCGCTGATCGCCGAAATATCATCGCGAATAACTAAACCAATTAACCCTACCAACATAAGACCGATACCAACTTTCGCAAATCTTCAAAAATTGCTACAAGATTGAAAAAGTTACGCATACATAAATCAGAAAAAACCATTACACTTGACACGCATCGTTTCATTAATTCGAATTAATGTACACGCACAACCGGATGTGAGTACACGCACGACGCGCACATTTAATTCAAAAACCAATCAATCGAGTCTGACCCCATTGATTTTCGGAAACTACATTAACCGCAAGTTGTCGGTTATTTATTATCACAACGAGCACATTGAAAATGTCCAAATTTTTGTCTGCAATATTATTCCTACTAGCGGCTTGCACCTTAGCTGATGGTGCTTTTGCGAAAGAAATCGGCAGCGTCGATACCAAATTCAATTTATTAAGCCCGGATGATTCCATCAAAATAGAAGTGGTTAAAGATCCGAAAATCGACGGCATTGTGTGCTATTTGAGCCGTGCGCAAAAAGGCGGATATAAAGGTGCCATGGGCATCGCCGAAGATACCTCGGATGCTTCTATAGATTGCAGGCAGACCGGACCGATTAAAATTTTGGAAAAGTTTAAAGAAGGAGAACCGGTCTTTAAAGAACGCCGCTCGTTTATTTTTAAAAAATTAAAAGTAGTTCGTTTCTGCGATACCGATAACAATGCAGTTGTGTATCTGGTTTATAGCGAAAGAGTTATCGAAGGTTCGCCAAAAAACTCGATTTCCGCCGTACCTTTTACGCAGTGGCATACGCAAAAAAGCAACGAACCTGTAGAACTCTGCAGTTACAAATAAACGCAGAATAACAAATAAGCGTACTGACCTCTTATTAGAGACCCGTAATTTATTCTTTATATGCTTGATTGAAAAACGTAAGCGAGGCAGCGGAGACAAGACAAAAATGTTCGAACAAGTGGAGTTTACACACTAGTTTGCGGTTATACCGCCCCGCATTGTGAGAACATTTTTAACGCCGTATCCGCAACGCAGCTAGTTTTTCACAAAGATTTTCCAGAAGGATTCGTGTATTGATCATTAAGCTTCTGCACAAAGTTATCGGCCGAGTCGCGTAGTTCGCTGATTTTGGCTTGTGCTTTCTTGTTCCAGCCGGTGATTTGCGGCATGAACATGCTGCGCCACCACCGGGTGTTTTTCAAAAATCCGGCGCGCAGGTTTCCAAAGTAGCCTTCTTCTGCCAGACGTTTTGAATACAAACGCGCAATGACGGTACGAATCAGAAAATGCAGGCCGACAAATGCTGCAACGGCGACGGTTAATACAATATTAGCCAACACCGGACCGTAGCCGCTTTGCTCCGTACCGGGAACGACGAATTTCAAACTCTGCCAGTAACCATGCGATGCAGTGTAGGCGATAAAAATTACGAGCAGCGGTAACAACACCAGCAAATCGGCAATGAGTACCCGCCGACGCCACACACCGACAGCGGTCTCCAGTTCCGGTACGACTTCTTTTTCAATACGGTTGGAAAAGTTTTCCAGCGCACCGATGATGCGGTAGGCGCGTTCGACGCTCACTTGCGCAATACGTTTGGTAATGACGTTTAGATCTTCATCGCGTTTTTTACGGTAACGCTCTTCCAGCGCCGGGTCTTCGATGGTTACCGCCGCATCTTCATTGTATAAGGTATGAAAACTGCCGCTGACCAGTCCACCCTGGGCGATGGCTCGCTGCCAGGCCGCAACCACGTCTTCCAGATTGTCTTCCGCGGCGGTGGTATCGATTTGATTCAGAATAAATAAAATTTTATTGGCGTCGTTGCGTCGCACGGTACCGGCTACAAGGTGTTCCAGCGTATCGTGCATCGCACCCGGTTCAGGATGACGTCCGTCAAAGAATACCAGCACCAGATCAGACAGATTAATAATATGGTCGGTGATGCGCAACGTCGAACGCCGTTGCGCGTCGGCATCGAATCCCGGTGAGTCGATTAAGATTTTGCCGCGCATAATATCGGACGGGCAGGTTTTTAACTGCAGATAGGTGTCGATTCTCGCGCCCTCGCCTTCAGCGACTTTATCGATCGCCTCGCTCATTTGATAAAACGGAAAGCGCGGATCGGCATCCAAGGCAATTCCGGGGAGTACACGCACGTTTTGATCGCTGCTGAAACACAACACGGTAAATTTATCGTCAACTGCCTGGTTACCGGTTTTTTGCACCGGGTTACCGACATACTGATTAATGAAACTCGACTTGCCCGCAGAAAAAGTTCCCAGTATGGAAATCAACGGCCACCACGAAATTTCCGATGTATACGAGTCACGGCTGGTCAGCACACCGAGTCCCAAACCTACCTGGTCCAGCTCGACAAATTTCTCCACCACCGAAACCAGTAACGGATTTTCCTCGGCTAAATGTTTTTGCAGGCTTTTAATACGATCCAGCGTAATTTTATCTTGCGAGTTTTTCATACAAATTTAGGAGTCTGGTTTTAATTATGTTTCTTTAGTTTTTTTAATTGTTCCGCAAATTCAACGCAGGGGTCGGTATTGCGGTCGCTGGGAGTAAATACAATATAATCGAATGGCCGTCCCAACTTGCGGTCTATGTAGTCTGCGGGGGTGACTTTTTCCGGCTTCACCGGAATAAACGCAATGCTAATTGAATTTATACCAATTCGTTTCAGGTGTCGCGGCACACCGATGTCTTTGCGCACATGGACTGCACCCGCGATGAATACTACCTTATTTTCTTTCCCTGCTCGATACAAACTTAGCGCAAATGAGGCGTCTTTGGCAATTTGAGTTTGCACTAACGGCTGCTCTTGCCCGGCTTGCAAATAACCGCAGTGCCCATCCAGAATCAATTTCCCGATGGCATCGTTTTGCGCCTTATTCAGGGTGTCGCAAAAACGAAAAATCTGGCCGGCCTGTTCTACCTGACAAGCATTGTTGCTAGCGTAGTGCATGCGCTGCTCCCGGGTCAGGTTGGCGGCTCGAATCGGCAAGCCGTGTTGCACGGCCATTTTGAAAATCGGATCGTACAGTTCCCATGGCCATTTACCTTCGGTGGCGCGCACGCTTTTTTGCAATTCTGCCAGACTGGACCAGCGCTTGCGGTCGAACTGCCATTCTTCGATCGCCAGCATTTCCATTACGATTACGCTGGATTGGGTGGAATCCAGCCATTGATGAATCAACTCGGCTTGCCCGAAGTGATGATCGGGGTTAGTGTGCGTCTCACCCAGTAATAAAAAATGGCTGTCACGGATAGCTTGATGCAAGTGCGCGGCGGAAACCCAGTTGTTTACTTGCAGTGAATAAATTTTACCGGTTAAAGAATGATCATGATAATAGGGCGAACGCCACTCGGCCATCGAAGGCCAGGACCACGCAGTAGCGGCGACCATTGTCAAAATCACCGAACAGCGGCCCAATACTCTGCGCTTACCTAACCCAAGTACATATTCCAGTATCATGCTTAGCCACCATACCGAAGGCGTCTGTCGTTTGCCATGACTTCAGAAATTATCACTACACAAAAGGAATTCGAAGCGATGGCAGCCGAGCTGACCGGATCGCAGTGGTTGGCCATCGATACGGAGTTTATACGCGAATCCAGCTACTACCCGAAATTGTGCCTTATCCAGATTGCCACTGAAAATGTATGCACTTGTATCGACGTGCTGGCATTAAGCGACACCAAGCAATTAACGGGAATTTTACAAGACCCCGCTTGCGTAAAAATATTTCACTCGGCACGCCAGGACCTGGAAGTGATGTATGCAGAATACGGATTTATTCCGGAACCGATTTTCGATAGCCAGATTGCCGCCAGTATGCTGGGGCCGGATGAACAGATTAGTTACGCGGAAATCGTATCGCAGTATTTATCGGTCGACTTGCCGAAAACGCAAAGTCGCACAGACTGGTCCCGGCGCCCTCTGAGTGACGCTCAAATTGCCTACGCACTGGATGATGTTCGTTATCTGGGCCCTCTTTACACCAAGCTTTTTGCCCATTTGACCGAGAAAGATCGAATGCCCTGGCTGCAGGAAGAATGTGCACACCTCACCGCACTTACCAACTACGACGTCGACCCGACCAAGGTCTGGAAAAATGTAAAAGGTGCCGGCAAGGCACAGGGACTGGCGTTACAACGCATTCAGCAATTGGCCAGTTGGCGCGAAGTGCAGGCGCAACGCAAAAATCGCCCACGCCAGTGGATATTAAGAGACCGCGCCATTGTCGAACTCGCCGGTATGCATTCGACCTCACTCAATTCAATTACTCAGTTTCTGCAAAACGAGTATCCGAGATCGCTGCGTCACAAAGAAAAAATTGCTGCATTGCTGCAACAACCTGTTGATAATGAAACATTGAATACGTTACCTTCAACGGTCGATCGCAGGCTAAGCAAACCACAACAGGCAATGGCAAAAAACATGATGAGTTATGTGAAGCGACAAGCAGAAGAAATCGGCGCGGCACCCTCACTTCTGGCCAATCGCAAATCGATCGAGAAACTCGTACAGGGCAGAACCAGCAAAGTAATGTCGGGCTGGAGAAAAACTGTAGTCGGCGATGAATTACAAAAAATGCTGGTTGCAGAATCTTCCTGAGATCTGATTTACATTATAAAATTTCTGTTTAATAAACTATTTATATGCACAGTATGGAACCCGACGAAATTAAAACATTGATCGAAAAAGGCATTCCGCAGTCACAGGCGATTGTTACCGGAGAAAGCGGCAAGTACGAAGCCATCGTCATCAGCCCTGAATTCGAAGGCTTAACGATGGTAAAGGAACATCAGATGGTCTACGCCACTGTCAACGAACACATCGCCAGCGGCGCGTTGCACGCATTAAGCATTAAAGCGTATACCCCAGGCGAGTGGGACAGTATCAAACAGTAAAGCGAAGTAATTGCGCGAACAAAAAGTACGTTAAGCGTTTATTTTTTGCCGGACAAATCAATTGCAAACAATCCTTCCTGGCTCGCATAATACGCGGCCAGATCGCGCATGTCCTGATCGTTTAATGCAGCGACAATGCCCGCCATAATGGGATTTTTACGATTGCCGGCTTTATAGTCTTTTAAAGACTGGTACAAATAGTCCTCATACTGCCCTGCAATAATCGGAAACTGCGCAGTCGGGCTGACGCCGGTTTCTCCATGGCAGGCTACGCAGGTTTGCGACTTTTCTTTTCCTGCTGCGATATCGCCGTTGGCAAATGCGGCCGCGACACAAAAATTACTTACTAACAAAACAATATATATAAGCCGTTTCATTCTACTTCCTTAATAAAATTTTCTGCTCTTGTTTGCGTTGCATTATTTCGCAATCGATGCGAAATACGCGGCAATGTCCTCGATATCCTGGTCACTTAAACCGGCAGCTTGCGCGTTCATGGTCGGGTGCGAACGCTCGCCGGAACGATACCCTTTTAAAGCGGCACTAATATATTCGGCGTGCTGGCCACCTAACTTCGGTACACGGTAAGTCGGATACACATTGGTGTAACTGGCAATACCATGGCAACCAAGGCAGGTTTCACCACGAATTTCGCCACGCTCGGCGTCTCCGGCGGCAAATGCCTGCACACATGTTAATAAGGTAATTAAAACTAAAATTCGAAGAATTGAATTCATCAGCGGTCTATCCTGTCCAAATGTCCATCGTTGAATGCCTGTACGGCGGGCGCTAGTATAGCGCGAATTAGTAAAAATCAAATCCCGGCAAATCAAATTCTCTCTCCTGATATCGGTTAATTGCATGAGAACTGGCCAGCTCGCCGATAAAATGTAGTAATGCATTGCGTAAACAACACCTCATTGACAGCTTTGACTGCTCTGCTGAGCCGGTACCGAATGCAGCTTATCCAGGTGGCCGATCATACCGACATTCCTTACAGTTTCTGGGGAACGCCCGAAGCCGGTCGTGCGGACTCTACGTTGTATGTCCGCGCCGATACTCCCATTCATTCTCTTCTGCACGAAGCCTGCCACTATATCTGTATGCCCGCACGGCAACGCGGCCGTACCGAGGTCGATGCCAAGGGCTCGGCACTGGAAGAAAATGCCTGCTGCTATTTGCAAATTATTCTGGCCGATTATATCCCGGGACTAAACCGGCATATCCTGATGTACGACATGAATTGTTGGGGGTACAGCTTTCGACTCGGATCTGCCGCGCGCTGGTTTTTTGCCGATTGCGAAGAAACCCGGCAGTGGCTGATCGCTCATAACATCCTGAAGCAAGACGATACACCCAGCTGGCAGATGCGTTAAATTAATCAGGTCGAGGCGGTAAAAGACTGCTAGTATTTAACCTAAGCTAAACCATTTCCTGCATTGCAGCGACGGCGATATGAAAATCGAAACTATAGCCATACATGGCGGATATTCTCCCGAGCCGACCACCAACGCGGTGGCGGTGCCGGTATACCAGACCACGTCTTACT
>JANQOT010000138.1 GCA_028285655.1 Gammaproteobacteria bacterium
CGCGAAATAATCGCTGCTATCAGTGAACGACGAAAACTGCAATGCAGTTTTAATAACCTGTTTGAAGGTACGCCTGCACTGTCCACCCCTGCCGACAGCGAACTGGTAAAACTTACCGAAAAATTAACCGGCAAACCCAATCATTCAGTCGTGTTTGCAACCGAGGGACCTTACTTCGCACAATTGGGAATGGAAACCGTAGTACTTGGGCCGGGCAGCATTGATGTAGCCCATCAACCCGACGAATTCATAGAGCTGAAACAAATCGAGCAATCGATATTAATGTACCGGCAATTGATTAATAAAATATGCGCCTGACGGCGATATAACTACAGGTTGACGGTGTACTTCACCCGCTTGGACATTAACAGATAAGAATACACGACAATACAGGTTACCAGCGCGATCGCAAGATGGATTGCCGCATCTTTTTCCAGAATGTATTTCATGTCGGCCTGAATTGCGAATAAGGTCGGCATCACCAGATTCAGAAATCGAATAATGACATTGGAAATCAAAAATACTTTTGCCATCGCTATGCCGTTGAGCTGGCGATTAATGATGAACCAGCCGGCCAGTATGCTGAGAAAAATCAGATAAATTTTTAACGGTGTGTCGGCAATATAAAAGTTTCGATAACCATCCAGTAAATCGAAGTAGCCATTCATGCCGCGATACCATCCGAGCGTTAAGTCAAACAGCATGCTGGCAGGAAATAACACGATCAGTATCAGGCTAAGCAGTAGCAGCCATCCACCAACTCCATATAGGTCTGTATTTCTCATTAATTACTTGCGTGGTTGTTATGGGCCCGTAGATTTTTTGAATTTGCAGTATAGTGATGAAGTTCACACTGCACGGGGTTCGCCTACATCGACCCCAGGCCACTAAAGTTACACCAAACAACTAAAATTAATGTGAACCAGCTTTAAAAACTTACCTGAAATCATTGTTTGCAAGACGCCATATTGCAATTGTGGCGACTTGAGCCACCTTCAGAAATCCTTCGCGATGGATATGTTCGGGGTCGTCGCTTGGCGCATGGTAATGCGGATGGTTGTCGTAAAAGTCGTCGCCGCCGCCCGCATCCATTGTGGTGGCGGCAATTTTGCAGTCCAGCAGCTCGACTGCATCGGATCCCGGGTCCTCTCCAGCGGATACCAGCAAAGGCATATTCAGTTGTTTGCTGGCTGCCGCCACTGCTGCGACAATCGGCCGCGCCAATTCGGACTCCTGGTCCCATACATTAACGTAGGTGTCCCGAATTGCTCCAAGCATTTCGAGATTCAGCACAGTTAATTTTTCTACCAGGCGATGCATAAACACCTGGTAACATAAATTACCCGAACCGACACGACCGATTTCTTCTCCGGAGAATGCAAGAAATACAATCGATTTTTGCGGACGAATTTTCGACTGTGAAAACACTCGAGCCATTTCCAGCACTGTTGCAACACCGCTGGCATCGTCGTCGGCACCGTTGTAAATTTCTCCGTCTTCGATTCCCAGATGATCGTAATGCGCCGAAATCACAATGAACTCATCTGCATTGATGCCGCCCGGCAATACGCCAACGACGTTTTCGCCCTGCAGGTATTCGTCATCGTAGGGAAAAGTGAATTTGTGCATGTAACCGGACAGTCCCATTTGGGTGAAGACTTGCAAACCCAGTTCCTCGAATCGTTCGGCCAGCCACTGCGCGGCCGCGTCTTCACCGGGAAATCCGGTTGCGCGTCCCTGGCGGGCATCGTCTGCCAGCCAGATCACATCATCCATCATTAATTCAATATCCATCTGCCTGGCAAATTCCATCGCCTGCAATGCGATCTTCGAGTCGGCGTCTGCTTGAAAGTTTTGCTGAAAATGCAATTGTTGCAGGCATTCTTCGGTCGGCACTGCGACCTTGCCGCCGCAGGGCTTCACGTCGGTGTCGGCGTCGCTATGGAGCTCGCCATAAACCAACAGCACGAGCGCAATGCCGGCCAGCAACGGGAAAGTTAAGCTTAACTTTGACATGAATAAACTGATTGTGACTGGTTAATTAAAACAGGACCTGAATTGCCTGCTTAATCTCACACATTCACAGCTAGAGGTTTTTACCGGCTTATTGCGAAAAAACGGTCTTTTTCGAAACGGTGTTACTTTTTCCGTCTCGCAAGTTCCTCATCCAGTTCGGCAATGACATTTTCAAGATCATCGGCGTTATGATATACGTCCATTTGCTGACGCGCCTGTTCCACGCGCACATAGGAATCATCCAGTCGTTTGCGGTACCCGCCGATAGAGGTTTTTTCGTCGACCATATCCACTTTAAGTTGATTATAGAAATCCGGATATTCCTGGAACGCAAACAACATCGACATATACACGGCGGTAAATCGAAAATCATACGACTGATAGTCCTGTAAATTACTAACCGTTTCGCGACTTTCGGCAATCTCTTCCGTAAAGGTCGAGCGATATCCCATCAGCGTATCTTTAAACTTACCGTCGATTTTGTAGTCTTCGATCAATTGCGGAATAACATCTTTAATGGTCAGCCGTACTTCATCATGCGCCATTAATTGCTCAAACATATTTTGTTCGGCTGCTTGTTTGGAATCGACGCCGTGACGCAGGTTGTCAAGATCTTTCTGCCTTGCAGAGCGCAAGGATTCAACTTCCGATGTTTCCATTGTTTGCAGATTATCCGGGACTTTATAAACTTGCTCATGATCAATTCCCGGAAGTTTGCGCGATCCACCATCGGCAAATGCGCTGACTGAAATAGCCAATAAACTTGCGATTAACACAATTGCAATAACGGGAAAATGTTTAACAACTTCCTTTCGCTCACAGCCGCCGGCAAACAGCACTTTTTTTAACTCCATCCGGATTATCGCTCCATATTTTATTAAGATATCTGGCGCGCCATAGTATCACAGCTTGGAAGGGCAGAATAATATACTAACTATTTCATTACTTTACCCCGTATAATTCGCAGTTATCTTTCAGACCCCGAACATATCAATCGCCATGGATTCGTTTAACATCGACACTTTCCGCAATGCCGCCCCGTATATATATGCGCACCAGGGGCATGTATTCGTGGTGTCCGTTCCCAGCAAACTTATCGCCGGCGATCAACTGCCCGGCCTGATCCAGGATCTGGCCCTGATTCAGACGCTTGGAATCAAACTGGTTCTGGTACACGGTTCGGACCTGGTCACGGGTAAAAAATCAACAGTGGTCGATCACAACAAACTTGCGCAGATACAGCAGACCGTCGGCGAACAGCGAGTGCGCATCGAGTCTCTGTTTTCAACCGGATTGATCAATACACCGATGGCGGGCATGAAGCTCACCACCGTCTCGGGAAATTTCGTGCACGCCAAACCGATCGGCGTAGTCGACGGCGTCGACCAGCAATTTCTCGGGGA
>JANQOT010000143.1 GCA_028285655.1 Gammaproteobacteria bacterium
GAAAATAAATCCATCGCAATCCATTCCGGATTGGCCGAATCATCACAAATCACCAACACTTCGGAGGGACCGGCAATCATATCGATGCCGACTTTTCCAAATACCAAACGTTTGGCCGTTGCAACATAAGTATTGCCCGGACCGACGATTTTATCCACGCCGGGAATGGTTTCGGTGCCATAGGCTAATGCCGCTACCGCCTGGGCTCCGCCGATGCGGAATACGCGATCAACACCGGCTATCGCTGCAGCCGCCAACACGGTGGCGTTGGTATTCCCGTCGGGTGTCGGTGCGACCATAATCACTTCGGCGACACCGGCGACCTTGGCGGGTATGGCATTCATTAAAACGGAGGACGGATAAGCCGCGGTACCGCCGGGAACATAAATGCCCACGCGATCCAGCGGTGAAACTTTTTGGCCCAGCAAATTGCCTTGCGCATCGGTATAGTCCCACGACTGCATACGCTGGTGTTCGGCATAATCACGAATACGTTGCTCGGCCTGTTGCAATGCATTGCGTTGCGCGGGATCAATTGAATCAAGAGCAGCATTGATCTCTTGTTCGGAGATCTCCAGTTGCTGTGCGTTCTCGACTTGTACACGATCGAATTGTTGCGTGTACTTTAATAAAGCTGCGTCGCCCTGGGTGCGTATGTCGGCGATAATATTTTGTACCGTCGCAGACACATCCGCCGACGGTTCAAGGTTGGCCTCTAAAAACCGGGCAAACTCTTCCTGGAAAGATTGATCCTGGGCGCTGAATCGCCGAATGCTTAACATTTTTGAATCGGCTTACGCCGCTGCAGTATCTTTGGCCTGCCGCCGCGCTTGCACCGCGTGTGCAAATTGCGCCAGCAATTTTTCGGTATCTTCCCAGCCGATGCAGGCATCGGTGACACTTTGCCCGTAGGTCTCTGCCTTGCCGTCGACCACGTTCTGGCGACCGGCTGTAATAAAGCTTTCAACCATGACACCGAAAATTCGCTTTTCGCCGGCGGTCAGTTGCTTGCACAAATCGGCACCCACTTCCATTTGCTTTTCATGCTGCTTGGCACTATTGGCGTGACTGCAATCGACCATAATGCGTTCGACTAATCCGGCTTTGGCCAAACCTGAACAAGCCTGTTCGATGCTGCTGGCATCATAATTAGTATTTTTTCCGCCGCGCAGAATGACGTGACAATCTGCATTTCCCGCCGTCGAGAAAATTGCAGACTTGCCGGATTTGGTTACCGACAAAAAGTGATGCGGACGTATCGCTGAACCGATGGCATCGATCGCTACCTGCAAACCGCCGTCGGTGGCGTTTTTAAATCCGACCGGGCAGGACAAGCCCGAAGACAATTCACGGTGCACCTGGCTTTCGGTGGTACGCGCACCGATCGCTCCCCAGCTAATCAGGTCGGCGACATACTGCGGACTGATTAAATCCAGATATTCCGTACCGGCCGGCATGCCCATATTATTCAAATCCAGCAACAGCTCACGCGCGACGCGCAAGCCTTTATTGATTTCGAAACTGTTATCCAGATTCGGATCATTTATCAAACCCTTCCAGCCGACGGTGGTACGCGGTTTTTCAAAATAAACCCGCATTACAATAATTAAATCTTTTTCCCATTGCTGGCGCTGTTTCATCAAACGTTGCGCATAATCTCTGGCCGCCACGGGATCATGAATCGAACAGGGACCCACTACCACGACCAGCCGGTCGTCTTCACCGTACAGAGCTTTGTGCACATCGGTACGCGCCTGGTACACACAGGTTGAAGCCTGCTCGGATAAAGGAAATTCTTCATGAATTTGGGACGGTGGACTAACTTCCATCATTTCCAGAATTCGAAGATCATCGGTTTGGTATTTCATTATTTTTCCCTGTATAGCTTTTAAATTTCTGCAATGGCATTGCGGAACTGGCTGATAACGGCCTGAAGTGTATCAAATCTGACCTTTAAAGACGCCTTGTTTGCCACCAGGCGCGAGCTGATATCCGCAATGTGGTCTATCGGCTGCAAGCCGTTCGCGCGCAAAGTGTTGCCAGTATCGACTAAATCAACGATCAGATCAGTGAGACCGGTCAAAGGTCCGAGTTCCATCGAACCGTAAAGCTTGATAATTTCGACCTGCTTGCCCTGCTGGGCAAAATACTGTTGCGCCGATTTGACGTACTTGGTCGCCACGCGCAACCTGCCACCGGACTGCGTGCCCGCTTGCTTTCCTGCCAGCATCAATCTGCATTTACAAATTCCGAGATCGAGCACTTCGTATAATCCGTCGCCTTCCAGCTCCATCAGGATATCTTTACCGGCAATGCCCAGATCGGCCGCGCCATACTGCACATAGGTGGGTACATCGGTCGCACGTATCACGACTACGCGGACATCGGGATTTTCAGTATCGATCAATAACTTTCGAGTTTTACCCAGGTCTTCCACCGGCGCCATACCCATGCGTTCCAGTAACGGTATGGTCTCCTTTAAAATACGCCCCTTGGAGATTGCGAGTGTAATCTTGTCAGTCATAATCAGTTCGGCAAACGCTGAATTTGCGCTCCCAGTTGCGCAAGTTTTTCTTCAATACATTCATAACCGCGGTCGATGTGGTAGATGCGATCTACCACGGTATCGCCTTGCGCCACCAGTCCGGCCAGAATCAGACTGGCCGAAGCACGCAAATCGGTCGCCATCACCGGAGCCGCCGTCAAACGTTCAATCCCTTTGACTACCGCAGTGTTGCCCTCGACCTGAATATTGGCGCCCATGCGCTGCAGTTCCTGAATATGCATAAATCTGTTTTCAAACACCGTTTCGGTAATGGTGGCCGAACCCTCGGCAACCGCATTCAGCGCAGTAAACTGCGCCTGCATATCAGTCGGAAACGCCGGATACGGAGACGTGCGAATATTAACACTCCTGGGTCGATTGCCGCGCATATCCAGTTGCACCCAGTCTTCGCCGGTATCGATATGGGCGCCGCATTCTTCAAGTTTTTGCAATACCACGTCCAGCGTTCTGGGCGCGGAATGGGTGACTTTCACGCTGCCCTGG
>JANQOT010000131.1 GCA_028285655.1 Gammaproteobacteria bacterium
AAGCGCACGAACGTGAAAAATTACTGGTGAGCGAACTGGCGCATATGACGCGCATTAATACTATGGGCGCACTTGCGTCCGGGCTTGCGCATGAATTGAACCAGCCGCTTACCGCCATCGCACAATATTGCGATACCGCCCTGTCGCTGATTCAACAAGAGCCGCTGCATAACGAATTGGCCACCGAATCCATCGATAAAGCACGCTCACAAACCATGCGCGCGGCGGATATTATTCGCCGGGTGCGATCGTTTGTCGGCAAACCCAAACCCGCACGCGATACGGTGCATGTCAACGAACTACTGGAAGAAACCGTGCAATTACTTGGCCAGGACCTCGGTAAACAGGATATCGACTTGAAAATTCTGGTGGAAGAAAACATTCCGACACTGCACGCAGATCGTGTTCAGTTGCAACAAGTGTTATTGAATTTAATGCGCAACAGTATCGAGGCGATGGAAAGCAACGATTGCGGCAAACAGCTTATCGTGGAATGCAAAAAAGTCAGCGCCACCGAAGTTGAATTTGCAGTCGCCGACACCGGCCCCGGTATTCATCACGAACTGATGGACGATTTAGTCACGCCGTTTGAATCGAATAAACCCAACGGTATGGGCATGGGTTTGTGCATCAGCAATTCCATCGTCAATGCGCATGACGGCACGCTGTGGAACGACCATGATTACAAGCACGGAGCGTGTTTACGCTTTCGCTTACCCGCGCAGGAACAGGTAACAACGCATTGAGTTACCTGCCTACGATATTTATCGTCGATGACGATGATGCCGTCAGAAATGCCGTATCGATGTCGTTAAGTGTGGCGGGGTTTTCCGTCAAAGAACACTCTTCGGCCCAGAGTTTCCTGGGCGAATACAGCAATCAACCCGGTTGCCTGATCGCCGATGTGCAAATGCCCAACATGTCCGGACTGGAATTACAGCAGGAACTTAAAAAAAACAATATCGACATTCCGATTATTTTTATTACCGGGCACGGCGACGTGAGAATGTCGGTAAATGCACTTAAAGCCGGTGCGATCGATTTTATTGAAAAACCGTTTAGTAAAGATCAACTGGTAACGCGTGTGCGCGAAGCAGTAGATCTGGATTCCAGGCGGCGCGACCAGGAAAAAATTCAGCACGAAATTATGCGGCGCTATGATTCGCTAACCGCCCGCGAACGCGATATTCTGCAAATGCTGTTAAAAGATCATGCCAGCCTGTCGAACAAGGACATCGCGGCGGAATTGGGAATCAGCCGCAGAACGGTTGAAGTCCACCGCAGCGCGGTAATGGGCAAAATGCTGGCCAATTCGCGCGCGGAGCTGGTGGAACTCGCCAAATTGTGCGGCTTATCGTAAGCCACAAACATTCGCATTTAATACCCACGCTGTAGTTGCTCGACCAACGGTTATGTTGTTTAAACTTTAAATAATCTGCCTTTTAGCCCGGGCTTTTTTGATTTAGAGTTCGAGCTATGGACTCGTATATAGCAGCGATCGACCAGGGCACGACCAGCACGCGGTGCATTTTATTTGATCATGGCGGCAACATTGCCGCGTCTGCACAACGCGAACACCGGCAGATATATCCGCAGGCCGGCTGGGTGGAACACGACGCAATCGAGATCTGGCAAAACACCCAACTTGTCATTCATCAGGCATTAAGCAGCGCCAACGTCACGGCAGCATCTATTCAGGCCATCGGCATTACCAACCAGCGCGAGACCACGGTGGTGTGGAATCGTCAAACCGGCAAACCATACCATCACGCTTTGGTATGGCAGGATACGCGCACCGAAGATATTTGCACTGACTTAACCGACAAAATTTCAGCCGAACAAATTCGAACCATTACCGGTTTGCCGGTTGCGACTTATTTTTCCGGACCGAAAATTTCCTGGCTGCTGCAAAACGTAGAGCAGTTGCGCGCCGATGCCGAACAAGGGCTTGCACTATTCGGCAATATGGACACCTGGTTGATCTGGAACTTGACCGGCGGCATTAACGGCGGCCAGCACACGACCGATGTCAGCAATGCTTCGCGCACGATGTTAATGAACCTGTCGACCTTGCAGTGGCATGACGATTTGCTGGAAGCGATGCAGATCCCCAAATCGATGCTGCCGCACATTCGTCCGTCCAGCGATTCGCATTTTTATGGTCGCACTGTCAAAGAAGGCGTGTTTAATTTTGAAATTCCTGTTTGCGGCGACCTTGGCGATCAGCAAGCCGCCACCGTAGGACAAACCTGTTTTGCACCGGGCGACACCAAGAACACCTATGGCACCGGCTGCTTTTTAATCCAAAACACCGGCACCGAATTGGTCCGGTCGGAACACGGGCTGATCACAACCGCCTGTTATCAGTTTAATTCCGAACCGACGGTGTATGCGCTGGAAGGATCGATTGCCATCGCCGGCGCATTGATTCAATGGTTGCGTGATAATTTGAATTTGATTACCAGCGCAGCCGAGGTGGAAGAACTTGCAAACACGGTTGACGATAACGGCGATGTGTATTTTGTACCGGCATTTTCGGGTCTATACGCACCCTACTGGAAAGAAAACGCACGCGGCGTCATTGTCGGACTCACTCGATTC
>JANQOT010000166.1 GCA_028285655.1 Gammaproteobacteria bacterium
CAATCCATTGGACTGGCACCTTTGCTTCAATCGGTGCACGGTTCCGAGACCTGGAATCATGAGGTTTTTATTTATTTCATGCAATGGGTAGAGAACGAACTCACGCCATTTTATACCAGGATGGGGGATAGTAAGATCTTGACTTGCAAGGGAAAAATTGCCATACACCAGAATATCCAGATCGAGTGTACGCGGTCCCCATTGTTCGGACTTGCGTTCGCGGCCATGCTGCAATTCAATCGCCTGCAGTTCGTGCAGCAGCGCTCGCGGTTGCAGCCGTGTTTTCAGCCAGGCCACCGCATTAATGTATGCGGGTTGATCGGCGGGCCCCATCGGCCGGCTGAGATAAAGGCTGGAATGTGCATACAATGAACTTTGCGGCAGCACATCCAGTTGTAACAGGGCGCTGGAAATTTGCATTTGCGGGTTTTGCAGGTTGCTACCCAGTCCGATATAGGCATCGATAGTAAGCGGGTTCAGCATTATATTGATTTGGATATTTTGTTTTTTCTGCCTTGCTGGGTCATTTTTCGTTGTTCGACTGGTTCCGCGGCTTGCAGTTTAGTCCACCATTTACACTCGTATGAATCCAGTTCGCCGGCCTGAGCCCGCAGGCACATAAAATCATAGGCGGCGCGAAAGCGCGGGTGCTGCATAAATTGCAAGACCTTGCGGCCGCGTTTGCGCGAAAACCGATTTTGTAATTTCCATATTTCGCAAATCGTGATAGAAAAACGCTTGGCGATAGAAGTGACTGCAGATTGTTGCAGCACTGTGCTGCGTCCTGCTTCCCATGCGCCTTCTCCGTAGCGAATTCCCTGGCTATTGTATTGCTCAAGTAATTTCGTGTAAGACTTCCATAAAAATACCGCAAAGACGAATGCCGGGTTTACAGATTTTCCGCCGGCAATACGTGCGTCGGTATTTTCAAGTGCAGCGTAAATAAACGTTCTGAAATCTTCGTCGTCTTTTAATGCGCTATGCGTAAATGGCAACAAATTAGGCAGTATCTTGTAATGCTCGAGTTCGTGAAAGCAATTAACAGCATAGCCACTATGAAAGAGTTTAATGGTTTCGTCGAACAGACGCGCCGGAGAGACTTCTTTAAGCAAGTGACCCATTGATAAAATAGGCGCGGCAGTATCTTCGGCGATTTCCAGATCTAATTTGGCGCGAAAACGCAGTGCGCGCAGCATGCGGACCGGGTCTTCCCGGTAACGCACGTCGGCGGGTCCGATCATTCGCAGGCGCCGGTTGTAGATATCTTCCAGGCCATCGCAGAAATCCAGAACTTGTGAATGTTCAAGATCGTAGTACATCGCGTTTACGGTAAAGTCGCGTCTTGCGGCATCTTCCTCGATAGTGCCGAACGTATTGTCACGGACGATACGGCCATTTGTGAATTCGGTGGATGAGCCGGAATGCGTGGATTTCGCTAATGCTCTAAAAGTCGAGACTTCGATGTAATCACGGCGAAAATAAACATGCACGATTTGAAAGCGTCGACCGATAAGGCGACTGTTCTCAAACAGGTCGCAAATTTCATTTGGATGCGCATCAGTGGCGACGTCAAAGTCTTTCGGGGTGATCCCCAGCAACAAATCGCGAACACAACCACCGACTAAATATGCCTGGAAACCCGCATCCAGTAATCCACGGACAATAAATTTTGCTTGTTCGCAAATTTTGGTTTCATCGATGCAGTGTTCGTCGGCGGAAATCCGCTGCGGAGCGCTGCCGGTAGAATGTTCAGTGGTTTCCACAATTATCGCTTGAATTAATTACTTTGAGAGCATAATAGCATTTGCACCCGAGTTTCCCTTCCAATTATGGCGTTCAAACAAAAAGGCGGTCCAAAGACCGCCTTTTTTAACAAGTGAATGTCGAGCGTCGATTACAAATTGTAACCTTTTTCCTCATGTTGCGTGATGTCCAGACCGATTCTTTCGTCTTCGTCCGATACTCGTAACCCGCAAAGCACGCCGGCAATTTTCAGTGCAATGAAGCTGGCAACTGCAGTCCAAATTATTACTGCTACCACTGCCATAATCTGTACACCGACCTGGCTGCCAATGGTCATTCCCTCGGCAAGACCGGCGCCGCCGAACTGACTGGCGACAAATACACCGACGAGAATGGTGCCGATAACTCCGCCCACACCATGTACCGGAAATACATCCAGCGAATCGTCGATGTTAAGTGTGCGTTTCATAAAGTTGGTTGCAAAAAAGCAAATCAGCCCGGCTGAAATTCCGATCACAATCGCGCCGGTCGGACCGACAAACCCTGAGGCGGGCGTGATACTACCCAGCCCCGCGACCATCCCGGTAACGATACCCAGCACGCTGGGTTTGCCGAATTTAATCCATTCCATGAACATCCAGGTTAACGACGCCAGTGCGGCACTGATATGGGTAACCAGTATCGCCATGCCGGCATCTCCGTTGGCCGCCAGTGCGCTGCCGCCATTAAAACCGAACCAGCCGACCCACAGCATGCCGGCGCCGGTAACCGTCATGGCCAGGTTATGCGGTGGCAGGGGAGTCTTGGGAAAGTCGCTGCGCTTGCCCAGCATCACGGCTGCAACCAGCGCACCCACACCGGCGGTGATGTGAACCACCAGTCCGCCTGCAAAATCCAGCGCACCTTTGTCTCCAAGCCAGCCGCCGCCCCACACCCAGTGGCAAACCGGAAAGTAAACCAGTAAAGACCAAATGATGGAGAACCAAAGCATTGCCGAAAAGCGCATGCGTTCTGCAAACCCGCCCACCACGAGTGCCGGGGTAATAATCGCGAATGTAAGTTGAAACATTACCCAGACGCTGGTCGGAATCGAGCCGCTTAAGCTGTCGCGTGTTACTTCCGATAAAAATATATTACTTAAGCCGCCCACCCACTGATTAAGTGCGCCACCATCTGAAAAACTTAAACTGTAACCGATCAGCAGCCATAATACGGTAGCAACACAGGTAATTGCGAAACATTGCATTAATACCGACAATACATTTTTACTGCGAACAAGCCCTGCATAAAACAATGAAAGTCCAGGGATGGTCATAAATAGAACTAGCGCAGTCGAAGTTAAGATCCATGCAGTATCTCCCCCGTTTAATTCGTCCGCGTGGACAGACTCGCATAATCCGAGCAGTATCAATAGCGGCAAGATTGTTTTAATTTTTGTAATAGTCATTCCCGCGCTCCTTATAATGCATCTTTGCCGGTTTCTTTTGTTCGAATTCGAACGGCTTGTTCAATATTGGTAACAAAAATTTTACCGTCACCGATTTTTCCGGTGTTTGCAGTTCGAGTAATTGCATCAATCACCTGATCCACGCGTTCTTCAGCGACCGCAATTTCGATTTTGAGTTTTGGCAAAAAGTCGATAACGTATTCCGCTCCGCGGTAAAGTTCGGTATGACCTTTTTGTCTGCCGAAGCCTTTAACTTCGGTCACGGTTAGACCCTGTACGCCCTGGTCAGTCAACGCTTCTCTCACGTCATCCAGTTTGAATGGTTTTATAATGGCTGTAACTAGCTTCATTGTTTATGTCTCCTGCTTTATGCGCTAGAAACGCGCAGTATGCCATCGTATTGAAAAAACCGCACTATTGATGCGCATTGCACAACATTAGTGCATACATCCGGAAAAATTATGCAGGCGGTTTGCGTGCGTGAAAAATGGCGCGCAGGGGTGCGGGATACCCTTCAATGGTTTTGCCATGATCCATCGGATCCAGAAAATCGCCGAGTGAATGATATGGCATCCAGCGAGTGGCACGTTGTTCGTCGATAGTAGTGGCATGTA
>JANQOT010000181.1 GCA_028285655.1 Gammaproteobacteria bacterium
TCCAGGTATTCCAGGATTTATTATTTTATAAGGGCGCAGAAAGCAAAATCAGCCGCCAACGAGTACTGGCGGACGCCAGCAAACGCTTTTCCCGCGAGGAAACCTTGTTTACGCTTCGAAACGGTGACGATTTGCTTACTCATGCATGGATGTCCAAGCCCGGCGCCAAGTATAACAATCACTCCATTCACTACAAAGCTCAAGCCAAAAGCGTAGTAATGGATTGCATGAATCTAAATTTAAAATTACCGAATGGACCGGTTTTTAAAAGCATTGTAAACAGTATGTTAAATCACTCATTTGGCAGTGGCGTGGAAAACGCATTTATATTTTTACCAAAAACATACGAACACAAGGTTCATGCCAAAATTATAAAAGAATTAAATTTTACAAAAATCGATTAAAAGCGCTTGAAAACGATATGAGGAAACCAGCGTCTGCGTATTTTGTTAATTCCCAAATGTATTACCCAGGCGAAAAACACCACTACAGCCGGAAATACCCAGCCCAGCAGAACTGCAAATAGCACTCGGTCAATAGCACCACTGGTAATCTGTGAGGCATCGTATGCGGATTCTGCAAGCAGATAATCGACGCCCGTAATCAACACTGCAGAAGCAACCACCATCGCCCAACCAATCGCGATACTGAATAATGCTTTTTTCAATGTCTCCCGATTCCTGGCAATATAGGTATTTCTTACAAATACTATGTAAGGCACGACTATTAATAACAGAATTATGATGTCTTTATAGTATCCCATTACACCGGCAGATTATTGAAAGCATCGCTTGAGCATGCCAAACCAGAAAAATTATTTTGTGATTTAATCAAAATTTCTGGCGTAATTCTGTATTTACCAAGCCGGTTCCTCCTGGTTATCTGCATTTACATCAACTGTATTGATAAATAAACACTGTTGATTTTTCCTTCCAATCCGACGATTTAACCGTTCATCTTCGAAATATAGCTTTTGAAGCACGCCTCTTTACACTGCAGATAACTGAATCCGAACCATAAAAACGCTTTTTTTAATGACCAGTGTAAATAAAAAAGTATACGAAGCAATCCTTGCAATTAATAAGTTGCTGGAAGACTACATCAGCGGTGTATCCTTTTACTCCACTATGGAAAGATTTTTAGATTTACTGCTGATAACAACAAACAGCAAGAATGGTTTTATCGGCAAACTGACCGGCCCGCATAAACAGTTCCATACTATCGTATGCAATTTAGAGTCCGAAGATATGGGATACTCGCTGGAACAATTGCAACGATCTTTGGGAGCAATAACTCTGGATAAAACAATTACTAATTATTACGACTGCACTTCGCTATCGTTGCGCTCCTTCACAAGCGTGCCGATAGAGTTTGACGGCAAACTTATCGGTTACATCGGGCTTACCAACAAACCCACGGAGTATTCCAGCAGTGATTTTGAAATATTGCGCTTTGCAAAAAATAATATCAGCTCTATTCTTAATCATCAGCAAAATATAAATATGCAACATAAAGCAAGCCACGAAAAAACGATTTCTGCCCAGTCGAGTATAATCCAGTAAAACTTTTCATGACTCGACTCGATATACGATAAGGCCCATATTAAATTTCGGGTTTTTACGAATTAATTCGATATTTACGCACAAACGCATGCCAACATATCCTTTTTTATGTTAGCGTAGTATAAACACGGTTTTGGAGCTGCATATGAAAATTCCAGCACTCAGAAAACACTATTCATGGTTACTGGCGTTATTGCTATTGCTATCGTCGCAAAGCTGGGCCGGCAGTTCAGTGCATTATCATTTTTCCGGAGGATACTTCGGAGAGTCCGGTTCCGGTGAAGCCATGGCATTTGATGCCGTAATAATTCGTCCGGTCAGTTTGGTTACTACCGTAGCAGGGTCGGCTATTTACAC
Source organism: Gammaproteobacteria bacterium (assembly GCA_028285655.1). Lineage (GTDB taxonomy): Bacteria > Pseudomonadota > Gammaproteobacteria > UBA4575 > UBA4575 > JANQOT01. Next base: position 1,920 of record JANQOT010000181.1, read on the forward strand.
TATTTCACTGCCTTTCAGCCTGTTAGGCGGCAATGAGCAGGCGGCTCGTGAAAAACTCGTATTGGAGCCGGCACGGTATACCTTCAAACGACCGTTAGGTGAATTTGAATACTGAGATTTATTTATTAAGAGAAATATAAACGGATCAGCCAAATAAGTTTATATTCCTAGTTTCGGCAATCGCCGAACGTAATGGCAGACTTTCTTTTATTTTATTTAACGCGATTTCCGCGGTAGCACGATACGCTGTTAATTTTCCGCCGAAGATACTGACCATTCGCGGCTTACTTTCACGGTCGCATAAATAAATTGTTTCACGCGATCTTTTATTGGCGTTTTCCGCACTTCTCGGCAGCACCCTTAACCCGGAAAATGACTCGCAGGTAGGCAGATTTTTGTTTTTTATTGCCGGAAAATAAGTATAGAACGTTTCAAGCAAATACTCGATTTCTTTACCGGTAGGTTTTGTACTCGCGGGATCATCGTCAAATACTAGCTCGGTTGTACCTACCATGGTATCCCCATACCATGGCATTACAAACACCGGCCGGCCATCAATCGGGCTCTCTATATAATAAATATTTTCCCCCAGCTCAAACGGCAAAATAATATGCGTTCCCTGCACTAAGTCAATTTCAACATTTTGTTGCGTGGGCGTAATTAGTGTTTGCACTCTGTGCGCCCAGGGGCCTGCTGCATTTACCACACTGGCAGCAGATAGTTGCTCTACTGAATTGTTGGACTGGTACTGGATTTCACAACCATGTTCTTGAATAACGATACTTTGCACTTCACAGCCCAGTTTAAGTTCTGCTCCCATATCCTGGGCAGAACGCATTACCGCTACAGTAAGCATACTGTCGTCTGTCTGTGCTTCGTAATATCGATAAACCGTGCGCAATTCTGCTTTGTTCAACAGCGCAAGTTCAGGAATATTAATATCTTTTACTCGGCTGAATCGTGCTTCTTTTTTTAAACCGCCCAATAACGCATATAGTGAAAGTCCGGCCCGAATCATCCATGCCGGCCGTTTCGAATGTTTATAGACTGGAATATAAACCGGTTTAAGCTTGACGATAGAGGGAGCATTTTGCAACAAATAATGACGTTCACGCAAACACTCCGCCACCAGTGCAAAGTCAAAATTTTCCAAATAACGCAAGCCTCCATGAATCAACTTACTGGAACGAGATGATGTTCCCTGCGCCAGCGTTGCATACTGCTCAAGCAATACAACCGAATAGCCTGCTGCTGCTGCCGCTTGCGCGACTCCCACACCATGAATACCGCCCCCGATTACTGCTACATCGCAATCCATGTAATTGCTCTATTCCAATTCGGTTGCATTCATAAGCTTAAAAATATCACCGGTTTCCACCATAATATTATCGGCATGCAGCCAACGTTTTGCCTCTACCGGCTCTTTAATATCATAAAGCACCCAGCGCCAATCCCCCGACCATAGATCATCCGGTTGTTTAACTTTGTTTACATTACAGAATATGTAGTCAGGGCCAAGTAATTCGCATTGCTGCAAAGACTGCTGATCAAATTCGGTTAACACCCATCCGCTTGTATAATGATATTGAGATTTTGCCATTGCTGCGATGTCGTATAGAAATGAAATTACTACCACCGGAAACTCGGCCGACTCAAGCGCAGACATGACCGATTTCATTACTTTATCCAAGCCGAATGCTGCAACACTTTCTTTCTTTACTTCTACGAATAACGTGATATCGGGATGAGCATTCAAAAGACCCACTACCTGGTCAAGTGTGGGTATCTGAGTTGAACTTTCTTTTTGTGCTTTTAATACAATCGGCAGCGTGACCACTTCGGCAGCAGATAAAGTAGTCACTTGAAGGTTACGCCCGGCAATGCGTGTGAGATCATCATCATGAACTACCATAGCTGTACCGTCGCGTGAAATCTGGATATCAATTTCGATCCACGACATACGCAAATCTATAGCGGCCTGAATAGCCGGTAACGTATTTTCAATATACTGCGTCATATCGCCGCGATGCGCGACCAATCGATTTTTCATGCTGATTGAATATGTAATTTGCGGTTCCAGGCTTAATTATAAATTAGGCTTATATGAAATATCACAAATAGTTTGGATATTTTACCGTTCTTTTTAGCGCGCCGGTCGATTTTAATTCTATAATGTCCCTACAATAAAAATTCATGGAGGGTATTCCTATGCCGGAAACTGCACCCGAAAGAATTCTGTACTATCAATACCAGATTTTTTCCGCCCGTGATGAAGAAATATACGCCTCGATCCATTTACACGGTTCGCAAGGATCAATAGCGACCGCCTACTTCCTGAGATCTGATTCGGTTGCAGCCGCCTCGCAAAAGGATAAAGCGAATCCAAACCGAATATATTTCGTAAAAACCGAATTTCACGACGTGATTGATATGCTGCGTAACGAGAAACCGGTTTACTTCGCCACCGACGAGAAAGACGTAAAACGACTGGCGACCGGACTGGAGCCAGAAGGCAGAGGCAGTTAAATACCGATATACGATAGCAACTGCCAATAAACCGGTTCTGATTGTAATAATTGCCGCGTCGAAACGGTCATAGTGTCCATAGACACTAAACTCTCGTATATTCTGATACTTTCCAATTTTTGAACTATGCGGTATACCTTAATACTTGCATTCATCGTGCTTGGCTGGCCAGTTGCCGCACTTAGTGCCGAACCGGCCAAAGCGGTGCATGAATACGCTATCGATTTATATGGATCAACCGATGTTCGCATTGCGGCTCGCGCCTGGATGCAGCAACGCGGCAAATTCGACGTCGTTCCGGCGCTGGTACGTTCCCTGCGTTATTTTCCCGAAGACGCTACGCAAACGCTGCATTTACTCAAACAACTCACTGGCGAGGAATTAGGACCGCGCTGGTTCGACTGGTTTGTCTGGCTGGAACAAAATCCGACTCCACCAATTCCGAGCAACGAAATTTTTCTGAAGCAAATCTTCTCTCGTATTGATCCGCAGTTTAAAGTTTTCTTTTCGCCCGAAATCGAACGCCGGATTCGCCTGGACGAAATTACCTGGGGAGGCGTACGCAAAGACGGGATTCCCGCATTAACTAATCCGAAACTGATTGCAGCCGACCAGGCCGATTACTTGCAAGATAAAGATCTAGTTTTTGGCATTTCAATAAATGGCGACACACGAGCATATCCGCTGCGCATTATGGATTGGCATGAAATGCTAAACGACACCATCGGAGGCATTCCTGTTTCGCTTGCGTACTGCACTCTTTGCGGTTCCGGCATTTTGTACAATACAACACGCGATAACCATCAAGCGCCGTTTATTTTTGGATCATCCGGATTTTTGTATCGATCCAATAAACTGATGTATGACCAGGAAACGCATTCTCTCTGGAATCAGTTCAGTGGAAAACCAGTAGTCGGAACTCTTGCAAATACGACATTGGAACTGGAAGTACTGCCATTGGTCATTACCAGCTGGCAGGATTGGCAAAGAAAACACCCTGAGACAAAAGTTTTGGCTCTCGAAACCGGATATAAGCGCGACTACGCTCCGGGTACGGCCTACGGAGCTTATTTTAACAGTGATGATTTAATGTTTCCCGCACATCTTGCAGATCAATCCCTGCAACAAAAAGACAAAGTATTCGGTTTGCGCATTAGCGGCACAAGCAAAGCGTGGCCGCTCACGCTGTTTTCGACACCGCGTGCAATAAATGACCATATCGGCATCGTTCCCGTTGTACTTATCGGTGATGCAAAGAATTCGACCGTTAGAGCTTTTCGATCAGATGGCATAAAATTTACACTTGATAAAAATAATCAGCTCATTGCAGATAACAAAATCTGGAAAATTACCGAATCCGACTTAATAGGCCCTCAAGGAGAAAAACTGTCGCGCCTGCCCGGGCATATTGCTTACTGGTTCGCCTGGAGCGGATACTACCCTCAGAGCCTGGCAACTGAAATCAAAGCAAACCAGTAATAAGTCAACTCGACTACAATTAAAGGAAAGTTAGTGATCGAAACAATCTATTTTTGGGTATTTCTGATTATTTACGGCGTACTCATGGTATCGCTTTCGCCTGCCGCTACGACACCCAATGCTTTTTTTAGCGCATTTAGTAATAGTGGCGACCGAATTTCGCAGTGGTCGTTGACGATGAGTATTTTTATTAGCTGGATATTCGCCAAATCGGTTACTAATGCGGCAAATTTGGCAGCCGCTTACGGCATTGTCGGCGGCCTAGCCTACGCAATGTACTGGTTATCCATTCCTTTGGCAGGGATCGTAATATATTTAATTCGTAAACACACCGGTGCAACCGGACTAATTCCATTTTTAATCAAACAATATGGACGTAGTGCGGCACTCGCATTTTCTTTGGCGATATTTATTCGTTTATACAACGAAATCTGGAGTAATACTGCTGTGGTTGGCGCTTATTTCGGACAACCGGGTGATTCAGGGTTTATTATCGCTGCGCTTGTTTTTACGGCTATTACGTTGATTTACAGCATCAAAGGCGGACTGAGAAGTTCAATTTTTACCGACGGCATTCAGGCGATTATATTTGTTGCATTCTTGTTTGTCGCTTTACTTCTGGTATTACCGCATCATACAACTTCCGCTATCGCACTATCTGGAAGCTGGCAATTATCCGGAGGTGTTGATCTATTGCTGGTTGCACTTCTACAAATTTTCAGCTATCCGTTTCATGATCCTGTACTTACCGATCGCGGATTTATAACTGATGAGCGCAGCATGCTGCGTTCGTTTATTATCGCCGGCATAGCAGGATTTATTTGCATATTTCTGTTTAGCTTAATTGGGGTACACGCGTATCTGTCCGACATGGATGTGGAAGGCAATGCACCTTATGCAGTTGCATCCGTATTCGGTATTCTGACCTTATTCGTTGTAACCGTGATTATGATTTCCTCTGCTGGATCAACCCTGGATTCGACCTTCAATTCACTGGCGAAACTGGGTGTACAGGATTTAAAACCGTTTCACGGCTTTTTTAGTGACTACTCACCGATAAAAACCGGCATTGTCATTATGATTATTTTTGCGATATTTGGAAATTTACCCATGTTTGCAGGTACCGACATTCTAAAGGCAACCACTATCAGCGGTACGATGGTAATGGGACTGGCACCGATATTTCTGCTTTATCGGCTGGCTGGGTATTCGCCGGCAAGTTTTCATTGCAGTTTTTGGATTGGCGTAATTTTAGGCATTTTATATGCTGCAGGTTTAATTCCGGAGGTCATCGCTATCGGCGAAGGCAAGTACGGTCTATTATTGGCGACAAATTTATATGGGCTTGCCCTGTGTACTTTAGGATATTTGATACCGCTTGCATTTCGACCAAAAACAACCACCATATAAATAAATTTGTAACACTGCCAACAGGGTAGACAGATCTTCATTTCACTATATTATCCATCGCATGAGCATTATGCGAAAGTTATTATGCGGAATATTGCTATTTTACTCCTACACTGCCCTGGGACAGTGCGACCAACGCGAACTATCGTTACTAATTGAAAATGACAGCGCTTTGACTTTAGGCGGCGGCACCGATCGATTTTACTCGAACGGAACCGAACTCACCTACCGCTGTAAACAGCCATTAAGCGAGGAAACACACGCGTCCAATTATGCCAGTCGATCATTAAATCTACTCAGGTCTCAGCATAACGTAATCGGCATTAATAAAGGTTTCCGATTAGGCCATAAAATCTATACTAATTCGGACATCGGTCTGGAAGATTTCGAAATTGATACCAACCGCGACCGCCCGTACGCTGCCTGGCTGTATGCCAGCATATTTTTCGAGGCGGAAACTTTAAACGACGCTTATATATCACATGAGGCCAGTATAGGCTGCGTCGGTCCCTGCGCGCATGGTGAAAACTTTCAACGCGAATGGCATGAGTTTTTCGGCTTTAAACGACCACGCGGATGGGATTTGCAAATCAGAAATCAAATCGCACTACAATATTTTTTCCAATATAAACCGGCACGGTATGAAGTTCTTCCTCATGTATCGTTACATCCCAGATTTA
>JANQOT010000204.1 GCA_028285655.1 Gammaproteobacteria bacterium
CGCAACTATCCATGTTGTGCCGAACCCACGGCCAGCCGGCACCACCCTCGACGATGGGCAAGGAATTTGCCAACGTCGCCTACCGCATGGAACGGCAGATACGGCAACTAAATGCGGTTGAACTGCTGGGTAAAATGAACGGAGCCGTTGGTAATTTTAATGCACACATCACCGCATACCCGAACATTCCGTGGGAAAAAATTTCTGCGGACACTATCGAGTCACTTGGATTACAAAATAACCCGTACACGACCCAAATCGAACCACATGATTACGTTGCGGAGCTTTGTCACTGCATACAACGAATGAATACGATTTCAATTGACCTTGCGCGTGACATGTGGGCCTATATTTCCATCGGGTATTTCAAACAAAAAGTGGTTGCCGATGAAGTTGGCTCATCCACCATGCCGCATAAAGTCAATCCGATCGATTTTGAAAATGCCGAAGGCAACTTTGGAATGGCAAACGCGCTGCTGGCTCACTTTGCAGAAAAACTTCCCATCTCAAGATGGCAACGCGACTTGTCCGATTCCACAGTGTTACGTAACCTGGGAACCGCATTCGGCCATACATTGATTGGATTGAAGTCTATTATTCGCGGCTTAAGTAAAACCGAAGTCGACGAAAACCGATTAATATCGGACCTGGATGAAAACTGGGAGGTATTGGCCGAACCCATTCAAACCGTGATGCGTCGATACCGGATTGAACAACCATATGAGAAATTGAAACAGCTCACACGTGGCAGAAAAATTAATCAGGAAATTTTACGAGAGTTTATCAACAACCTAGAAATTCCGGATGCGGCCAAGCAAGAGCTGCTATCCCTTACTCCGCATAGCTACACCGGGAATGCAGCGGAAAAAGCCGACAAGGTATAAATCAGTTTAGCTGGTCTTCAGTAATCGCCAGTACATCCTGTTCACTTTTATACATCGAGTCGTAGCTGACATTGGGAATTTTAAAAATCCAGTTCTTAGTCTTATTCTGAATTTCTTGTACAAATTCTTGCACATCTTCATTACTCGATGCTGCATCGTTTGACGACTCCCCAACACTTGCATCTATACTGACAAAGTGTTCGTCGCTTACCTTAAACGCGGTCAAACTAATATTTGCGCCGGAATTTAATTCATACTCTATCATCATTGTCGGCTCGACTTCGCCAAACTCCGCCTGTGTTTTTACATCCAGCAATTGAAACGAGGATAATGCATTGGTGACCTGATGCAGTTCAGCATCGATCACCTGCGAATCGGGATCGCTTAAATTTGTCACTAAAAACTTACTTTCTTCGGTATTATCATTCTGAATTTCCAGCTTGGAGCCATCCGCCAATTCGATAGAGACTGCCGCAACTTCCGCCGGCTCGACACTTAACAAATCTTTTCGTAACCAATGCGTAACCTCATACTGTACGTCCAGCTTTCTATCTACCAGCCAGCTTGTCGCGTCATCGGTTCTGCGCACATAGCGATTTTTATTAATTTGCGGCCCCGGTTTGCCCACTATCAAGGCGGGATTTTGATCACCATAGCGAATACTAACCTGAATACCTTCAGCGGTATCGAGCTCGATACTGTCTACACCCAGTTTCGAATACAGCTCTGAATTAGAAGTTTTTTGCTCCAGTATTTTTGCTTCCGCCAAAGACAACACAATACTGCGAATTTTTGCAATTTCGGCGGGAAAATTATTGCGCTCAGCGACAACCCACTTATCGTCTTGTCGCTGCAGAGTTGCGAGCACTTTGCTACCGGCCTCGGTGAATTGCAGACTGTCCACATCGTTTAACGCGGCAAACAACCCGGGTAAAATCGGTGAACCGACTTTTTCGGTAGCATTTATTCTGCTATCGCCTTGCGAAAACATATAAGCTGCAACGCCGACAGCAACCAATATGAGTAATACCAGAAGTGATTTTGTGTTCATACCTCAGGCTCGGTGCGCGCGGCGACGAACACGCATTGCAGATACGATTAATGCCACAATAGTCAGGATAACAGGAACCAGACCGATGTTAATCGCTTTCAACCAAGTTCCCAGTTTGCGAATATTTTTATCCAGTTCATGCCTTACCTTTCGCAGCTCTTTTCGCACTTGTAATTTTTCCTGTTGAAAGCGCTGAATCTCGTCGCTTTGTTCCGGACTTAGCAACGCCGAACTCTGATCGTCGCGCTGGGCCTGTAATTGCGCGAGTTTTTGTTCGGTGGTTCGCAATTTGTTTTGTAGCGCCTGTTCCTGCACGCGAAATTGATCATCCGCCTGCCTGCGTAACTCATCCACACGTGTAAACGGCCTGGTTGCCGTGGCACGCCCCCGTACACTGATCAAATCGCTGCTGCCCAGCATATTGTCCACCGCATTGATAAAAAAGTCGGCGTTTGACGCCCAGGCATCGTAAATGGGCTGGCCAAGGAAATTTTGCACGTTTACCCACATGCGGTCCGTTAGCATGTCGACATCGGCAACTACAATAATATTTACATCTTGAGCAGTTTCGGCAATATGTCCGGCTTTTGTTCCGGAATTGTCTTCATCATCTGACGCCGGCGGTCCGTCAGCAAATGCCGATGTAGCCCTTAACTGAAACCGGCCGCCAATTACATACTCTTCACCGCTAGGTTCAAAGTTGTCGGCCAGGCTACTTACTTTTGGTAAAAATCTGAACTTGCTGCTTTCAATCAGCATAGAATCATTGCTGCTATGAATCAAAGGCTCGAATTCAACCGTCGCGCCTTCTGCGGGTTTGACAAAACCACTCATTGCAACCGTTATTACGTCCAACCCGGATGTCATTACGTTTTGCTCATTAAGCGAATCTTTGCCTAGTCCTAAAATGGCAAAATGCCGCTCCTGTTGACCATCCCCTGTATCTACCGTCAATGCATGTTTGCGGTCTCCCACCACCGAGGCGGCACCGTAGTCGATGCCCCATGCCTTGAATAATGTACTGAGATTGGAACTGCGTGCACCGGCGGATTCAATCGGCGAATCCGGATTCATTACCGGTACGTCCGCTTCGGCATATGGGTCTACAAACACCATCAAGTTTCCGCCACCCATTACATACTGGTCGACGGCATATAGTGTTTCCTTGCTCAAGTCTTTGGGATGCACAAGAATCAGCAGTTCCAGGTCGTCGTCAAATTCCGTTTCGGCAAAATCGATATTGCGCACTTCGAACAACTGCTGTAACTGCGTTGTGATTACCCAGGGATCCCGAATACGTTGTGTTTCGACATCAAAGGAAGAAAACATCGGCAAGCGCGACAACAATCCCACCACTGGTTTCTTGGTATTCAACAGAGTATAAATGAGCTTGCTGATGTCATACTCTAAAAATTGCTCTTTATTCGGCTGGAAAAACGGAATAATTTCCGAATCGCCGACCGAGTTACTGCCGGCCAGACCAAAAAATATCGTATTTCCGGCGCCACCCACGGGAACGCCCTGCAAACCGAATTCAGCAGCCTGGTCTTCTTCCTCCGAGTACGGAACCGGATCGACAATATTCAATGTGATTTTGCCGTTTGAAAGTTGCGCATACTCTTGCAGGAGCTCACGCACACGATTTGCATATGTTCGCAGTTGCGGAATATTCTGACTGGCCTGATCGGAAAAGAAATAATGCAGCGTAATAGGCTCGTCGATACCTTCGACAATATTGATCGTACCGGATGAAAGCGTATACAAATTATTTTCGGTCAGGTCAACGCGCGCACCCTGGAACAAATTGCTGCTGACCATATTCAACAGCACAAACAAAATTGCCAGAATTACCAATCCTGCGTAGCTGACAGTTTTTGATTTTCCGGATTGCATTGTTAACTTGCCTTTTTCATTTCGATTACAACCGCATTTGCATATAGCCATACGGCTATCAAACTCGCGAAATAAACAATATCGCGCAAATCAATTACTCCTTTGCTAATCGAGGAAAAATGCGTCAAAAAACTTAAAGAGGCGATTGCATCCACGACATACTGAGGCGCCCAACCGCGGAAAAAATCAAGCACGATGGAAAACCCGCTCAATAAAAATGCAAAGCAAATTACGACACTAATAATGAATGCGATCACCTGGTTTTTCGTAGTTGCCGAAATACACGCACCTATGGCAAGAAAACCGCCAGCCATCAACAAGCTTCCTATATATGCAGCAAAGATAACGCCGTTATCGGGCGACCCCAGGTAATTGACCGTAATCCACAATGGAAAGGTTAAAAACAATGCTATCGCAGTAAACAACCACGCCGCCAAAAATTTTCCGATGACGGCTTCGATCATGGATATAGGCAATGTTAATAACAATTCGATGTTGCCTGATTTACGTTCTTCCGCCCATAGGCGCATCGAAATTGCGGGCACAAGAAACAAGTACAGCCAGGGATGAAAATTAAAAAATGGCGCCAGATCCGCCTGCCCACGTTCAAAAAATGCACCGATATGAAATGTTAACGCACCGCTTAATACCAGAAATATTACAATGAACACGTAAGCAACCGGTGTTGCAAAATAGCTGGCCAGTTCCCGCTTGAATATGATGGCGATGTTTTTCACGATAAATGCTCCGCCAGTGTGATTTCGCGGAACACGTCATCCAGCTTGCCTGACGGCGAACGTGCGATCAGTTCCTGCGGAGTTTCATCGGCAACGATTCTGCCGTTGGTAATTATAATGGCGCGAGTACACACGGCATCGACTTCCGACAGAATATGAGTGGAAATGACGACAATCTTGTCTTGCGCCATTCCTTTAATAAGTTCGCGTACTTCATGTTTCTGGTTGGGATCAAGACCGTCCGTAGGTTCGTCCATAATCAGCACTTTAGGGTCGTGCAAAATCGCCTGCGCCAGACCAACCCGTCGCTTGAATCCCTTGGATAACGTTTCTATCGGCTGATTGATGACGCGATCTAAATGCAGTTGCTCAATCACGGTAGCAATGCGTTCGGTTCGATGCGATCCGGATAAGCCGCGCACGTCGGCTATAAATTGTAAAAACTGTGCGGGTGTCATTTCACCGTAGGCCGGCGCGCCTTCGGGCAAATACCCCATTTGACGTTTGGCGGCGCGCGCATCACCGTTAACGGCGTGGCCGCACACACTAATTTTGCCTGAGGTCGGCGCAAGAAACCCGGTAATCATTTTCATTGTGGTGGACTTTCCGGCACCGTTCGGCCCCAGAAATCCGAGCACCTGCCCGGCTTCAACCTTGAATGAAATTCCGTCCACCGCGGTAAACGGACCAAATTTCTTCACCAGATTTTCGATTTCAATCATAAATCACGCTATTCGTGCCGCCAAAGCCGAAAATTTCGACTCTATAAAGCCAATTTTTTAGCGGCAAATTTTTACCAAACCATATTTGGATTGACAAGAGCTACCGCGTCAAATTTGATTAACTTTTATTCAAAGTACAGTAGACTGGGCCGCTATTGCGAAACACCGGGCCATGAACTGCGGATCAACCACCGAAACCACCCATTTAAGGGGGTAATCACTTGGCAAAGCACCCCTGTACGGTATTTTGGAAGGTTAGTTGAAGAATATTATTTAAAGTTCAGTATAAATGAATCAGGAAAAATTTTTTGAAAACTTTATGCCCGGAGGTTACGCCAAGCATAAAGTTTTCAAAAAATTTTTCCT
>JANQOT010000219.1 GCA_028285655.1 Gammaproteobacteria bacterium
ATAATCATTATCCGCCGGTCACCGGCGGAAAAAAGGCGACTTCGTCGCCATCCTGTACCGGATGCAGGCCATCCGTATACTCCTGGTTGACGGCGCTTAGCATATTTGCGGGCGTCGGATGCCGGTTGGTGGCCTGTTCCCACACTTTCGTTACGGTAAGGTCAGGCTGAAAGGAAATTTCAGTTTCCGCTTGCCCCAATTCCTCTCGCAAGCTTGCAAAAAATCGAACGGTAATCGCCATTTTCTCAATAAAGATGTCTAATTAATTAGTGTATTATTCGCTCTATAAAAATCTGAATAAACGCAATGAGTCAACTTACCCATTTTAACACTGCTGGCGAAGCGCATATGGTGGATGTGGGCGATAAGGCGCAAACTCAACGCCTGGCTGTCGCCGAAGGCCGAATTTTGATGCATGCGGACACCCTGAAATTAATTGAACAGGGAGGCCACAAGAAAGGTGATGTTTTAGGTATAGCCCGTATCGCGGGCATTATGGGTGCCAAAAAGACAGCCGATCTGGTGCCGCTGTGCCACCCCTTGCAACTCACCTCGGTAAAAATCGAATTTGTTTGCGAACAAACATCCAATGCCGTTGTTTGTACTGCCACGGTAAAAACCAATGGTTCCACCGGGGTTGAAATGGAAGCATTAACCGCAGTGCAAGTCGCATTGCTGACTATTTACGATATGTGTAAAGCGGTAGACCGTGGTATGAGCATGCGGGACATTCAGTTAGTAAAAAAAATGGGTGGCAAGTCCGGTACCTGGACACGTCAAGCCACCGAGTAAAAAAATAAAAATTAGGAGCGTCGCTGATGAAGTTAGTCAAATACTTGTTGATTGCGCTGGCAGTCGTGGTGGTTTTATTTATAGCGGGTGCCGTAGTGCTGGTTGCCACGGTCGATCCGAACGATCATAAACAGGAAATCATTTCGGCCGTAAAAGATGCTACCGGGCGTGATCTCAAGCTGGACGGCGACATCGGTTTTTCATTTTTTCCGCGTCTGGGCGTCAAACTGGGGAAGGCTGAATTAAGTAACGCGAGTGGATTCGGTGATCAACCGTTTGCAAGTATCGATCACGTCGGTGTCAGTGTCGACTTGCTGAGTTTATTGCGTGCAAAGATTCAGGCCGATACGATCGACTTAAAAGGCCTGAGAGTTAATTTACAAAAAAACAAGAACGGCAAAACCAACTGGGACGACTTGTCTAAAAGTTCCGCTACCAGCGAGCCCTCTTCATCGAGTGGCGGGTCCGCTCTGGGTCTGGAAGTTGCCGGTATTCGCATCACCGATTCACAAGTTGTTTACGATGATCGCCAGGCAGGCAATAAAATTACCCTGAACCCGATTGAATTGCGCACCGGTTCGATTGGTAGCGGCAAACCATCTTCTATTTCGGCGGAATTGGGAATGGCGCAAACCAATCCCGAAATGACGGCGGACATCACGCTGGACAGTAAAGCCAGACTGAATTTGAGCACAGAAGTGTATCAGTTATCGGACCTGGTACTGGCCGTGGTTGCCAAGGGTGACGATCTTCCCAATGGCCAGGTCGATTTAAATGTGGCGACTAATGTTGATGCAAATCTTAAAAAAGAATCGTTGAAACTCGCGCCGGTCTCGATTGAAGTCGCGGGATTAAAACTGGAAGGCGACATGAGTGTGATTTCGTTTTCCAAGCCAAAAATTTCGTTTGCATTGCACTCGGATGAAATCGATCTCGGCAAGATTCTGCCGGCTTCCGAATCGAGCGATGAACCGGAACAGACAGCGGCTGCAGGCAGCGGCGACGATAAAATAGAATTGCCGATTGATACGCTGCGTTCGTTGAATATTGACGGTTCGCTTAACGTAGGTCGCTTTCGCGCCTCGGGTCTCACCATGACCGACCTGTCCGCCACCGTGCTGGGTAAAGGCGGTGTAATTAACTTAAATCCGCTGACCATGAATCTATACGAAGGGAAGTACACCGGCAGCGCCGGCCTGAATGTAAGCGGCGCAACCCCCAAGTACACGGCCAGCAGCGAATTGCAGAATCTGGCGATCGATGGACTGTTGGCGGATCTTTCCGAAAAAGGAAAATCGGTCATTCGAGGAAGATCAGAGCTGAGTTTTAAAGTAACCACCAGCGGCGATCGCGTTTCGACATTAAAGAAACGCCTGAACGGCAACGCCAGCTTTAAAGCGGTAGACGGTGCGCTGCAAAGCGAGAAGCTGGCACGCAATGTTGAAAAAGTGGTGGCATTTTTAAAAGGGAGAGAACCCAAGGCGGCCGGAGAAGAGTTGGTATTTGATTCGTTTGCCGGCACCGCCGTAATCAAGGACGGCGTGGCCAACAATAACGATTTAAAACTGGCGACACCCCTTATTTATGCCAACGGCAAGGGTGCAATCGATATCGGTGCATCTGAAATGGATTACGTACTCGCAGTTGGCTTATCGGAAGAACCGGGTAAGGCGGCGATCCCGATCACCATTAAAGGCAGTTTTGACGACCCCAAATACGGTGTCGACTTTAAGGCCGCGTTAAAAGAAAAACAGAAGGAAGTCGTCGAAGAAAAGAAAGAAGAAATAAAAGAAAAAATTAATGAAAAAATCGGCGATAAAGTCGGCGACAAAATCAAAGGACTGAAACTGTTCTAATGAAAGGCTGGCTGTGTGCGTTAGCACTGGTAGCGCACACAGCGTTTGCAGAAACCGATCCGGTTTCAGTTGACGTCAGCCGCCACGAAGGCAATACCTATCATTTTCAGCTACAGTTTACTGCCAATGGTTCAAGTAAACGTGTACTGGCATTGCTGACAGATTACAATCAGTTAACGCGTTTGAATCCTTTGATTAAATCCAGTCGCGTGTTACCGACTGATTCGCTTGATATCGACCGGGTTGAAATCATTACACGTGGTTGTATGTTATTTTTTTGCAAAACCGTACGGCGCGTGGAAGATGTTACCATCGCAAACGAGCAACATATTCGATCGACTATTGCTCCATCGCTAAGTGACTTTAAATCGGGACATACAGTGTGGACGTTTACACCGAACGGCGCAAAGACACTGGTGCATTTCCAGGCGACCATGGTACCGGATTTCTGGTTACCGCCGTTTATTGGTCCGTATACATTAAAAAAACAGATTCGAACCCAGCTCAATCGCACCGCGCTTAAAATTAACCAATTGCTTGCCGCACCCACATCATGAATGCATCTTTTTCACAACGAGTACTCCAGTGCGCGGCAGTTTATTAGAATGAATGCATCTTTTTCACAACGAGTACTCCAGTGCGCGGCAGTTTATTAGAATGAATGCATCTTTTTCACAACGAGTACTCCGTTGGGCATCGCGATACGGTCGGCATGATTTGCCGTGGCAAAAAAAAGTAACACCTTATCGCGTTTGGGTTTCAGAAATTATGTTGCAGCAGACGAGAGTCGAGACCGTCATCCCCTATTATGAAAAGTTTATGCAGTGCTTTCCCGATATCGACGCATTGGCAAATGCATCACAAGATGAAGTGCTGCATTACTGGTCGGGTTTGGGATACTACGCGCGCGCGCGTAATATGCACACGGCGGCGCAGCAGATTCAAAAAGAATATGCAGGAATCTTTCCTCAGGAGTTCGAGCAAGTCGTTGCGTTAAAAGGTATCGGTCGCTCTACCGCGGCGGCGATTCTATCGCTTAGTCACAATAAACCCTATGCGATTCTGGACGGCAACGTAAAACGGGTATTGGCCCGTCACGCTGCAGTGCACGGTTGGCCGGGCAATCCAAAAGTGGAACAACAACTTTGGAACATCGCCGAGCAATACACTCCCGTAAAAAACAACGCCGCCTATACCCAAGCCATGATGGACCTGGGCGCACTCGTGTGTACGCGCAGCAAACCGAACTGCGAAGCGTGTCCGCTTGCACGGGATTGTCGCGCATTTGCTCTGGACTTAGTGTCGCAGTTGCCGCAGGCAAAACCAAAAAAAGAGTTACTGGTAAAAGACACCTGCATGCTTGCAGTTCGAAACCAGCATGCGGATATTCTCATGCAGCGCAGACCCAACCAGGGAATCTGGGGAGGTTTGTGGAGTCTGCCCGAATTCGAAAACGAAGAAGCTGCGTTAAGCTGGTGTACTCGCAAGTTTAGCCGAGCGCCGAAATCGCTCAAAAGACTGCAAGAAATTTCCCACACTTTCAGTCATTTTAAGCTACGGATCACGCCTGTTTCCGTACAATACCCGACCCCTATACACTGGGTAATGGAAGCCGAAGATTGGGTCTGGTATAAACACGGCTCTTCACAAGCGGGGTTGGCGGCTCCGGTAAGCAGACTACTCAAGAACCTGGCGGAAAAAGGAGAACTTCAATGACCAGAATGGTGCAATGCGTGAAACTCGGAGAAGAGGCCGAAGGGCTGGACTTTGCGCCCTATCCCGGCGAGCTCGGCAAGCGCATTTATGAAAACGTGTCCAAGCAGGGGTGGGAATCCTGGGTTAATCATCAGACCATGCTAATAAACGAGTATCGGCTTACTCCGGTAGACCCCAAGGCGCGCAAATTTCTGGAAGAAGAAATGGAAAAGTTTTTCTTCGGTGAGGGCTCGGAAGTCCCGAAAGAATTCGTTGCACCGGAAGAGTAAGTCCCGTTCCGAACTAAATAAGGTTGACTCCAACGCCGTGACTCGGTTTAATGTCGGCCCTTGTCTTAGCGAATCTAGCTAAATCGCTGATTTAAAAGAGAATACAAAAAAACGGATCAGCGACGTTCGCGTCGCGCCACGGAAGGCTTTTATTAAAACACTGTAAACGGCCAGCGTAGCGGGGTCGCGCAGCGACGAGGTAGGCGGTGGTCTGAAAATCTCGATTTTCAGGAATCGAGTCAACAGCAACAGGCTGTTGTAATCAACATACGGCCAGTGTAGCGGGGTCGCGCAGCGACGAGGTAGGCGGTGGTCTGAAAATCTCGATTTTCAGGAATCGAGTCGACAGCAACAGGCTGTTGTAA
>JANQOT010000243.1 GCA_028285655.1 Gammaproteobacteria bacterium
AGCAAAGTAATTTCATTTTTGATTTCACCCAGCTTTTTAATCGCGTAGTCTAGGCCGGACATGTAAGCCCGGTTAGAGTGATCAATACACAATATTTCTCTGATTTCTGATAAGCGAAACCCGAGCTTTTGAGCATTCTTGATAAACTGAATGCGCTCCAGCGAGGTTTCGTCGTAGATACGATAGTTGGATTGGTTGCGCGATTTGGGAAATAAGAGATTCTGGCGCTCATAGTGTCTGACAGTATCGATAGGCACGTGCGCTTCTTCTGCCAGCTGTCCGATAGTCATTTCCATGGATGAACCTTTAAGTAAATTAAGTACTTTTGCTATGTTTACACTATGGACCATGGTCCAAGGTCAAATGCTTTCATCATTTATTTTGTAAATAAAAAAAATTTTTACAGTAGCACTAGTTTTTGGAGTAGTTTCAGCTAGTTAGGCTCAATAATGGGCCTATATTTTCCATCCAAATCTCGTCGAAATTGAGTAGTTGGGATAGAGGCATGCAGCTAATACAGGGAAGAATGAATAGGAAAATTTACGTAAATCTAGCGGTTTGCCTGGATGCATTTTTGCGATGCTTCGAAGTCAGATGCACTATTGCTATAGCCACACTCTTTACCCTTCGATATGGCGTAAATCAAGATTTCTGTAATAAGAATAATTAATTGACGCGGAATAAGTTTACTGAATGTTTTTTGTTACCAATTTAAGGTACTGTCTTTGCGATAGAAACGATAAATAAAATTATGTACAGAAACGACCTGCCTCAGCTGTCCGGGAAACCATTTCTTACCGACGGTGGAATCGAGACTGTGTTGGTTTTTCAGCAAGGGATTGAGTTACCCTGCTTTGCCGCCTTTGATGTATTAAAAAACCAGAATCATTGTGCATGGTTACGTCAGTACTTTTTAGATTTTGTCGATCTGGCCAGTCACTTTAATGTGGGGTTAATTTTGGAAGCCGTTACCTGGCGCGCCAGCAAAGACTGGGCTCAGCAACTTGGTTATAGTGATATTGAACTAAGCCATGCAATTCACAAGGCGGTGTCATTATTAGAAGAAGTACGCAATTCAAGCAAGAATAAAGATATTGATTTAGTCATCAGCGGATGCCTGGGCCCACGAGGTGATGGCTACAATCCAGCGTACTGTATGTCTGCCGACCAGGCGGAAGATTATCATTCGCATCAGATTGGAATATTAAAAGATACAGCCGCGGACATGGTGACAGCACTTACTTTGAATTATATCGATGAGGCTGTAGGTGTTGCTCGCGCGGCTGAAGCAGTTGGTATTCCAGTTGCCATATCATTTACTGTGGAAACCGATGGAAATTTGCCGACAGGTGACTCCTTACAATCCGCTATTGAGATTGTTGAGGAACAAACAAATGGTTCGCCCGCTTACTATATGGTGAATTGTGCGCACCCAACGCACTTCTTTTCGGTTTTAGAAGGACAGGGCGAATGGCTAAATAGAATACGCGGCGTTCGTGCAAATGCTTCGCGCTGTAGTCATGAGGAATTAGATAATGCTACCGAACTGGATGCAGGAGACCCGCATGATCTTGGGAAACAGTTTAAGCAGTTAAGGTCAAAACTTAACAACTTAAATGTACTGGGCGGATGTTGCGGAACCGACATACGTCATATCGGTGAAATTGCCAAAGCTTGTTTTGGTAATAACAACTAAATTTACATAATTAGTCAGTGGGACTCTTTTAATTTACGCCTACTATAGTTAGGCTGTTCGTCATGTTGCTTCGACAAACCATCACCAATTTTTCGTAAAAAATACACTGTATTGTATTTCTGATTTCTTTTCATTTTTGGTTTTGTAGTTTTCATTCAACCCCCCATCAAAGTCGAATTGTACAGTGATAAGCTTGTGTCTAACTCGATGGCGAATCAATATGGTTAAAGAACATTTGCGATAAATTTCCTGTCTATTGCTCTGATTTAGGGTATTCGTCGCAAATATAGCCATGAATTTCAGTGTTTGTAATTTTTAAATTTTAACTAATTTTCTGTAACTGTATATTTTGCGGTAAGTTCAGAATTTATTTCTAACGAGTGTCAAAAATATTCTTGTTTTAACGAATATTACAAGTGGGTGAATTCACTGAAAAATTAGAAACTGATCTCATATTTACATTATTTTTCGTGACAAATTGTTCGGGCTTTATAGAAACAAGAAGGGGAGTTACGTGAATAAACCACTACCAAAACAAGAAGACATACAACTTGGTTTATTGATTCAGGATACGCTGGAAAGCTATTTCGAATACGAAGAGTCGGTTGAACCGACCGATTCAGAACGCAGAAATGTAAAACAAAAATTGGAAAAACTTATCAAAATTCTGAAACAGAACAATGATAAGTACACCTCTGAGTTTGAAGCCCTTTGTGACGAGTTGAGTAGCTGAAATACAACCGCTAGACATATAGTTACTGTAATAACAATCAACTTGCCCTAACGTTTGCGGCTACATATGTGCTAAACCGCAAATATCTCCTTGTTGTAATAGGATTTTCTTTCCTTCGATTTGGGACACGGCTCACAGCGAAGATCAGCCAAGCTTCATACGATCTAACCACAAAAATAATGTCTAGATGCACATTGTATGCGCTAAAGGCAGGAATAAAACAATGAAACTATACAGAAGAAGGGAACCTAACGTTGAACTCACTGAGTCGTCAAGCATTAACCTATTTGAGCGAATCTGAAAAAGGCGACAAGCT
>JANQOT010000252.1 GCA_028285655.1 Gammaproteobacteria bacterium
TGAATATTTGAAAGATCTTCCATGAAGTCGCCGCTAGTTTTTGAAGGGCGCGATTATACCAATCCCACCGCCAATTAACATTGGATGATTTAAAGAGAATTTCGACTTCCCTGTCGACTCAAATCGGCCAAATCGCGCGTTTTCCAAGATTTGGCCGATTAAAGATTAATACCCGGCAGATTTACTGCTTTTGGGCGGGCGCCATTGAGCCCATCATCTCGGTCATTTGCTTGAACCAGTTTTCGTATTGCTTCGGATCCATCATGCCCATGGGGTTGGCGGTGTTATACCCACCCATCATGCCCATCGGATTCATCATCGGTCCCATCATGCCCATCGGATTCATCATGCCACCCATCATTGCCGGGTTCATCATGCCGCCCATCATCGGACCCATCATGCCCATCATCGGTCCCATCATACCCATCATGGGATACATCATGTTCATGTACATGGCCGGGTTCATCATCGACATCATCGGATTCATGTATTGCATGGATTGATGCGGTGCTACCGATTTGTACATCCCCATCATGGCGTCCATCATCGGACCGAAATCTTTCTGGTAGCGTGCAATATCTTCACCATCGTGACACAGCGCGCAACTGTCGATGGCCGACGATTTGCTTGGGTCCATCATCATCGCCATCATTTGTGCCCATACATTCGGGTCCATGGATTTTTGCATTGCGTGGGTCATGCCTTCCATGTTGTACGCCGGCTTGGCTTCATCGGCCGCGTGCACATTGGAAAACCCAACAAAATATAAAACACTCGACAAAATTATCGAGTAAATAAGTGCGTGTTTAAATGACATAAAATGCTCCTGCTTAAGTTTGCCTAGTTTCAATAAGATTGTGGTTTATAAATCGCCAGTCGCTGCCCCTTCCATAATGTAGCGCATACTTTCGCGAATCCGTTTTGCATCGGCGCGCAACTCTTTGGATAAATGCGAATTGGGATTCTGCGCAAAATCGAGCCAGCTTACGTCCCAGTCCATCGTCATGATCCAGATCTTGCCTTCCGCGTCCTCGATCAGCGCAATTTTGCACGGCAAAAAGATTATAAATTCCGGCATGTAATCTAGAATCTTACGCGCAACGATGGCGTCGCAAAACCGGAATATTTCGATGCGCGGGCTGGGCGCCTCGGTTAATGCCTCGATTTCTTTCGATAACGGGCTGGATCCGACAAATTTAAAATTAACCTCGTTGGCGCGCAACATCATGGATTCGACTGCATCGTCCCAGGTGACATCGTCCTCCAACGGCAACTTGTAAGTCATAATGCTGAGCATGTCGCGCATCGACAGCGGGCTCATCATCATGATGCTTTGAAAGGCATTCTTTTTGGCTTCATCGCTGATACTGGGTGCAACCGTGTTCTTGGGAATATCGTAGAAAGACTGAGTGGGGAATCCGGGAATTTTTGCCACCGGCAAGGTGTCCGGCACGTCATCATCTTCGCGTTGCTCGTAGGTTCCGCCCATCATGGCCAAAAATAATTTCGGGTCCATCATGCGCATCATGCTGTCCAGCGTCTCCACCCGCGTGAATGCATCCACGGTCGGGTTGGCAAACATGGACGCCATCATATTCATCATCGCACCGTGATACTGAGGATTCATCGACGACATCATCGGGGTCATGAAACTCATCATGGGCGACATCATGTTCATGTACATGGCTGGATTGGTCATCGGGTACATCGAAGGATTCATCATCGAGTACATATTCGGTGCATACATGTTCGGCGCCATGCCCATCATCGGATTGGCATAGGGCGCAAACTGGTGCGGCATCATGCCAGGCATCGCGTGGGGACTTGGCGTGGCCGGTGCCGGCTCAGCCGCCGGTGAATCGCTTTGCTTGGTTTCGGCAGATGCCAGCAGCATCGCACCGGACTCAGCTTGCATGGCCGTCTCCGCAGCCACACTGGACGCGGTCGATTCATTTGAAGCTGCATCTGAAGCTGCATCGCTCTTTTCCTGTTCATTTTCGGAACAGGACACCGATGAGCTCAACAGAAATACAAAAACTGCGAGTTGGATTATTTTTAGATTTCTACCCATTGACCCCTTCCCCCTGTGTAAGTGGTCGCCTAGTGAGCGGTGTATAGTACAGTAATTTAGTATATTATCAAGTTCTTATATGAATCAGGTTCCAGAGTATCTATTCTAGACATACAAGGTGATGTCCGCCTCACCGGCAAATTCAAAAAATGTCGCGGCACCGCCAAATTCGAGGTCGTCGATCAAATCATCTCGTTCGAAGTCAAATAAATCGACGGTCATTTGACAGGCAATCAGCTTCACATCGGCTTCCAGACACAAATCCCGTAATTCCGGCACGCTGGCCACGCCCTTCTTTTTCATTTTGGCCTTCATCATGGCCGACATCATGGCTTCCATTCCCGGCAAAGCAGTTCCCATCACGGGAAACCATTTATCCATTCCCATCGGCATCGGCATCGCGGTATTACCCAGCGGCGTAACATTCAGATTCAAATCCTTACGCAATAGCTTCAATCCGTAAAAGGTAAAAAATATCTGCACTTCGTAACCAAGTGCAGCGGCGGTGGAGGCTAATATGAACGGCGGATAGGCCCAATCCAGGCTGCCTTTGGTCGCAATAATCGCTAATTTTTTTTCGTCCGACATAACTTCCTCTCACTTTTTATTCGGTTTATGCTGAGTGGCGCGAACATTAGCATATTATTTTGCGCTAATATAGTGTGTTTTTTGATCTAGTTATATTACTTAGCGAAATTTGCTAGTTAATATTTTTATTTAACTTATTGGTTTTTATTAATTAATCTATATTGTACTCACCCGAAATTTGGTTAGCGGTAGCGGGTGGGGTCGGCAACCCCCGCTTCGATAAATCCCTGTTTTCGCAATCTGCAGGAATCGCATTGTCCGCATGCGGCGCCATCACGATCGGCCTGATAGCAGGAAACTGTTAACGCATAGTCTACTCCCAATTTCGTACCCTGTTGGATGATTTCGGCCTTGCTAAGCTGGATCAAAGGTGTGTGTATCTGAACAGGTATGCCTTCGACACCCGCTTTGGTGGCCACATTCGCCAAGGTTTGAAACGCTTGAACAAATTCCGGGCGGCAGTCCGGGTAACCTGAGTAATCGACGGCATTTACCCCGATAAATATATTGGCGGCTTGCAGCACTTCCGCCCAACCCAGGGCAACTGATAAAAATATGGTGTTTCGAGCGGGTACGTAGGTTGCAGGAATCCCCTCAACGGACTCCGTCGGAACTGCAATGTCGCAATTAGTAAGTGCCGAAGTGTCAAACAAGGACAAGTCCAGGTCGAAAACACGATGCTGCTCGATATTCATCGAATTCGCCACACGTTCAGCCGCCTGCAATTCAGAGGTGTGGCGTTGACCGTAGCGAAAACTCAAAGCGTAGCACTGATAACCTTGTTGCTGTGCAATCGCCAGCGCAGTCGCCGAGTCCAGTCCACCTGACAGCAAGACGACCGCTTTTTGTTTGGACTCCATTATTTACCCGCCTGGTTACCCCAGAGAACTTTATGCAACTGCATCTGAAAACGCACCGGCAACTGGTCGCGTAAAATCCAGTTCGCCAATGTTGCCGCTGCAAGCTGTTCGCAACTGGGAGAAAACAATACCTCGCACTGCGCAGCCAGGTTATGTTGTTGCAGTTGTTGCCGGCTCCACAGGTAATCCTGTTCATTACATATTACAAACTTGATCTGATCTTGATTGCTTAATTGCGCAAGATTTTCCCAGCGGTTTCGATCGCTTTCGCCGGATGCCGGTGTTTTGATATCCATTACTTTGATCACGCGCGGATCGACATTGTCCAGCGGCAATGCACCGCTGGTTTCCAGCGACACCTGGTATCCTGCATCGCATAACTGCCGCAGCAAGGACAGACAATTCGGTTGCGCAAGCGGTTCGCCACCGGTTACGGTAACGAATTGGCACTGGTATTTTTCAACTTCGGCAAGAATGGCCGACAAATCCATCCACTCGCCGCCGGTAAACGCATATGCAGTATCGCAGTACTGACAACGCAATGGACAACCTGTCAGGCGAACAAAGACGGTCGGGCACCCGACCGTACGTGCTTCTCCCTGCAGAGAATAAAAAATTTCGGTAATTCGAAGTTTGTTGTCAGCGTTCTGTTGCATTGCCCTAGTTTCGGTTGGAACCTTCAGCAATGCAATATCACATGCGTACTGCTTAGGTTGGAGCAATCGATCAAGCGCATCGGGCGCGACCTGGATTCCGGATAAGCGCTACGCGCTTTCCGGAATGACGGGTTAAATGAAATTCTCGTTAATGTATAGGGTTATGAGCATAGAAAAAACGACGGAAAATAGCGTCACGAGCGATGGACAAGCCAGGCAATAGTTTATGCTGAATTAATAGCGTAATGAGCGCAGAAGAGACAAGGCAAATTGTGCGAAAAAGCGATAGAAAATAGCGTTACGAGCGATGGATAGGCTAGGCAAAAATTTTTTAAGCCGAGGAGTTTACGTCTCAGTAAATGACGAGGATTAAAAAATTTTTAACACCGCCTATACGAGCGCAGTAGCTATTTTAATGGCCTTCGCGCTCCAGACGTTCAAGACGCTGCTGCGCCAACCCCGCCACCGTCGAATTCGGAAACTGAGCACGCAAGCGGGTCAACGTAACGCGTGCGTCTTCCCATTGTTCCAGTTCGTAATAGGTGTAACCCATTTTGAGTCGCGCATCGGGAACTTTACTGCTGGTGGGATACATATCCAGAACTTTCTGAAATTCCGTCAGCGCACGATCGTATCTTTTGGTGACATAATTAGCTTCCGCCAACCAGTACTGCGCGTTGCCGGAATACTTGCTGCTTGGATAATTTGACAAAAATTCTTCAAACGCCGTGATGGCTTCGTCATGCCTGCGTTGCTTTAACAATAAAAAGGCATTGCGGTATGCATCGGTGGTTTCGGGAGAATCTTCAGTTGCACTGGAGATCACGACCGGGCGAGAAGTCGCCACCTGAGTATCGGCAGTGGCCGCTTGTGCCGGTTCCGACCGAACCGGTTGCTCGGCAACGGTCGAACGCGGTTTTTGCGGTTGCACATTTTCATTGCTGGCCGCCATGCTTTGACTTTGCAGACGTTTATCGATCGCGATAAACATTTCGCGCTGTTTTGCCTGCATTTGCTCGACTTCATTGCGCAGACGCTCGTTTTCTCCGCGCAGTGTTTGCAATTCACGTTCCATGTCTTTCAATTGCCGCTGCAGCGTTAACAAACCTTGATTGTTACCGCCACGTGCAGACTGTTCGTCCATCGCACGTTCCATGCGTTCAATACGAAATGCCAGCGCTTCCACTTCTTCTTTGGTTGCTTTGGGCGCAGCACTTAACGACTGCACCAGCATAAGCAACAGCACAATGACCCAGCTTTTTACGAAAACGCCATGCATTTTTAAATCCTTTTTAATTCAAGCAACTTGCGCAACCAGCATTTGATTTACGCATCATACTAATTAATAAACAATTTCAACGCGCCGGTTTAACTGCAGCGCGGACTCATCGGTACCTTCCACTGCCGGACGTTCTTCACCGAAACTTACCAGTTCGATTTGTGCTTCCTGCGCGCCTTCGAGCAGCAATACGTCACGAACGGTTTTAGCACGGGATTCGCCCAGCGCCAGGTTATATTCGCGCGTTCCGCGCTCGTCCGCATGACCTTCCAGACGAACTAGACGATCTGGGTTACTACTTAGATATTTTCCATGTTCACGAATGGTATCCAGCGAGTCTTCACGAATATCGGCACTGTCGTAATCAAAATAAATCGTGCGTACGAACAATTCACTGGCCGGATCGTCCAGAGGATCCAGAATAACCGCGCCTTCTTCGTCCAGCCCGGAGGAGGTACCGTCTTCGGCCAGATCGATCGGGGCTCCGTCTTCGATTTCGTCGCCCGCCATCGCGCCGTCATCCGGTTTAGTGTTATTACTCGAACAACCCGCAACAAGCAGTACAAGAACTATCGTTATAAAACTTAAATAATGTTTAGTCATTCGTAATCCTCTATTCAATTAATTCTCAACGAAAGGGTGACCATGCAGGTTCTCTCACTTTGCCTTCTTGCAAACGCAAGCGTTGTCGCACGCGACCATCCGCACTGACTGCCGACAGGACCGTACTATTATTATGATGTGTTGAATAAATAATCATGCTGCCGTTTGGCGCAAAGCTTGGACCTTCGTCCAGATTGCCGTCAGTTAACAGTCGAAAGGTATTGCGTTGTAAATCAAGTATACCAATTCGATATCCCTGGCCGCTATTGTGCACCATAGACACATACTTTCCATCGGCAGATACCGTCGGGGCTGCGTTATAGTTGCCTTCAAACGTTAAACGTTTGGGCGTGCCTCCACCAAAGGCGATCTGATAAATTTGCGGCGCTCCCGATCGGTTGGAAGTAAACAAAATAAAACGCCCGTCGGGCGACCAGGCCGGTTCGGTATCGATACCGTGGTGATTGGTCAGCTTGCGCAGCTTGCGCGAACCGACTTCCATAATATAGATATCGGGATTACCGCCGGACGAAAGCGTCATTGCCAGATAACTTCCGTCGGGTGACCACGCCGGCGCGCTGTTAATACCCGGCGCAGACGATAATTTCGATCGCGTACCGGACGACAGATCCTGCACAAATATTTCCGAGCGTTCATTTTCAAACGAAACATAAGCCAGGCGACGACCGTCGGGCGACCATGCCGGCGACATTAACTGCTTGGGCGATGCATATACCGTGCGCGGATTAAACCCGTCCGCATCGGCAATTTGTAAAATAAATTTTTTATTGTTTTTCGCTTCTCTTAATTCACTAACATATGCGATACGTGTACTGAAGGCTCCTTTAACGCCGGTAATACTTTCAAACACGACATCGGAAATTTTATGCGCAACTTTGCGCATCAGATTTTTTTTAGTATTGATGCCATGCCCCAGAGCACGCTTTTTCCGTACTAGATCATACAATTCAAATTCCACTCGATATTGATCGGCGCCCGCCGCGGCCACATTCATGGTCAGCAGCGCTTCAATACCGTTGTTGCGCCAACGATCATAATCAACTTGCTCGATTTTGCCCTGCTGCGGATAAAACTGTTTGTCGACGATCGAAAAAAATCCACTCCGATGCAAGTTTGCATACACCACACTTTCAATTAATGTGGCAGCGATCGGTGCATCGCCGGTTATCGGCATAATCGCAATCGGAAACGCCGATTCCACACCCTGGGTAATTTCGATTTCCAGCAGCGCATGACTTTGAGCAGAAAAAATCAAGCTCGTAACAAATGTTAAAAATATGAAAGTTTTTCGTTTGAATAAAATCATTGTGGTTCGAATTTAAATTTTAATTCGCGATCGAATAATTCTTCGTCCGGCGGTGTGGGCAGTGGATCGGATTTCCATACGGCTTCCTCTACCGAACGCCGAAACTGGTCATCGCCGCCGCGGCATTCTTTAACCTGTACTTTTTCAATATAGCCCTCCGGTGTTTGCAACACATAGACAATACAGTACGCATTTGCAGCCTCCATGCCGGGCGGTTTGCGCCAGCGACTTTGGACTTTCGAGCTAATTGCACCGATATACTGCGACAGTAACGTATTTAGCTCGCGTTGTCTCGCCGCACGCGCGGCCTGCTCTTCGGCCTCGCGCAGTTCGGCTTCTTCTCGCTCTAAGATTGCCTGCAAACGCTTTTGTTCCGCTTCAATTTCGGCCTGTTTTCGCGCTTCTTCCTGTTTTTTCAGCTCTTCCGCCAGTTTTCTCGCTTTTTCTTCCGCCTGCTTGCGTTCGAGTTCGGCTTGCTTTTTGGCTTCTTCGGCCTGTTTACGCTCTA
>JANQOT010000256.1 GCA_028285655.1 Gammaproteobacteria bacterium
AATCATCAAGCGATGGTTTTTCATTTAATGGATGAGGTGAATTTGGTTTAAATCAACCCGTTAAATTTTAGTAAATATTTATGCGCCTCTTCATCAATCGCACATCAGTGAAACGCCTGCTATTGGTTTTTGTGGGTGTTCTGTTTATTGAAAGCAGCGTTCAAGCAAAACCAGAACGAATCGTCTCTATGAATCTGTGCACTGATCAGCTCCTCATGATGTTGGCAGATAAAGATCATATTTCGTCTGTTAGTTACTTAGCTGCGGACCACGAATCATCTGCGTTATCCGATCAGGCTACAAATTATCAATTAAATCACGGATTGGCGGAAGAAATCATTTCGCTATCGCCGGATTTAGTATTGGCCAGCGAATTTACCACAAAAATAACGACGGGATTGTTGCAAGATCTTGGATACAACATTGTCACTATACCTGTGCCTTCTACGATACAGCAGGTAATTGAAAATATTCGCTTGGTCGCTAACACAATTGGAGAATCGCAACGCGGTGAAGATATGATTGCAGAAATGCAAGCGCGATTGTCTAAAACAGCATTTAATGCGCAAAACTTCAAACCGGTAGTTGCTGCATTGTATTGGGCAAACAGTTACACGTCCGGTAAAGGGACATTAGCAAATGAATTGGTTGAAGCGGCGGGTTTTCAAAATTTGGGAAAAAATTTAAATCTTTACAGTACAACTAAGTTGCCCTTAGAAATATTGGTATTCAATGAAGTGGATGTGCTGATTATTGGAAGCCGCAATGATTCAACTCCTGCAATGGCCAGTGAGAATTTACATCATCCCGTACTTAAATCTGCGTTTAATGGTCTTCCTGTTATCAATGTTCCACATCAGCTATGGATTTGCGGAACACCAAGAATTGTAGATGTCGTTGAGCAATTGCAAACAAAATATCAAGCTGCGATACAAGATAAAACTTCGATAGTGCCAAAAGAATGACAAGCCTAGTGTTGCAAATCGTCAATCAACGCGTTGTACGAGCCAACGGATTAATAATATTGCTTACTATTTTTACTGCAGTGGCGTTTTGTTTGTCATTGACAGTAGGACCAGCTGCAATTGGATTTGACTACATACTGGCCTCTCTGTTTGGAGGTGAATCTGATACTGCAGCATTAATTATTCAAGAAGTTCGTTTACCTCGCGCATTGTTAGGCTTGTTAATTGGCGCAACGCTTGGATTATCAGGTGCGGCACTGCAGGGATTTTTGCGCAATCCCTTGGCAGAACCAGGAATAATAGGAGTTTCTGCCTCTGCTGCCTTGGGGGCTGTACTTACTTTATACACGGGTATCTCTACACTATTTTTACTTGCTTTGCCGATAGGAGGAATCGTCGGAGCCTGCGTCGGCGTCGTATTAGTGTCCATATTAGCTGGCCGTAATGGCGGTTCGATTACATTGATACTCGCTGGAGTAGCGGTAACAAGTTTTGCCAGTGCGTTGACAGCCTTAGTATTAAACCTTGCACCAAATCCTTTTGCTGTTTCTGAGATTGTTTTCTGGATGATGGGGTCTTTAACCGACCGAAGTATGACGCATGTGTGGTTGGCGGCACCTTTTATGGTCGTTGGCTGGACTATCTTATTAAGTGTTGGACGTCCGTTAGATGCCCTGACATTAGGCGAAGACACTGCTCATAGTTTGGGATTCAATATTAAACGTGTGCGTACACAAATTGTCATCGGAACTGCTTTGTGCGTAGGAGCGGCTACTTCTGTTGCAGGCGCAATTGGATTTGTGGGGTTAGTGGTTCCTCACCTTTTACGTCCGTTTGTAAAACACAAGCCAAGTCAGTTATTGCTGGCGAGTGCGTTGGGTGGGGCCATACTAACATTAAGTGCAGATATTCTTGTTCGCATAATCACGCCGGGCGTTGAATTAAAATTGGGAGTCGTCACCGCGCTTGTGGGCGCGCCATTTTTTCTAATGTTAATTCTACAAGCAAATAAAAAAGCACTGTGAATTTATGAGTATTAAAAGTTTTATAGTCGCGCTGAACAACTAGACAACAATAAAAATAAATTTAGCGATTTAGCAAAAATAAAATGAGTGTGCTGAGAGCAGATAAAATTAGCATTTGCTTAGGAGAGGCGACTATCGTTCATGATGTCGATCTTGCCATAGGTGCCGGAGAAATGATTGGATTAATCGGGCCCAATGGTGCGGGGAAGACTACTTTACTACGCGGTCTATGCGGGCTACTTCCTATTGAATCGGGAGTTGTGAGCCTGGATGACGTTGCAATCGATAATTTGGAGCGAAGGCAA
>JANQOT010000005.1 GCA_028285655.1 Gammaproteobacteria bacterium
GCTATTCATGATATGAGCACAGTTCTCAATAAACAAACCATTGCCGAATATGTAGAAAATGACGCTGTTGTCGAATTGTTGACCGAAATCGGTATCGACTTCGGACAGGGATTTTATTTAGGCAAACCCGAGCCGATAGAAAATTTCATCGAAACCGGTATGGTGAAATCAGTTTCCGCCGCCTAATTATCTCGTTCCAGTAGAAAATATCTTAATACGCTTCGATAGCTGATAGCTGTTGCCAGCGACATTTAAAGCTTAGCCGCGTGTGATACCGAATCAATCTAATCAGATTTAATTCGAAGCAATTCCTCTCTGATACCAGGGTTTGGTGCGATTTACTATATGCACTACTGATAACATTACGGGTACTTCGATTAATACGCCCACGACAGTGGCTAATGCTGCTCCGGAGTCAATTCCAAAAAGACTAATAGCAGTAGCGACCGCCAACTCAAAAAAGTTACTTGCACCGATTAGTGCCGCAGGAGAGGCTACGCAGTGTGCGACACCGAATTTTCGACTTAACCAGTAAGCAAGGCCGGAGTTAAAGTAGACCTGAATGATAATCGGAACGGATAGAAGTGCGATTACAAGAGGTTGTCGAACAATTTGACTGCCCTGGAATCCAAATAATAATACGATAGTAGATAATAATGCGATAATAGAAATTGGGCTGATTGTTTTTAATACCCGTTGTAATATTTTCTCTCCGCCAATTTTTAAAAGGTAACGACGAAGATACTGCGCAAAAATAATCGGTATAACGATATAAAGTGAAACAGATAATAATAATGTATTCCAGGGAACTGCAATCGATGATATTCCAAGTAACAATCCGACGATTGGCGCAAAAGCGAATATCATTATCACATCGTTAAGTGCTACTTGACTCAACGTGAAGTGTGGTTCTCCTTTGGTTAGGTGACTCCAAACAAACACCATCGCAGTGCATGGAGCTGCAGCAAGAATAATCAAGCCGGCAATATAAGAATGAATTTGATCTTCGAATAAGTAAGGGCGAAACCAATACCCGACAAATAACCATGCTAATACTGCCATCGAGAAGGGTTTGACTGCCCAATTAACAAACAGCGTGACGCCAATGCCCCGCCAATGCTCTTTGACGCTATGCAGTGCGCCAAAATCGATTTTTGTCAGCATCGGAATAATCATCAACCAGATCAATACGGCGACTGGCAAATTAACTTGTGCAATTTCAATTTGTGCTAGGGCATGAAATTGTGCAGGAATATAATGTCCGAGCAAGGTTCCCAGCCCAATACATAGAATTACCCAGATAGTGAGATAGCGTTCAAAGACTGACATTGGCGTAAGCTGGAGAGAGGTGTTTTAATAAAATTTTGAACTAATATTTATTTTAGTTTTTTGGTTCGACTGCGGCATATAAAGCGATTGCAATAGTAGCGTAGAATATGAGTATTGCCGATTGCCTAAACACATTTTGAACCGCAAAGTGAAGCATACCCGTACTATACGATATGTTATTCATAGTCGGGTTACCGATCTAAGTGATTGTTCTGGTGATACTTTAAGCGAAATATGACAAAACTGTCATAAATCAATAACTATTGAATATCCACCGCTATTTTTAAATTTATTGAAGTATGGTGAAATAGTGCCTTGGCCCCAATATAACAATAAGTATATGAAGGATTTGCCGTGTCGAGACAACTTACTGTCTTAAGAGGACCACTATTAAACTCAACTCAAAACACCCGTTCCCATCTTCCTGATAAGTCCTTTGTGTATATAAAAGATGCACTAATTATATTAGATGGCAACAAAATTGTAGATTTTGGACCTGTAAGTAAACTTAAAAAGATACTTGCGCAAAATGTACTGGTTAAACTACATCGTGAATGTAGAATAATTAAGTCGACTGCCGGTACTTAACCGATACAGTGCTTAGTCGATATAAAAAGTCGTGATCTTCCGAATTCTGGGCGATGCCTGAACGTAGTCAGTTTGGTACCGGAGAATTTAAAATCCAGGAACAAAGACTGTCGATCAGTGTGAAGTCCAAATCCAAGTCCATCTGTTTGCTTTCTAGTTGACTTAATATATTTTCCTTGTCCTGATTATCAAAATTATCAGCGAATTCTTCTATAAGAGTATTCAGAGTATTACTTGTTGTGTCTGACATGCTCATCTTCTCATAAATTACTAAACTGAAAATATTGCTAAGAAAATGTGACATTATGTTGAATAAAGTATGAATACTTTATGAAAACAGTCTGTTAGCCTTGTCATAAAACGTTTCAATTTGTGTCACTTGTAATACAAATGTTACAAATGTCATATACACTCCCTACATTGTTGTAAGTACTAAATAATAGAAGTAAAACATCAACTTACAGCTGTTTACCATCAATAAATTTTTTCGACTACTGAGTAAGCATTGGAATGTTTATGAAAGTTTTGCGTGTAATTGTATATTTAATATTGATCGTTTCGATAACTGGATGTGATTTTATTGAGTTGCCAAACTGGAATTCGATACTGGTAGTAGATTTGAATGCAGTGGCGAAGGCAACCGGGCGGCAGGAATTGATGCAAAAAGAATTGGAGCTGGCAAATACTCAGTTAAGCGAGCAGCTTAAGCTAGTAGCGTCACGACTGGAAGACAGCATTGAGGAAGAAAAGCTCAAAATAGGGAAGTCTCCGTCAAAAGCCCAACAACAACAGCTGGAGCAGTTAGTTGCTAAAGCTCAAAATCAGTTGATCAACACCAAGAATCTTGCGGTTCAAAAGTCGTCGGATTTTCGTGCTGATCTGATTCAACAATTTCGTAAAGAAGTAAGTGAAATCGCACAAAATGTGGCACGGCGTTCAGGAAGCAAACTGGTTCTTGTTTCCAATTATGAGACGATATGGTTTGATCCATCGGCCGATATTACCGATGAAGTAATTGCAATTATGCGTGCACGTAATAATGTCTCAATCGAAAAAGAATCAAAGTCTAAAAGTAAAACAACAGCGACCAAGGAAACGAATGAAAAGTAGCGCTAGATTTGTATTTTTGTGTGAAAAAATGAAAGGATAGTTATTATTGGAAAGCAAAATTTCAGGCAGAGAAACGATATCCTACTCCACGAACTGTTTGAATTAATGAATCCTTACCGAATTTTTTAAGCGATTTTCTGAGCCGCATGATATAAACGTCAATCGACCTGTCTACCAGTTTGCTATTCATGCCATTCGTTACTTTGCTTAACTCGCGTCGAATAAAAACCTTGTTGGGATTTCTGGCAAACAGATACAAAAGGCGAAATTCGGTTAATGAAAAGTCAGCAACTTCGCCATCAATAATTACTTCCAGGGAATGCATATCCATTTTTATTCCGTTAATTTCAATGATGCTGGAGCTTGAGTAATTGTTGTCGGTGCGTTTGAAAAGGTTATCCAGGCGTAATATCAATTCATTTAAAGAAAACGGTTTGGACAGTACATCATCCGCGCCATTTTGTAGTGAAACTATGCGCGCGGTTTCATTTCCGGAAGGGCTTAACACAATAGTTAAAATTTTCTGATTTAATCTTGAGCTCTGAATACGCGATATCAACTCAACGCCGGAACCTCCCGGTAGTTCATAGTCTAGCAGGGTGGCGCTGATGGCTAAGTTTTCTATAGACTCAAGAGCTGTTTCCACGCTATCAGCCTGTAAAGTTTGATAGCCGGCTGATTGCAAAGCGGACACAGTACTTGATCTAGAATGCCGGTCGGATTCAACAACTAGTACAGAATACATAGAACTGTAATATTTATTATTTGTAGCTTCT
>JANQOT010000021.1 GCA_028285655.1 Gammaproteobacteria bacterium
GGCTTCTCTGACTTTAGCCGGGTTTACTCCGGAACTTTGTGCCAGTAAAAACGCTTCGGCGACCGCCGTCATGGTTTGGGCGGCCACAATCTGATTACAGGCTTTGGCAATTTGTCCGGCGCCTGATTCACCGACATGCACGATGTTTTTTCCCAGGCATTCAAAAACAGGCAGGGCGCGCGCAAAGTCTGCCTCGGTTCCGCCGACCATGATCGACAATGTTGCGGCAATCGCGCCGACTTCGCCGCCGGAGACGGGCGCATCCAGCATGCCGGCACTCGCTTGCTTGAACTTTTGCGCCATGGCGCGCGTGGCTTCGGGAGAAATCGTACTCATATCGATGACGAGGGAGTTCGGTTGAATTCCCTCAATGACGCCTTTTTCCCCGGTGAGAACCGTTTCCACGTCCGGAGTGTCGGCCACACAGCTGATAATGAGCGTCGAGTGTGCAGCCACTTCCGCCGGCGATGAATACGCCGTGTATTGATCGGTCGCCAGTGCCTCGATACTGGCGGTCCGCCGCGCATAAACATTCACATGGTGGCCCGCTTTGGCCAGATTTTCGACCATGGGCTTGCCCATAATCCCGATACCGATATAGCCGATTTTTTCCGTTTGCATAGAGGTAATATACTGATTATTAAGTTGAAAAGATTCTGGATCGTAATCGCATATAATAACCGAAACTGGCTGCAAGCCCAGATCAGAACTCAGGAAGCTGTTTGGAATTACGCGTTCAACAATTAGCCGCTCATTTGCAGGAAACGCCGGCGCCAATTTACTTGATATCGGGCGACGAGCCTTTGCAGGTGGAGGAATCGATGCAACTCTTGCGAGCTCGTTGCCGTGACCTGGGTTATCAGGAGCGGCAGGTATTGCATGTCGAGCGCAGCTTCGACTGGGGGCAACTGGCCGAACACACCGGCAATTTGTCCCTGTTCAGCGAAAAGAAAATTCTGGAATTACGCATGCCGTCGGCAAAACCGGGAACAGCAGGTACCAAAGCGCTGCAAGCGTATTGCGAAGCGCTGCCGGAGGATGTGGTGATGTTCATACAGTGCGGAAAACTGGATCGCAGCAGTATGAAAACAAAATGGGTGCAGGCGATTTCAAAAGCGGGAGTGCTGGTGCGGGCATGGCCGTTAAACGGCCCGGAGTTGATTCGCTGGGTGCAAAGTCGCCTGCGCAAAGAACAGTTGCCGGACGACCGGCAGACGGCGGAATATATCGCCTCGCGAGTGGAGGGTAATATGCTGGCGGCCGCCCAGGAAATCGAAAAAATGGCGTTGCTTACACTGGGTCAACAGAATGCGAATCAATCTGCCGCATGGATGTCGAACCAGTCCAAATACGATGTGTTTGCTTTAGTCGATACCATTTTGCAGGGTAACCGAGGCAAGGCGGTAAAAATTCTCAAACAGTTGCAGCAGGAATCGTTTGCGCCGAATCTGGTGTTATGGGCATTGGCAGAGTTGGTGCGTGCGGTGATTTACACCGCGCAATCCAGACGCTCCGGAGGCAAGGGAATTCAAAACGTATTTTATTACAACAAAAAAGATCGCCTGTCGGTACAGGTGCATAAATTTAATAGTGACCAGTTGTATACATTGCTGGCAAAATGCGCTCACCTCGATCAGGTGATTAAAGGTCGTGCCACCGGAAATTCCTGGCATGGCTTTACTGAAATCGCGTTAAAACTGGCGCGTTAAATAATTACGAAAAAGTAACAGGCTGAATCATGGCGGCAAAACAGGAAACCGTGTCAATTGAAAAATACATGCTGGCATTAGGTGCGCAGGCAAAGCAGGCTGCGCGCGTCATGTCGATGGCAACCACGGAACAGAAAAATAATGCCCTGGAAACACTGGCGTCCTTGTTGCTGGAGCAGCAGGAAAATCTGATGCGTGTAAACCAGCTTGATTTGCAGGCAGGTAAAGAACGCGGCCTGGAAAACGCTATGCTGGATCGTCTGGAACTTACTCCGCAACGCATTCAGGCGATGGCGGACGGTTTGCGGCAAATCGCAACACTGGAAGATCTGATCGGTGACATTGACCATGTGACAACGCGTCCTTCCGGAATAAAAGTCGGCCAAATGCGTGTTCCGCTGGGAGTGATCGGGATTATTTACGAATCACGTCCAAACGTAACCGCCGATGCTGCCGGTCTTTGTTTGAAATCCGGAAACGCTGTTATCTTGCGCGGCGGTTCTGAGGCGATTAACTCAAACAAAGCGATCGGCGATTGTATTCAACAGGCATTGGCAAAAGCGGGTTTGCCGAAGACTGCGGTGCAAGTGATCGAAGTGACCGATCGTGCCGCTGTTAGTGAACTATTGCGCATGGATCAATATGTCAGCGTCATTATTCCGCGTGGAGGTAAAAGTCTGATCGAACGGGTCTCAAAAGAGGCGACCATTCCAGTGATAAAACATCTGGATGGAAACTGTCATGTGTTTATAGATGGGCAGGCAGACGAAGCAAAAGCAATAGCGATCGCCGTCAATGCGAAAACACAACGCTATGGCGTATGTAATGCCATGGAAACATTGCTTGTACATATTGATGTAGCTGCAAAGATTTTACCTGCACTGCAGAAAGAGTATGCAAAACACGATGTTGAGTTACGTGGATGCGATCGTACCCGGAAAATTTTATCAAACGTAACGGCGGCAAAAGAAGAAGACTGGAGTGCAGAATATCTGGCACCGATTCTGGCAATAAAAGTCGTAGATTCCATCGACGACGCAATCGATCATATCGAGAAATACGGTTCCCATCATACTGATACCATAGTGACTGAAAACGATGCTCATGCGCAGCGTTTTTTGCGCGAAGTGGATTCGAGTTCGGTGATGCTGAATGCGTCGACCCGGTTTGCAGACGGGTTTGAATACGGTTTAGGTGCCGAAATCGGTATCAGCACCGACAAATTGCATGCGCGGGGACCGGTAGGGCTGGAAGGATTAACCACGCAAAAATATATTGTGTTCGGAACAGGAAATATTCGCGAATAAAACCAGATTGTGACTGATCGCAAAAGGAATGTCGGTATTTTGGGAGGATCATTCGATCCAATTCATTTTGGGCATATAAAACCCTGCCTCGAACTGGCGCAAAGCTGTCAATTGGATACGATTATTCTGTTGCCCTGTAAAGTATCGCCGTTTAAAGAACACACTCATGCCAGCTCGCTGCATCGATGGAATATGGTCAATATGATTGCAGCGAATAGTGATGTGTTTATTACCGATGCGCGTGAACTGGAGCGTAGCGGACCATCTTATACCGTTACCACCTTGACAGAATTGTCACAGGAGATCGGTGAACAACATAAACTGTTCTGGATACTGGGCGCCGACGCGTTGCAGGATTTTCCGGAATGGTATCAAGCGGAAGAAATCATGCGCCTTGCGCATGTGCTGGTACTGGCCCGGCCCGGTTACGAGTTGCCGCGGAATCG
Organism: Gammaproteobacteria bacterium; assembly: GCA_028285655.1. Classification (GTDB taxonomy): domain Bacteria; phylum Pseudomonadota; class Gammaproteobacteria; order UBA4575; family UBA4575; genus JANQOT01. The sequence continues at coordinate 3,463 of JANQOT010000021.1, forward strand.
GGAGAAACTCGACTGGCTGGAAAAGTATTTATGCACTGATTTCGATGAGCTTGAAACCCGGGATTTCGGGTGCATATATCGAACTGAGACCCAAATGCTGGATATATCCTCAACCCGAATTCGTACTATGATAGGCGAAGGTAAACAGCCAAAATACATGATTCCCGGTGGGGTTTGGAATTATATAAAGCGAAACCAGCTATACATGGATCATTAAGGAGAAATCGTTTGATTAAAAACAGACAGGAGAGCGAGTGGAGTTAAAGGAATTATTGGCACTGGTAACGGAAGCGTTAGATGACGTAAAAGCAAAAGATGTACTCACCATCGATGTGCGTAACAAAATCGATATTACCGATGTGATGGTAATCGCCAGCGGCACCTCAGACCGGCATGTACAGGCGCTGGCGGATAATGTGGTCGAGAAAGCAAAGCAAAGTGGAGCAACCATAATGGGTGTGGAAAAAGACCGGGCCTGGGTGTTAATCGACTTATACGAAGTTGTCGTACATATTATGCTGCCCGAAACACGTGAATTTTACGGGCTGGAAAAACTTTGGCAGTTCGAGATGGAATCGGAGCAAGTGCAACCCGCCTGATTGCATCGCCGGCGTCGCCAGTATTTTTGCAGTAAGTATTTAGTTGTTCTGTTTTGCCGCAAGCTGGCGCAAAAGCGTTTTTTCTGACTCGTCAAATTTGATTATGCATTTTTCTCTTATTTATGTCGGCGAAAAACCTGCTGCATGGGCAGAGCAGGTTTGTAGTGAATACGCCAAACGATTACCGCCGCAGTTCGGATACACTCAAAGCAGAGTTACTCCGATAAAAAGAAACAAAAACACGGTGATCGAAACTGCGCGAGCTGAAGAATGGCAACGCGTCGCGGAAAAAATTTCAAAAGATAGTTTGAAAGTATTGCTGGATGAGCGTGGTAAACAGTTTTCATCCAAAGAGTTTGCGCAACAACTTGATCACTGGCAATTAAACGGCAAAGACGTTGCTTTTATTATCGCAGGTGCCGATGGTGTTAATGATGCGGACAGAAAGTCGGCCGATTTTCTGCTGGCCTTGTCGCAACTTACATTGCCGCATGAACTCGCACGCGTGTTGCTGACTGAACAATTATACCGTGGCTGGTCGATTCTGAATCAGCATCCTTATCATCGAGCATGAACTAACAGTGCCTATTATCCTAGCCTCAGCTTCGCCTCGACGCGCGGAACTTTTACACCAGTTGCAACTGGAATTTGAAGTGGTGCCCGCCGATATCGATGAATCCCCGCAGGAAGGAGAATCCCCGCTGGCGTATGTACAACGGATTGCACAGGCCAAGGCAGCCGCAATCCGTGAGCGGTATTCTCAACACGAGGTCATCATTGCGGCGGATACGGCCGTATGTCTGGGTGAAAAAATATATGGAAAGCCGGCAGATCAAGCAGATGGCATGCAAATGTTGGCGAGTTTGTCAGATCAAACCCACAATGTTTATACGGCTGTGGTAGTGTCACAGGGAACGACTATCGAAGGTGCCGTATCCGATTCTGAAGTGACATTTCGTTCGATATCCCCGCGTGAGGCCGAAAGTTATTGGCGAACGGGTGAACCGCTGGGTAAGGCCGGCGGATACGCCATACAAGGGCTGGGGGCAATATTCGTAAAACGAATTAAAGGCAGCTATACCGGAGTGGTGGGATTACCTTTGTATGAATTAACACAACTCCTGAACAAAACTACGGTCCAAATTTTAGAATAACAATAAGAGTTTGTTGTGAGTGAAGAAATACTGATTAACGTAACCCCGCGAGAGACACGAGTAGCAGTGGTCGAAAACGGGGTATTACAGGAAATGCATATAGAAAGAATTGCCCGACGGGGTCTGGTAGGCAGCATTTTTAAAGGCTGCGTAAGTCGTGTCATGCCCGGAATGGATGCTGCATTTGTCGATATAGGCCTGGAAAAGGCGGCCTTTATTCATGCCTCCGATGTGACTCAACTGCCACGCAGTTCGCGGGAAGACTCCCCAGACGGAGAAAATCTTGAACACGATGCGATTGCCGATCTATTGCACGACGGCCAGCAAGTACTGGTGCAGGTGGTTAAAGATCAGTTGGGCACTAAAGGAGCGCGTTTGACAACTAATGTCACTATTCCGTCGCGATATCTGGTGTTGTTGCCGTATTCCAACCAGGTGCGACTGTCGGCGCGTCTGGATGACGAGCAGGAACGGGAACGACTGACAGAAATTATGCAGGAATTGCTGGACGAAAACGGAACTCAATATGGATGTATATTGCGTACCGCTGCCGAGTCGGCGTCGAAAGAAGAATTGCGTAGAGATCTGAAATTTTTATTACGCCTTTGGGCGTCTATTTTTGAAAAAATCGGAAAAGTGGAATCGGTGGCAGAAGTATATTCCGATTTACCGCTGGAAATTCGCACTCTACGCGACCTAAATACAGACGATATTGAAAACATTCATATCGATTCGCGCGAAACCGTGCAAAGTGTGCGCACCTTTGCGGAAAAACTGGTCCCCGAGCTGGTGAATCGAGTTCAGCATTATAAGGGCGCACGACCGATTTTCGATTTACATGGAATTGAAGATGAACTGGAAAAAGCGCTGCAACGAAAAGTGTTACTGAAATCGGGCGGTCATTTGGTTTTCGACCAGACCGAATCGATGACAACGATTGATGTCAACACTGGTGCATTTGTCGGGCACCGCAATCTGGAAGAAACAATTTTTAAAACAAATCTGGAAGCCGCACAGGCGATTGCACGTCAACTGCGTTTGCGCAATCTTGGCGGAATTATCATTATCGATTTTATTGATATGGAAGAAGAGGAACACAAGCGGCAGGTGTTGCGTACGCTGGAGAAGGTGCTGGAAAAAGACCGTGCCAAAACCCAGATATGCGAAGTGTCGCCGTTGGGGTTGGTCGAAATGACGCGCAAACGTACACATGAAAGCCTGGAGAATACATTGTGTGAGCCGTGTTCGACTTGCGCAGGGCGCGGCTCGATAAAAAGTGCACAAACCGTTTGCTACCAGTTATTTCGTGAAATTATGCGCGTTGCACGTCAGTACGAAGCGAATGAATTGCTGGTATTGGCCTCGCAACCAGTGGTGGATTTGCTGGTAGATGAAGAATCCAGCAGTCTTGCCGAGCTGGAAGAATTTATTAATAAAACAATCAAGCTGCAGGTTGAAAATTTGTATACTCAGGAGCAGTTTGATGTGGTCTTGGTGTAAATACAAAAAGTGAAATAAAGCAGCGTGGTAAGCGTACTAAAATTTTTCGCCAATACAATTCTGTATCTGTTTACAGCGTTATTGGTAATTATCGCAATCAGTGTTACGGCGGTTCGTTATTACCCTGATATTAGCGATATCGTGGAACAAAAAATTGAAGATCGACTCGGCAATATTCTGAATTCAGATATTGTAATCGAATCGCTCGATATTTACCGGCGCGAAATGCCGCCAAAAATTATCGCTCAAAATGTCACCATTACCAATCGATCTGATCCGTCGCAATCCTGGAGTATTAAAAAAGCTCTGGTGGGCATCGATGTTATCGGTTCTGTATTTTCGAGAACGTTACGGGTAAAAGAAGTCGGCCTGGAAGGGATGAATATCGCCATTCACCGCGATCGTGCCGGTGATGTGCATATCAATCAGGTGTTTTTATTACCGGTGAATGCCATGCAGGCCTCCGGATCGGGAGCGTATTCCGATACTCATTTGCGTTTACTGGACGCCAATCTTCATTGGCAGGACGAGATTTCCGAAATCGATTACCTGTTTGAAAATATCGATATCGCAATCGATCCCACAGCGCGTGGATATCGAGTTTACCTGGCGGGAAATTTGCCGGAAAAGCTGGGTAAATCCGTAACAGCCTATTTGCATATTGACGGAGATATAAAAGAAATACAAAAGTCCAATATCAAGTTTTATCTGCAAACAGACCAATTGCGTCTGGCGGAAATCGCGAAACGTTTTGTCGGCGCCAGCGGCGAGAAAGTTCCGGTCGTAATTCAGACCGAAGCCTGGGGGGAAATCGAGGATTCTACTTTATTATCTTTGCGCGGTTCATTGCACGCGGACAATATAGGCGTTGAGGCAGATCGCATCGGCAGTAAATTATGTTTAAGCGATGATTATATGCGTCAGGTGTCGATGCAATTTAACTGGCAATACCAGCAAGATACCTGGCGATTCGACGCCAATAAACTTCGCGTAATAACGGCGCAACACGACTGGCCGGAAACCGAAATGCATTTCAAGACTATCGAGCATTCACTAAACGCCAAAAGTGTGTATGCGCATATCGGCCGTATGGATATCGGCGCAATTTGCAATACTCTGCGCAGTTATTCACCGCATATCGTACGGTTTGATAATCATCTGGAACGTTACCGGTTCAATGCACAGATCGACAATTTACTTATGCGCTTTGATTTGGGCGACGAGCATAAAACTTCGTTTCAATATACCGCCAATGTAAATAACGCTTCGCTGTGGCTGGCCGAGGGGGATCGTTCCATACGTGGTGTCAGTGGAAAAATAGTCGGTGGCGATGTTGGTGGTAGGGTGACCCTGAATTCTGAAAATATATCCGTTGCTTTGCCAACACTTTATCCCGAACAAAAACTCACCTTTGGCTCTCGCGGCGATGTGCAATGGCAGCATCAAGGCGATCACTACAAAGTGCGAACTGAAAATCTAAACATTTTTAATCAGGAACTGACCTTGAATGCGCGCGTGCTGGCAGACGTGGTCGGCAATGATATCTATATCGACGCGCAGGCCAGTATTCCCAATGCCAAGGCCAGCGCAATCGGCAGTTACTTTCCTGTGCATGCGCGCACGATTAAAACCAAAAAGTGGCTAAGTGAAGCGGTCCAGGCGGGAGAAGTGACCGATGCCACCGTGCTATGGCGAGGAAATTTACGCAAGTTTCCTTATCATAATTCAGCCGGCGTTTTCGAAGTCGCAGTAGATGTCGCCGGCGGTACATTGGAATATAAACGTGACTGGCCAAAACTTACCGAAGTGGAAGCTAAGGTAAATATCAACAAGCAGCGTATTGAAGTGACCTCGCAGCATGCACGCATGTTTGATTCCAGGATCAAGAACGTCGATATCTACATTGCATCTTTTTTGCGCGCTGTATTAAATGCTAAAGGCGTGGCCGACGGCCCGGGGCCAGATCTGTTGCGTTTTCTTGCTGAGAGTTCATTGATTAAAAATGAAAATTCCATTGTCGATAAAATTTCACTGGCGGGGGATACCAGATTGGTGCTGGATTTCAGTCGCTCGCTTTCAAGAAAAGTTGACCATCCTTTTCAAATAAAAGGGGATCTTCATTTTCTGGGAAATACACTTGATATACATACGGTCGGTTTACAACTACAGGATTTAGGGGGCGTAATTTCATTCGATGCCGAAGGTACAAGCGGCGAAGACGTCAGCGCCGTACTGATGGGGAACCCGATTGAATTATCGGCTGTACCGGCAGGTAATGGAGCAACCGATATTGCATTTGCGGGTCCTTTCGATGTGGGGACTTATATCGCGCAAAGATATCCAAAATACCGTTCGCTGGTAAGCGGCGCAGCCCAGGCCGAGGGTGTGTTTCGACTACCTTCGTTGTTTAACCGCGAACAAAAAGAAAAAGTAAGCTTGCAAGTAAGCAGTGACCTGGTCGGTGTCAGTTCACACTTGCCGGTTCCCATGCAAAAAGATGCGGACTTGCCCTTGCCCGCCGCGTTGAAATTCGACGATGCGAATAAGGCCATGCACTGGCAGTTTAAGGATCTGTTGTCGTTGTACTTTAAAAAAGATCCAGAACAGCCATTTGAATTGCGCGACATCGGTTTGGGAAATGCCGCAGAACTTGAGCTTGACGACAACGGCTTGAGCGTAAGAGGTTCCATCGATCAATTGCCGCTAAATGAATGGCTAGCGGTTTACCAACAGTACTTTAAAAACGAAAATGAACGTGATACATCGAAGACCTGGCCGGCAGTCAACCTGAGTATCCAGGACCTGCAGTGGCCGACCTGGCCGGCGCAACAGCTCGAAGTGCGGGGTGCACCGCAAGATGGAGATTATGTAGTTAATTTTCAATCTACTTTGGGAACGGGTTCGGTAAAAATTCCAAGCCAAAGCGAAGCACCGGTAATTTTGGATTTGCAGAAGTTAAGTTTAGTCAAAAATGAAAACAAGTCGGAACTGGAACTTGACCCACGTGTGCTACCCCCGATTGAGTTTTCAGCTCAGCAACTGAATATAAACAAATTAAATTTCAAAAAAGTTTCTGTTCAATCCAGCAAGAATGAACAGGGGTTGTCGTTCGATAAAATTTATTTTGAAGCGCAGGATATGCATGTCGACGGAACGGGCTCCTGGCGTGTTACCGATGCCGATCAACAGCAGAGTACGTTTAATCTTGAATTAGTCAGTATCGACGTTGAAGATAGCCTGGAAGACCTGGGATTCTCAAGCGCGTTGCGCAAAGGTGAACTGGATTCGCGTATTAACATCAACTGGCTGGGTGCGCCTTATCAGTATTCGCTTGAAAACATGTTTGGAACCGCGACACTGGATATGCGCGATGGAGTGGTAAAAGAAGTCGAGCCGGGTGCAGGTCGTTTGCTGGCATTGTTGAATCTGGGTGCGATCAGTCGTCGCTTGTCGCTCGACTTTACCGATGTGACCAAAGAAGGCTTCACCTTTGACAGTATTCAGGGCGAGTTACAGTTATTCAAGGGCGGTAAGCTGTTTACCGACAAAATTGACATAAAGGCGTCGGCTGCGGATATATTAATCAGTGGCAGCACCAATATCGTGCGCCGCGATTATGACCAAACGATTTTCGTTACCCCCAAAGTCAGCGGAACCTTGCCGGCAGCCGGAGCGATCGTCGGCGGCCCGGTTGGAGCGGCGGCGGGTATCGTCGCGGAGCGAATCGCGTCCGTGGGAGGACTGAACAAGGTCACACAGGCGGAGTATAAAATGACCGGCACCTGGGAAGAGCCGCAATTAACGCGAATCAAGAAAAAGCCGGAAAAACAGATCTCCGCGGCACCTCCGCAAAATGGCGTGCAGCCATCACCAACGGCCACTGCTGAATCGTCAGAATGAGGTTTTATTACTTCTGATCTGTTCTATAGCCCTGTTAAATTTAGTAGGCTAGCGCGTTGTATGGCAATACAGCATACTAAACCCAATACAATCATGGATTTACGAGTTACATCACAATGAGCACGGTAGCAGCGATTCAAATGGCCTCGGCACCGCAGGCGGATGCAAATCTCTATGAAGCAGGCAGATTAATCCAGTTGGCAAAAGAACAGGGCGCAGAACTGATCGTTTTGCCCGAAAATTTTGCGATTATGGGCATGGAAGAAACCGACAAAGTAAAAATTCGTGAAAAGTACGGTGATGGCCCGATTCAATCGTTCTTGCGCGACCAGGCAAGAAAACACAATGTCTGGCTGGTCGGCGGCACCATTCCGCTGGAATGCGATGATCCGAATAAAATTCTGGCCGCATGCATTTTGTACAATGCAGAAGGTGAATCGGTTGCGCGCTACGACAAGATTCATTTATTCGATGTCGATATTGAAAACGAAGAAAGCTATAAAGAATCCGAAACCATCGCCAAAGGCAACGAGCTGGTGGTGGCCGACACGCCTTTTGGGCGACTGGGATTGGCGATTTGTTACGATTTGCGATTTCCGGAGTTGTTTCGCAAATTAATCGATCAGCGAGCCGACATTATCGCGTTGCCGGCGGCATTTACCGCGACGACTGGTAAAGCGCATTGGGAGTGTCTGGTGCGCGCGCGGGCAGTTGAAAACCTGTGTTATTTAATTGCGGCGAATCAGGGTGGTTACCATCTGAATGGCCGTAACACTTATGGAGACAGCATGATTGTCGATCCGTGGGGAAATATATTAAATCGTCTTTCGCGCGGCGCGGGAATCGTCGTTGCAAATGTCGATCTGGAACAAATGAATAACACGCGGCGAACATTTCCTTGTCTTGACCATCGAACATTAAAGTAAATATGGATAGTATCGAAATTGCACGCCGGCAATTGCTCCTACCTACCGGGTTGAGTGATGATGATGTGAGTAAAGCACTTAGCACTGCGCTTGAGGGTTCGATCGATTATGCCGATTTATATTTTCAATCGATAACACGCGAAGCATGGTCACTGGACGACGGAATCGTAAAAGACGCCAGCTTCAACATTGAACAAGGCGTGGGCGTACGTGCGGTAGTTGGTGAAAAATCCGGTTTCGCATATTCCGACGATATCGAAATGGCGGCATTGTTAGAGTCTTCTCGTGCCGCGCGCAGTATTGCCAAATCTTCGGGCAGTCATGCGTTGCAAGCAAGCCGAATTCAAACCGGCCACGCATTATATAAATCAGAAAGTCCTTTGCTGGCGTTAAGCGAAGCACAAAAAATGGATTTATTGCGGGAAGCCGATGCAGTCGCGCGCGCGGCAGACCCGCGCGTCAAGCAAGTGATGGTGAGTTTACTGGGTCTGCATGACGTCGTCCTGGTTGCACGCAGCGATGGAGTTTTCGCAGCCGATGTGCGTCCGCTGGTGCGGTTTAACGTCAGTGTAATCGCCGAACAAAACGGCCGACGCGAACAGGGTTCCATGGGCGGCGGCGGTCGCTACGATTATCACGAATTTATCGCCAACAATGCGGCCAACGAGTTCGCGCAGGAAGCGGTGCGCCAGGCGCTGGTCAATCTGGATGCGAAAGATGCGCCGGCAGGCAATATGACTGTGGTGCTGGGGCCAGGTTGGCCGGGAGTGTTGCTGCACGAAGCCATCGGGCATGGATTGGAAGGCGATTTTAATCGTAAAAAAACCTCGGCATTCAGCGATCGAATCGGCGAGCGCGTGGCCAGTCCCGGTGTAACTGTGGTCGATGACGGAACGCTGCCAAATCGCCGCGGTTCACTAAATATAGATGATGAAGGTACGCCGACACAGTGCACCACCTTGATTGAAGACGGAATCCTGAAAGGCTATATGCAGGATCAACTAAACGCGCGTTTGTCTAATACACAATCCACCGGTAACGGCAGACGCGAATCGTACGCGCACCTACCGATGCCGCGAATGACCAATACCTACATGCTGGCGGGCCAGCACGACCCCGGTGAGATCATCGAATCGGTCGACAAGGGATTTTATGCGGTCAATTTCGGCGGCGGTCAGGTGGATATAACTTCCGGCAAGTTTGTGTTTTCCGCCTCCGAAGCTTATATGATCGAAAACGGAAAAATTACGTATCCGGTGAAGGGTGCAACCTTGATCGGCAACGGTCCCGATGTGCTGACACGCGTCGGCATGATCGGTAACGATTTAAAACTCGACAACGGAGTCGGTACTTGCGGTAAAGACGGTCAAAGTGTTCCTGTCGGCGTGGGTCAGCCGACCTTGCGCATTGATGGCATTACCGTAGGCGGTACACAACAATAATAAAAAGGGTCGGTACCCTTTTCATCTAATCACAAAGTAATCGATGTCTTCATTAACGCAAACCAACGAAAATTCTGTGCGAGCAGTTTTAGAACAAGCGGTCGAGTATGCAAAGACACAGGGCGCCGACGCAGTTGAAGTCGCCGCCAATAACGACAAAGGCTTTTCCATTAGTGCGCGCCTTGGCGATGTCGAAACCGTGGAGCATCACAATCAGCGTTCTTTGGGTGTCACGGTTTACCGCGGACAGGCAAAAGGCTCTGCGACCACCAACGATATTAAGCCGGCATCGATTCAAAAAACAGTAGACGCGGCATTAAACATCGCCGGCCATACTGCAGAAGATAAATTTTCCGGCTTGGCGGATGCCGAATTAATGGCGTACGACTATCCGCAACTGGACCTGGATCATAGCTGGGGAATTACACCGGAACAGGCATTAGAGCTGGCATTGCAATGCGAAAAGTCCGGTCGTGACGACAAGCGTATTGTCAACTCCGAAGGGGCGACGGTTAACAGTATTCGTACGCAGATCAGTTACGCTAATTCGCACGGCTTTGTAGGCGATTATTTCGGCACGCGGCATAGCGTCAGTTGTGCGGTCGTTGCCGGGGACGATAATGGCATGCAACGCGACTATTGGTATTCGGTGACGCGTGATCCGAAGCAACTGGAAGACGTCGAGTCTATCGGTCGTACCGCACGCGAGCGTACAGTGCGCAGACTGTCCGGACGTAGTATAAAAACCTGTACGGTTCCCGTTTTGTTCGAACCTTCGGTAGCGCGAACCATTTTTGGACATTTCTTTTCAGCGATTAACGGCAGCGCTTTGTATCGTGAGGCATCGTTTTTAGTGGATTCGCTGAACAAGCAAATTTTTCCCGACTGGATTTCGATCCATGAGAATCCGCATGTTGCCGGAGGTCTCGGCAGTGCACCATTCGACAATGAAGGGGTGCGCACTCAAAAGCGCGACATCGTGAACAGCGGTGTATTGCAAGCGTATGTATTAAGCAGCTATTCAGCACGCAAACTGGGTTTGCAAACCACCGCCAATGCAGGCGGTATTCATAATATTCAAATTAATGATAGCGGGCTTTCTCAGCAGGAACTTATGAAAAACATGGGTACTGGTGTTTTGATTACCGAGCTTATCGGACACGGTGTAAATACCGTAACCGGCGACTATTCACGCGGCGCCGCAGGCTTCTGGATAGAAAACGGCGAGATTCAATACCCGGTCGAGGAAATCACGGTTGCGGGGAATCTGGCCGATATGTTTATGAACATTAGCGCAATCGGCAACGATATCGATTTGCACGGCAACATACAGTGCGGCTCTATTTTAATCGATCATTTGACGGTTGCAGGTTCGTAGCGGCTTGTACACCACCGGACTCCGGTAGCGGAATAAAAGAAGTTTTTATAATTTTGGCAATATATTCCCTTTTGCCGTTTTCAATTTTTTCAAACTGTAGTGGTAGGCCGTAATGGTCGGGGTCTACCCAAAATTTATAAGTCGACTTTTTTTCGTTGTCTTTACGCCGTTCCACCAGAATGGTTTGAATCTCGCCATAAACAGTGTTGATGACTTGTGCCCCGACTTTGTAAAACTGGTATTGCTTGAATTTGCCCTTGGAGATTACCGGAAGCTGCATCTGATCGGGCAAATTATGTACGTTCGCCATTAAAAGCAACTGCAGAGAAAAATTATCAAAAGTATTTACGGGCAAATCGAGTTCTTTAGATATGCCTTTGTACTGCGTAGTGGCTTTGTTATTGATCCAGTCGAACGCGACATACTGACTGCGATCTTTTCTGCTGGTTTTTTGTATATGCTCAAATGAAACAGGTCGCACATATTGATCGTTCAATTGCAGCAAAGTGCGATCCGTGACCGCCTGGTTATTCAAAAATACAGCCGCAAGACCTTTCGGAATAGTAGACGAATGATATACCCAATGGTTATCTGCCGTTTTTTCCAGTACCAGGTTCATTTCGCCGACCTTCAGCGAACCTTTTTTTATTTCATACTGAGCAGTGAATGCCGGCGGAATATTTTCAGCAGATAAAATCAGCTGCGAATCGTTTGCCTGCACATATGACACGCAGGCCAATAAAAAAACGGCGGTAAATTTTATAACGCGTCCAGTTGCAGCGGATGTTCGAGACGTTGTTGCTCGAAGTAGGCATCGCCATCCTGAAAATGAATTTTTCCTTCGCATAACCATTCTACGCACATTGGATAAATGATATGTTCCTGTTCGAGTACGCGCGCCGCCAGTGATTCTGCGTCATCGTTCGACAAAACCGGAACACTTGCTTGTAAGATTACCGGACCGCCGTCAAGTTCCGTAGTTGCGAAATGAACGCTGCATCCGTGCCTGTCCGCACCCGCATCCAGCGCCCGCTGATGCGTATGCAAGCCGGGAAAATCAGGCAAAAGGGAAGGGTGAATATTAAGAATTCTGCCGCGGTAGCGCGCGATAAATGTTTTTTCTAGTACGCGCATAAAACCCGCCAGCAACACCATGTCGACGTCAAAAATATCCATAGCGTCGATCAGTGCATTTTCAAATTCGCTGCGTGATGAGAATTGACCGTGCTGGATAACCTGGCCGGGAATATTGGCCGTTTTAGCGCGGGTTAAGGCATAAACATTCGGTGCATTACTGATCACGCAGCGAATCTGCGCATCGCATGGCCCAAAATGAATTTTATCGATAATGGCTTGCAGATTTGTGCCGCCGCCCGATACTAGTACCCCGATGTTATTCATGAATAGGCGACATGCGATTCGCCTTGCGACGGTTTAACCTCTCCGATCACATTCGCATTTATTTGATGGTTGCTGCAAATTTGCAGAATTGAATTCGTATCGTCCTTGTTGCCAATAACGACCATGCCGATGCCGCAGTTGAATACACGCAACATTTCTTCGTTGGCCACTTTGCCGGTTTCCTGAATCCAGTCGAATATCGGCAAGCGCTGCCAGCTATTGGAATTAATCTCCGCAAATGTATTTAAGGGCAGTATGCGCGGTAAATTTTCGGTGAGTCCACCGCCAGTGACGTGACATAGGCCGTGCACCGTATGTTTATGCAGGAGTTCGAGAATAACTTTCACATATATTTTGGTGGGGGTTAGTAAAGTTTGTCCAAGCGTGCTGTTATCGAACGCGTCGGTTAGCGCGCAACTTTTCTGTTCAAGAATTTTATTTACCAGAGAAAAGCCATTCGAATGCACGCCGGAAGAATGCAGGCCGATGAGTACATCCCCCGCGGTAACGCGCTCGCCGGTAATGAGATTTGGTTTATCCGCAATGCCGACACAAAATCCTGCCAGATCGTATTCACCGGGGGCATACATACCCGGCATCTCCGCGGTTTCACCGCCGATTAGTGCTGCACCGGCCTGCTTGCATCCCTCGGCAATCCCTTCGACAACAGCGGCGCCCGCGTCGACATCCAGTTTGCCGGTGGCGAAATAATCCAGAAAAAACAGCGGCTCGGCGCCCTGAACAATCACGTCATTTGCACACATGGCCACCAAATCGATGCCGATACTGCCATGCTGGTTCAATTCTTGTGCAAGTTTGAGTTTCGTGCCGACACCATCCGTGCCGGATACCAGCACCGGTTGTTGGTATTTATGCGACGCGAGTTCGAATAAGCCACCAAATCCTCCCAGATCGGAAATGACGCCTTCTCGGTGGGTGCCTTTTACCGCATTTTTTATTCTATTTACGAGTTCATTGCCCGCATCGATATCTACGCCGGCATCTTTGTAAGTCAGTCCCATAAAGGTCAATCTGGTTGCTTTTGAATGAAAGTAAAGTATTGAAAGATATAGATTTACTTCTAACCCTTTGAATTATAAGGTATTAGCTATTGACTAGCTTATAGTTATGTTATCTTTATACTTCAAAATACTAACACGCATGGCAAACGGGGCTGTAAATAAATTTAAGTAACAATTCTGTACTAGGGTAATGCAGATTTAATATGCCGCAGTCACTAATGGTCATTCCATTATTGTGCGGATACGATCAAATCCAAACGCGGAATTAGCTGATAATTTAGTTCAGGTTTGCAAAATGTGGAACCAGGAGAAGTTGTATACCCATGTTATCGGCTCGTTATATACCGAATATCATCACCGGTGCGCGAATTGCCTGCGTACCATTTTTTGTCTGGCTGCTTTTTCATCATCAGTATGAGCGTTCTTTGATACTGGTGTTTTTAATGGGTCTGTCCGATGGCCTGGACGGTTTTCTGGCCCGTTGCTACAACTGGAAAACCACGCTGGGAGCGTACCTGGATCCCCTGGCCGACAAGATCATGTTGTTGACCGCATTCGTAAGCTTTGCCGTATTAGGATGGATTCCCTGGTGGCTGGCAGGTATCGTGGTTGCACGCGACGTGGTTCTGCTGATCGGTGCAGTCGCCTATCATATCGGGACACGACAGCTCAAAATGGAGCCGTTGGCAATTAGTAAAGTAAACACTTTTATGCAAATCGTGTTTGCGGTGAGTTTAATCTATTCGCAGGTGTGGCCGATTCATGAGCATATCATGACCGTACTGATGGCCTTGGTTGCGTGCACAACCCTGGCCAGCGGCAGTCAGTATATTGTCGAATGGTCGTGGCGGGCTGCAAAGATTACACAGAAACAAGCTTAAGTATTTTTAACCCTTTTAATTAATGAACTCGGAAACCCAGCAGCAGGTATTCAACCTGCAGCTTTCGCTTGCCAATACCTTTGAAACCTTTTATGTGGATGCAAACAGCGCCCTGGTAAGTCAGTTGCAAGCCATTGCGCGTGGAGAGCAGCAGGAACCGCAAATTTTTATCTGGGGAGCAAGCAATACCGGTAAAACACATTTATTGCAGGCCGTGTGTCACCTGGCGTCGCAACACCAGCAACGATCTATTTATATTCCACTTGCGAAACTACCTTTGCACGACCCGGAAATTATTCAAGGGTTTGAAAGCATGGATATCGTTTGTATCGACGATGTGCATTTGCTGGCCAATAACGAGCCGTGGGAACAGGCGCTGTTTAATTTTATCAATCAGGCGCGCGCGCAAGAGGCGACCATTGTAATATCTTCACAGCAAAATCCGGCGGAAAATATATTCACACTTTCGGACCTGAATTCGCGTACCGTATGGGGTCCGGTGTATAAATTATATGAATTACTGGATTACGAACTGGAACCTGCGTTGCTGCAGCATGCCAAATCGCGCGGCATAAAACTGTCGGATGAAGTACGCAAGTATATATTTATCCATTGTCGCAGAGATATTCCGACCTTAGTCGGTATTCTGGACGCGTTGGATCACGCTTCCCTGCAGGAAAAGCGTAAAATAACCGTACCGTTTCTGAAAAAAATTCTGGCTAAGCAGTAGCGCGCGGTTCCCGTACAAACAAAACGCTGAAGGTGAATACACCGAGGCTGCAAATGATTTGCAGAATGCCCAGCGGCCATTGCGTTTCATTGACCACATTCCAGATACCAAAGCAAAAGTACAGCCAGATAAACATGGTAACCCATTTATACGTATGCAATCGCCCATGCAACAAACCGCGCATCGGCAACAATAATGGCGCAACAATAAAGATCAGCGCGAAACTTTTAGGAATAATCGTATTAGGATTCAGCCAGCCAATCCAGATGGCCTGGCCGAATAGAAGAATGAAATAACTTAGCAATGTCAGTGCGTAGTTCAGAATTAATCCAGGTGGTAGAATAATGAAATAGATTTACTTTTTTCGCCCTTCAACAATAACCGCATTTACGGTTCGACTTTCCAGTTCAAGAGTGTGGATATTTTCGATTTCACTATCAAACGCTTTTCTTGCTGAAGCATTAAATCCGATCTCTTGTAAAATGGCCAACAGGCGTTGACGATCGTACATACATTTATGCGGGAATTGTAAAAATGGTACTAATTGTTTTTTTATTGATCCACCGCTGTGTTTATAAAGCACTCCCAGATCTTTTACAAAATCTTCGGCATTAACATTTCCATTAATATATTCATTAACGTTGTGTTGTAAATCGGGCACTACTATTCTAATAATTCCGTTTGATATGAGAACTCTATGGCATTCTTCTAAAAATTTTCGGCCATCTTCTTTGGACATGTGCTCTAGAGTATGAGAGCTGTAAACAACATCTACACTCGAGTCTGGCCAGGGAAATTTTTTGGTTAAATTATGCAGATAAATTTTATCATTCCAGTCTAAATTAAACAGTTTAATTTTCCTGTTCAAAGTACGAAAAAATGGAATCTTCGTAAACCGGGCGCCAAGTGCATAGTCAACATTAACCCATCCATTTAGCACTTGAGAGCCGCAACCGAGATTTAATTTCATAGTCTTTCTCATTTACAAATTTGTGATGACTATAAGAAAGAAGTATTACGTGATTATTTTTAGAGTCAGATTGACTTGCTTTTTCGATTAATTACTCGAAATCAGTTTTGCCATACTTGCAACACGTTTTCCCAATCCAATACATAATCTGATTTCTTCTTCTGTTAAAGGCAGTTTGCTGTCAGGCCCTGCAGTGTGACTCGCGCCGTAAGGTGTGCCACCGGATGAAGTTACAGCTAGATCAGGTTCGCTATAGGGCAGTCCCACTAGCATCATTCCATGGTGCAGCAATGGAACCATCATCGTTAGTAGAGTGGATTCCTGGCCCCCGTGCAAACTGCTGGTGGATGTAAACACACCGGCCGGTTTGTTCTCCAGTGCGCCTTTCATCCACAATCCGCCCGTGCCATCCAGAAAATATTTTAAAGGTGCCGCCATATTGCCAAAGCGGGTAGGGCTGCCCAATATCAGGCCGGAGCACTCTTCCAGATCATTTAGTTCAACGTACAGGTCTCCCGATTCAGGAATATCTGGCTCCGTCGCCTCGGACACGGCTGAGACTGCCGGTACTGTCCGTATTCTAGCGTCCAGGCCCGCCTCGCCGATCCCATGCGCGATACGATTCGCCATTTCTCGCGTGGCTCCATAACGACTGTAATATAGGACAAGTACGGGACCCATTACAGAATATCCAGCACTTTTTCAGGAGGACGGCCAAGTGTAGCTTTGCCGTTAGAGATCACGATTGGACGTTGAATTGCGCCAGGTGCGTCCACCAAAGCATCCAATATTTCGTCGTCAGATGCTGAAATTAAATCGATTCCCAAAGCGGTCCACGCGTCTTCGTGTGATCTGACTAAATCTTTGGCCGGGATACCCAGGCTGACAATATTGACTAAATCCTCTCGCGCAGGCGGAGTTTGCAGGTATTCGATTACCTCGGGTTCAATTTTATTCTCTTCCAGCAACGCCATAGTTTGGCGGCATTTCGAGCAGCTAGGATTATAGTAGATTTTTACGTCGGACATCGTTATTCCTAAAGTTATGTAATTATAGATACAATTTTACAAGAGACACGTATATTGTCACCATACTGAATAATTTTTTAAGTATATTGTATTTGTCTAGATATTTTTCACTAAGTACTTGCGATTATTATTCATCGTATTTTCATATAGAAATTGTAAAAATGAAAACACTATTCATTTTATGGGTTATTCTTGCAGGAGCACTAGTTAATGCTTCTTTTGCCGCAAATACATTAGAACATCCAATATTAAGTTTTACATTCGAGGCCGATACTCGTGAGCGTGAAGCACAAAATATTCTAGAAAAAAAGGAACTCTCGTTAAATAAAAACAATAATAATAATAGCCTTGCTCTCGAAAACGGCAGTCACTTAAAAATAAAATCACCAAAAAAGCTCATAACCGCATCGGGTACAATTTCATTTTGGGTAAAACCGCTGTGGGACGATAACATTAAATCTCATACATTTATGAGTATGAGGTGGGATGGAGGTGATAACAGCTATATGGTGATTTCGTATGGCTGGTGGGAGCCAGAAGGTAGTAATCGTTTATATTTTATACTTAGTAATCAAGATTACTTGCATTGTTCATTTCCCTACAATTTCCAAACACAGGTATGGGTAATGATTACAGTAACGTGGGAGTTAGCTACAAATAATGGTTGCACAATTTATTTGAACGAAGAAAAACTAGCAAGTACTGTAGCTACAAAAAAATATAAGAAACGGAGCAATTCAATTATATATATTGGTAGCGATGTTGGCGTTAACTCCGCTAGAGGTCGAGCACGGGATGCAGAATATGATGATATTAGAGTATTCAGTACCGCATTAAAGCACAAAGAAATTATAAAAAGTTATTCAGAAAGCAATAAAAAAGAGGATGTTGTTCAAAAGATTAAAAATACATGGATGGATGAAATACTTTCGCTTGAATACGTCCCACGGAGAAACTCCAATGGGCAAATTTTGGAAAGTCGTATTATATTTGATGAAGATATTCGTTGGGCCTTGTCAAAAGAAAATACAGACAATATCTTGTCAAGGATTAAATCAGCTGGATTTAATGTATATGTGCCAAATGTTTGGCATGGAAGAGGGACATATTATTTCACGCCCTTGACTGAGCCAGATGGAAGACTTAAAGGCTCAGTTAGTAGTGATAATGATCCACTCGCTTATTTGATAAAAAAAGCGCGCTCGCTAGGTATTGAAGTCCATCCTTGGTTTACTGTTGTAAAAAGATCAAGTAATAATTATCCAGAGTTTTACGACGAGGGCACACCAAGACGCGCATACAATGTGCATAATAAAAAATTCAGAAAATTCATAGTCAACTTAATGCTAGACGTAGTTAAGCGATACGATGTAGATGGTATAAATTTAGATTATATTCGCACTATGGGTATTTGCACTTCCGAATTTTGCAAAGAAAATTATAAAGAATTTACGGGCAAGAATTTCCTGTCAGATTATTACATCAGAAACATTAATAATAATGCTAGGATGCGCATACAAAAATGGCAGGATAGTGCTGTAACAGATATTGTACGTAAATTTTCAATTCAAGCTAAATCTATTAAGTCTCATTTAATAATTAGTGTGGACAGTCACCCAAAGCCAAAATATAAACCTAGACCTCTGCAAGGTAGAGACTCAGTAAAATGGCTGAACGATGGCTGGATAGATTTAGTTTTTAATATGGACTATCGAAAAAAAGTTGATATTGAAAATCACGAACTGGTTCTAAAAGAGGTTAAATCAAATGGAAAAATAATTTTTCTATATGGCAATTATGAAAAAATAGACAGTGCGGTAATTCCTCGCGATGCTGTATTAGTGAAAAACTATGCAATGTATAGTCAGCGACGTTGGCCAGGTGATGGCGTTGCATTTTATTTATATAATTTACTTTCGGATGAACAAATTTCAATGTTAAAAAATGAACCATTTATAGAGAACGCCATTCCGAGTTGGCCTAGATAAATGCTAGTAATTAAATAAAGTCGTGCGCTATATACTATTATTATTAATTATTGCGTTAATTTTAAAAGACGCTGCTCCTTTAGGCGATCGATTTATCTTGCGGGGATTTTCTCAAATACTATGTTTGGTAAGCGCATTAATGTGGTTAGTTACTAGGCCTGGCTACGAGTTCTTAACTAGATACACTTTGATTTTTATGTTTCTAATTATTTTAATACTGTCGTCTATAATAAATGGACTAGATATATATGTTTTATTTCAAATATTTTCGTTAATATCCATTTTTTTATTTTCTATTGCTTATTTTGAGTCACAAAATCCGAAAAAACTACAATTATTTTTCCAATCTACTGTTTTGATTTATTCGGTAGTTTTACTTGCAAGTATCGTTATTATAAAAACTAATCCATCAATGGCTTACACTATAGAATACTGGTCTGGGCATAAGCGATATAGTGGCATGTTTGGGGAACCCGGATCTATGGGGACTGTTTCTGGTTTAGTGTTTGGACTTTCCTTGTTTGCTGTAAAAAACAAAATTTTAAAGTCTATATTTATTTTACTTGCAGTTACTTGTTTAATTCTAACTCTGTCTAGAACATTTTGGGTTTCCACAGTTTTTGCATTATTTGCAACATTTATTTTTTATGTAGTTAAAAAGCACCGAGTCGTAATATTTACGAGTTCAGTTTTAGTGGTGTTGGTAACTTTGTTTTTGACTATAGAATATAAAATGAATGATGATCAGATAGAAAACTATACAAGAATTGAGTCAATAAAAAATTTATCCGGTCGCACAATTTTGTGGCAGTCAGCTCTTAAGCCATTTTTTAACAGTCCGATAGTTGGTTATGGTTTTACGGTAGGAGCAGATGGCTTTAAGGAGAGTAAGGGTTATTTCAAATCTAAAGGCGATGGTTTCTCAGATAGAGCTACTTTGCATAATGGCTATGTTCAATCATTGTTAGATTCTGGAGTGCTAGGCACCATATTCTATGTATCAATAATTTTATTTGCGACGTTTAAATTGTATGCGTATGACCGAATGAGAAAATACAAAACCTCTTTTTTCGTACTCAATTATTATATGGTTGCAAATATGGGGGAGAGTTTAATTTATTCAGCTTCATCTTTTGAAAGCATATTTTATTGGATGGTGGCTACACATGTGCTCGGATTACGCAAAAACAGGAAAAATGTTTTGAATTAAAGTATGCGGTTACATAAATATAATGTTTTGCGCTATTTGACTTCCATAATGGATCAAGCATTGTGCTCTCTGTCTAGTTTTATTACTTTAGTAATTATTGCGCGTGCATTAACACCAGAGAACTTTGGTTTATTTATACTCTTATATACCGGAGTTATGATGCTTAGTGGAATTTCGGCGTCATTAGTTACCAGTCCTACTAAAGTTTTAGGTGTTTCTATAGAAAATAAAAATTCTATATATTTTACTAATCAATTACGGTTTCAGAATCTACTTTCAATAGTTTTAGCAATATTTTTTAGTTTGGGGGTTTATTTATTTACCAAAATAGAACTTCTGACAATCATTTTCAGTGGTTTAACTGTATATTTTTTGCAATGCTACGAATTGATGCGTGCATTTCATTTGACTAGGTTTGAGTATAAAAAACTTCTATTAGTAGATAGTTTCGTTCACTTCGCTAGAATTATATTGCTATATATTTTGTATTCATTTGGTTATTTGAGTGCGAGCACAAGTTTTTTGGTTTTGTTGGTAACATACAGTTTCTCATGGTTAAGTATGAAAGATTATTTGACGGCCGATACAAATAAAGAGTCTTTCAGAGAAGTTATACTGGCAAACTGGAAGTATGGAAAGTGGTTATTACTAGAGACGACAGCATTCTTGGCGTCATCCAGGATATATTTGTACTTAATAGGATTGCTATTAAGTCTAGAGCTGGCAGGTGTTCTCGCGGCTGTTCAAAATTTGTTAAATTCAGCGAATGTAATAGTGATGGGTGTAATGGCTTTTGCAATTCCGGTAGCGCGTAAAAAGTATCTTCAGTCAGGCCATCTAAGTTGGATGCAATGGCTGCTTTTTATAGGAACGGTCCTTGTTTTTGTTGTAGGAGTTTTGTTGATTATTGTTTCTATTTATTCAAATGAAATAATGAATATAGTTTATAGTGAATTTTATGCAAAATATTCTTATTTAATTCCCATCCTTGGAATTGCATATATTATATCCACAGTTAATACAGTTTTAAGTGCTGCATTTCGAACAGTCGAACAACCACAAAAAGGGGCCTATGCCAAGTTTGTATCAGCGATTATAACTCTATTAATTTCTTATCCGTTACTATTGAATTGGGGTCTTATTGGTGCAGTGACTGGGCTCATACTGACACAGGTAATTTGGTTGATGGTCTACACCTACTTCCTTGCGAAAGGTTCTTTACGCCAAAGTAATATTAAGTTGTCTGCGGTAAGTGGTGCCGAATAAATACTTATGGGAAATACAGTATTGTTAATTACCAATATGCCTACTCCTTACAGAATTCCCTTGTTTAATGAGTTGGGTCGTCGGCTTTCCGAAAAGGATTTAAAATTGGTCGTGGTTTTTGGAACGCTAAGCGAGAAAAGAAGAAAGTGGAATATAGATTTAGATGACTGTGAGTTTGAACACAAGATACTGAAGCATTTCGGGATTAAGTTTAGTGCGTCTGAGACTGTGAGTTTAACGTACTTTGGATTGATTACCGTAATTAATGCATACAATCCGGTTTGTATAATTACGCCAGGATTTTCTATGGCTACTATTCAAGTATATCTGTTAAGCTTTGTTAGACGATTAAAATTTATTGTTTGGTCAGGTGAAATTCATAATCATAGACGAAAAAAATCATTTTTTAGAGAATTTTCAAAAAAAGTTATCACTCGTCGTGTTTCCCGATTCGTTGCTTACGGATCATTGGCAAAAGAGTATTTAGTTTCTCTTGGCGCAGAAAAAAACAAAATAGACATTGCAATAAATACCGTAGATACGCGCTATTTTATTCAAGAGGCACAAAAGTATCGAAAGCACAGGACGCAGGGTGTAGACCTATCAT
>JANQOT010000032.1 GCA_028285655.1 Gammaproteobacteria bacterium
CCCCAATCTCAACGATGTCTTGTCGATCACAGTACGTAGTTCTCGGCGCTCTTGAGAATTGAGTGAGAACGCGAACAGAGTAGCCAGATAAACCAATCCTCCGGCCGCGCCATACGCAAACAGCGTGAGCCAGCTGTCCGGGGGGTAGACAACCTTGAACCCGATCCAAACGATAGAACCGGCAACAGCGGGAAGGAATCCCGGATAAACGAGATCCCAAAATACCTCCGAACGACTGATTTTGACGAGGCGGCAACACAAGGGCCAGAAGAAGAAAATCTGGGAAATCGCCGTTACCGCGAACAGACAAGCTGTAACCGCGATCGCCCCCATATTCAAACCAGCGGTTACATAAATCATTACAAGAAAGCCCAAGAGCTGCGCAACAAAAGCGACGATATAAAACTCTTTTACTTTAAACATTGCCATTGCTGTCATCGGCAACAGGAAAGTTGGCAGTATAAATGGGAAAAAAGCCATAAACAGAGCAAGAACAATTGCTGATTTCAGGAACTCCGACCCCAAGTATACAGTGATTAACTCTTCCGAAAATATCGCCAAAGGTAATGCGACGGCGAGTCCAATCCAAGTCGCATAACGTCCCCCACGCAAGACGGTGTTCTTCAGCCTTTGGTGATCATTTAACGAATTCATGGCGGTGATGGCCGGCTGGAGCGGTAACGCGGCAAACCCGATCAATGCGTTAATATGACGGAACAGTGTCGATCCGAGATAAAAATTTGTCACATCGAGCGGCGTTCCGAACAAGTTGAGGAGTATGGTTGCGCCGGTGGTGTACATGAGGGCCCCCAGCCGCCCCAGCGTCGTCCATGCGCCGAAGGACACAATCTGTGTTGCCTGCTTCCACCGAATCAGCGCATGGGAAAATCGGAGCTCGGGAACCAGCGCTCGAGATCTGTAGAAAACAACAGCGGTGTGTATGACGTCAGCGATAACGGTGCCAACTACAATCCAAATAACACTCGGACCAACAAATATCAACAAACAAAAAATAAGAATAACTTTAAAAATATCGCGAAAAGAATTCAATATATTTAGTTCTACATACTTTTGTTTAACGTCAAAACCGACCTTGAACGGAATGCATAACATCTGCAAGGAAAAGCTAATTATTAATAAAACAAACATGATCCTTGCAATATAAACATATTCATGACCAATATTCAAAAATAGATCAATGTTTACACCAAACAACGTACCAGTTACAAAAAATATCGTACTACCAAGCAAAAGCATTGGGAAGGCGGAAGATGTAATTTCTGAAACTCGATAAAAATCTCCTTTTGCGTAAGCGTCAACGACAAAACGACTTAAGCCTCCTGTAAAAAACCGAAATACAATCTGAGAAAATACCATCAGTGACATAATAACTGGATAAATTGCAAATTCTTCTGTTGATACTCTGCTCAGAAGGTACTGCAACATCCACAAAATTATCGTGATATTTAAGACGCGCGCTAAAACCGAGCTTATCGAGTTCACGATAACAAGCTTTTTGCTTAATTTTACATTCTTATATTCAATTACTGGCGAGTCGTCGTCGTTTTTACTCAGCAGACCTACTCCTAAGCAAAGCGGGTTGGAGTTTTTTGTTGATTAATAGCGCGGCATCAGATCTAAGAAATATTTTGAATATCTAGAATCCGAGAAAATTTTAATTACATGACATTTATTAATTTGTTACTGATAATAAAAGCAAAAAGATATTTTTTTGAAAAACAGAATTTTCTACGCAATATTTTAAATGAACTTTTTCAAAGAATTTTACCCAATTCTTTGGTGATATTATGTAAAAAATTTTACTTATCGTAAGCGGTAATTCTATTTAGTGATTGTATTTTTTATTTTGTAACTATAAATATGAAAGGTATCCTCTATGGCTCGCCGTAAATCACCGCGAATAGGTCGCCATGTTGTGCATGTTTGCTTAATTAGAGAAGAGTAGCATTTTATTTTTGTTTGAAAATCCAAATCCGAAGATCTAATCGCATGGAAATATGCAGCTAATTTTTCAAAATGAGGCATCCTTACTTTTCCAGAATTTCCCGCATAGAACCATTCGTTGTATCCTCGCTTATTGTTAGTGAATTGTTGCGATTGATCGGGGTGTCGACGCGGCAGGAAAAGGTATTCAGGAATAATCGCAAATTCGCCACGTAACGAAAGCTGGGCGAGCAGGACGCCATCGCCGCCAGAGAAATAGGGGATCAGGTAGCTTCCTTGAAGGGCCGACGAGCGAATGATTCCAAAGATTTCGTAGAAAGGATGCTTATGAAACCGGACAAGCTCCGCGAACCGCTGATGCGGTTGCGGCTGGTCAAAAGTTTTACATGCATCATAGTGACGTACCAATTCGCCTTTGTTGTCAATTGTTTTTGAATATGAAGTACAGAGTACGCAATTTGGTCTATTTTTTAATGCTTCAATACACTTTCTAAAATAGCTGGGTTCTAGGATATCGTCGTGAGCAGCCCATTTAAAAAATGGACTGTTCGATATCTCAAATAAGTAATTAAAATTTGGGGCTGCGCCAAGGTTATTTTCCTGAAGAATATAACGAACTCGTTTATCTTTATCAGAATATGAGCGGCAAATTTCTTGTGTATTATCAGTTGAGCAATTGTCTGATATTACCAGTTCAAAGTCTTCGAAATCTTGGCACAAAATTGAGTCGATGGCTTCTTGAATGAAGTTTTCACCATTGTAAACGGGCATTCCTACGGTAATTAGCGCCATGAAAGAATTCCTCAGGTTTGGACTGCAGTACATACCGGTCGGGAAGCGCCGTTTGGACGATATCCCCCGTTATCAGCGGCAAAGCAATTCTTCGCGATTCTGGTACAAAAAAAACGTCCTGCTGTCAGTGATTTTTTCCACAATTTAACGGTTGGGTAAGATTTCGGCGTCTCCAGGTAAGCGCTATAAGATGACATTCAGTGGAGTTCTTCGTGCCATTATCAATTTGACCCTCATTCGAGCCGAAAAATTGATTCTGGGGACAAAATTCGGTCAATTTTCCAACAAAAAAGCGTTGCTGCGATCTTTATCACTGGCAGCTTAAAAGAACGTTTGCATAATACGCTTCGCCGACTATTCGAGCTCGGACATTTGTCGCCAATAGAATTCGAGCCGAATACGGGGGTCTATGGTTACTTAAACGGGAACTTTTGCATGCCGCAAGTGGTTAGTGACGACTTCAGCACAGCGACGCTTGACTCAATCTGGTCGGTCGAGGGGTCAACGGGGTCCGTCGATTTGGCGACCGCCGGCAACGAGGCCTACCTGGAG
>JANQOT010000038.1 GCA_028285655.1 Gammaproteobacteria bacterium
GCGAGTACAATCAAGGACATACTGGCAAATGTGCCACTGGACCTGATGCAGTTTCACGGTTCAGAACCGGAACCATTTTGTGCTTCTTTTCAGCGACCTTACATAAAAAGTATTGCGATGGGGTCGGAAGGGGCGAATGCATTACTGGAGCAATATCCCTCCGCGCGAGCGCTATTGCTGGACAGTAACGCGCTGGGTCGGCCGGGCGGGTCAGGCAAAGTATTTGACTGGCAAGCGATTCCGGCACATGTGAGCAAGCCGGTAATTTTAGCCGGTGGCTTGCATGCGGAGAACGTTACCGCGGCCATTCAACAGGTTCGGCCTTATGCCGTTGATGTCAGTAGTGGTATCGAGTCCGACAAGGGAGTGAAAGACAAAATTAAAATGCAGCAATTTGTAAATGCAGTGCGAGCCGCGAATGAGTGCTAAGTTGAAAGAAAAACTATTCGATTTTGCAGTGTTACCCGACCGGGATGGACACTTCGGCGTTTATGGCGGCCGTTTTGTGGCCGAAACGCTGATGACCCCGCTGGCCGATCTGGAGACAGCCTACAACGAATGTAAAAACGATCCGGAATTTCAGCGCGAACTGGATGCCGATCTGGCCCATTATGTGGGCCGCCCAAGTCCTTTGTATTTGGCCGAACGTTTAACTGAGTTGTGGGGCGGCGCGCAGGTATTTCTGAAAAGAGAAGATCTTAATCACACCGGCGCGCATAAAATCAACAATACGATCGGCCAGGCCCTGCTGGCCAAGCGAATGGGAAAAACACGCATTATTGCCGAAACCGGCGCGGGTCAGCACGGGGTGGCTACCGCCACTATCGCCGCGCGACTGGGACTGGAATGCGTGGTGTACATGGGTGCCGAGGACATTCAGCGACAGGCGCCCAATGTCTACCGTATGCGTCTGCTGGGTGCAGAAGTCGTACCGGTCACATCGGGGTCGAAAACCCTTAAAGATGCGCTCAACGAAGCCTTGAGAGACTGGGTGACCAATGTCGACGATACGTTTTACATTATCGGCACCGTCGCCGGTCCGCATCCTTATCCGTTATTAGTGCGTGACTTTCAAACCATTATCGGCCGCGAAGCACGCGGCCAGATTCTGGATCAGTTCGGCAAGCTGCCGACCGCCCTGGTCGCGTGTGTCGGTGGCGGATCCAATGCAATCGGCCTGTTTCATCCATTCCTGGCCGATTCGGACGTGCGTATTGTCGGCGTCGAAGCCGGTGGCGACGGCGTCGAAACCGGCAAGCATTCGGCACCGTTAAGTGCCGGCAGCCCGGGCGTATTGCACGGCAACAGAACCTATCTGATGGAAGATTCCCACGGCCAGATTATCGAAACGCATTCCATATCTGCGGGGCTGGATTATCCGGGCGTCGGTCCCGAGCATGCATGGCTGAAAGACGCCGGCAGAGTCGAGTACGTCTCGGTTACGGATCAACAGGCGCTGCAGGCGTTTCACACCTTGACCCGGTCCGAGGGCATTATTCCGGCGCTGGAAAGCAGCCACGCCATGGCCTATACGGAGCAACTGGCGAAAACCCTGTCGCCCGATCAATCGATCATCGTGAATTTGTCCGGCCGCGGCGATAAAGATATCAATACCGTCGCGCGTATCGAAGGTATCGAGCTATGACCAGAATAAGCGACTGCTTCGATCGACTGGCCGCCTCGAAACGCACAGCATTGATTAGCTATATCACCGCCGGTGATCCGCATCCGAAACATACGCTTGAGTTAATGCATGCACTGGTTGAAGGTGGAACCGATCTGATCGAACTGGGGATACCGTTTTCCGACCCGATGGCGGACGGTCCGGTAATACAGGCGGCATGCGAACGCGCCTTGCAGCATGACACGTCGGTAGAAGATGTTTTGAACATCGTTGAACAATTCAGAAAAGACAATAACACCACGCCGGTAATTTTTATGGGTTACCAGAATCCGTTTGAAATTTACGGTGTTAATGCATTTGCCAAGGCGGCCAGTACTTTGGTCGACGGTATTATTACAGTTGATTTACCGCCGGAAGAAAGCGCCGATATAGCCGTGGCGTATAGACAGCATGATATCGATACGATTTATTTGCTGGCGCCGACCACTAACGGACATCGAATTCAAACCATCGCGAGTCTGGCTTCAGGTTTTTTATACTATGTTTCATTCAAAGGAATAACCGGCGCAAACAAACTGGATGTTGACAGCGTAGCGGCAAAAGTAAGTCAAATTCGTGATTATTCCAAACTGCCGGTGGCGGTCGGATTCGGCATAAAAGACGCTGTTTCGGCCAAATCGGTCGCTTCCTGCGCAGATGCAGTGGTAGTGGGTAGCGCAATTGTTTCCATTATTGCCGAACATGCTGATAACATTAATGCCGCCAAAGACAAGATCAAAGCATTATTGAGCAGTATAAAGCTGGCGCTGGACGCTAACGAAGCGACCCAGAAAATTGCTTAAGCTAAATTTTAATTAAAAAATAAGTTATGAGTTGGTTAGAGAAACTGGTTCCATCGCGTATTCGCACCGAAAGCACTTCCAAACGAAAAGTGCCCGAAGGCTTGTGGGATAAATGTCCTAATTGCAGTGCGGTGCTGTATAAATCCGAACTGGAACGAAACTTTTACGTCTGTACCAAATGCAATCACCACATGCGTATCAGTGCGCGTAACCGAATCGATTTTTTTCTGGATGAAAACGACCGAATCGAAATCGGTGCGGAACTCGAGCCACAGGACTTTCTAAAGTTTAAAGATTCCAAAAAATATAAAGACCGTCTTTCCGCTGCCAGCAAAAGCACCGGCGAAAAAGATGCGCTGGTGGTAATGCAGGGAAAGCTAAAAAATATGCCGATCGTGGCAGCCGCGTTTGAATTCGGTTTTATGGGGGGCTCGATGGGGTCTGTCGTCGGCGAACGATTTTTGCTGGGTGTGAAAAAAAGTATCGCTGAAAGTGTTCCTTTGGTGTGTTTTTCCACCAGCGGCGGTGCGCGCATGCAGGAAGCATTGATGTCATTAATGCAAATGGCTAAAACCAGTGCGGCACTTACACGCCTGTCGGAACAACGATTGCCATTTATTTCAGTGCTGACCGATCCCACGATGGGAGGTGTGTCGGCTAGTTTCGCCATGCTTGGCGATGTACACGTTGCCGAACCGAATGCATTGATCGGGTTTGCCGGACCAAGAGTGATTCAGCAGACCGTGCGGGAGACATTGCCGGAAGGTTTTCAACGCAGCGAATTTCTATTGGACCACGGCGCGATTGATATGATTGTCGAGCGCGGGCAGTTGCGCGACCGCATCTATAACGTACTGCATGTGCTGACCCAGCGAATTGCCTGATCGGGCGATTTTAATGAAAATGGCCAAATCATCCGCCCATTCGCAAACCAGTGTTGCGGCAAAATATCAGTCCCTGGACGATTGGCTGGCCTGGCAAACCACCCTGCATGCACGCGAAATCGAATTGGGGCTGGATCGTATTCGCGAAGTCGCACAGCGTTTGAATATTATTGAATGCCCTTTTCCCGTCATTACAGTTGCAGGAACCAACGGCAAAGGTTCGGTGGTTGCGATGTTAAGTACCATATTGCATCACGCCGGATACAAAGTAGGAACCTACACATCGCCCCACATCGTGCATTATAACGAACGTATTCGCGTAGGCCTGCGTTGCGTGCACGACGAACAGTTATGCCAGTCATTTGCCAAAATCGATGCTGCGCGCAACGGGATCAGTCTGAGTTTTTTTGAATTCGCGACATTAACTGCGCTGGATATTTTTCATGAAGAGAAAGTGGATGTTGCGGTGCTTGAAGTCGGCCTGGGCGGCCGCTTGGATGCCACTAACATCATTGATTGCGATTTGGCGTTCGTAACCAGCATTGGTCTGGATCACACCGAGTGGCTGGGAGATAGTCGCGAATCAATTGGGTTTGAAAAAGCCGGTATATTTCGTGCCGGTGTTCCTGCTGTTTGCGGTGATGTTGATCCGCCGCAATCGATCGGCGAAGTTGCGCAAAAAGTCAAAGCTGAGTTATTTCAGTTAAACGAAAAGTTTTCCTACCAGGTGGCGCAATCTTCCTGGTCTTTTGTTACTCCGGGCGGCGAATTGCACGGCTTGCCTTTTCCCAGTCTGTCCGGTGCGATTCAGATTCGCAATGCCGCGACGGTGTTAATGGGTCTGCATTGTCTGCGCCATAAACTTCCGGTAAGCATGGAAGCCATCGAAACCGGCTTGCGGGAAGTGACGCTGGAAGGAAGGTTTCAACGCATTGTTAAAGATTGTGAAATCATACTCGATGTGGCGCATAATTTTGACAGTGCTAGTGTGCTTGCGGAAAATCTGCAGGCGTTACCCAAACCGCGTAAAACCATCGCAGTATTTGCAATATTGAACGATAAAGATCTGAATGGCATTGTTGAGTTAATTCGCCCATACGTTGATCAATGGTATATCTCGGAAGTAAAGTCACCGCGTGCGATGGAAGTAAATCGTGTGGAACAAGCAATCGGTGAATTTGGTCAAAGTTTTGAAATCAGCTCATTTGATACGGTCGAGCAAGCTTATATACAGGCGCAAAGTGATGCAGAAAAAGGCGATCGAATTTTGGTGTTCGGGTCTATATTTACCGTGGCGGAAGTTTTGGCAAGTGAAAAATAAGATGGCCTATTGTGTGGAAAAACAATCGCATCAAGACTCGAGACGTTTTATGCAGGTGGTAATGTGGATTCGGCATTGAAATACAGAATTGTCGGCGCTGCGGTATTGCTTTCGCTGGCTGTAATATTTGTACCTATGGTGCTGGATGGTTCAGGGCAGAAAAGTGTCACCAAGGTAGATCTTGAAATTCCACCCGAACCGGAATTGATCTTTTCGGATGAGCTGGAGCAACAGGTGCAGACGCCCGCACCCGAGTATACGCAGTCCACGATAGACAAGAACGAAGCGAAACCCGATCTGGAAAAGAATATCGTTCCGGAAAATACTGTGGCAAAGTCGGTCAGCCCCGAATTATTAAGCTGGGTAGTACAAGTAGGAGCGTTTGGTGAAGAGGACAAGGCGGCAGCCTTGCAGGAGACGCTGGAAAAAGCGGGGTTCGATGTCGTCATCGATCATAGCAGCAGCAATGACAAGCCCATATATCGAGTAAAAGTCGGGCCTGTAATCTCCCAGGACAAAGCAACGAAACTACAAGATCGCTTACGCAAAGAATTAAAACTAGAATCAGCGTTTGTTACTCGGCATCCGCGAGTAGCGCAATAAGGGCGAAGTCTAAATAATCTA
>JANQOT010000144.1 GCA_028285655.1 Gammaproteobacteria bacterium
CGTTAGCGAAAGAGCGAAGGGGCGCTTTGCGGGACGCGGCGGACGCCGCCTCCGAGGGCGCTGAGGTCGCCGCCGTCGACGATGACAAGGCACTGGTGACGCTGGCAAACGAGGATATCGAGTTAACGCTGACTAGCGTGAAATGGGCGCGAAAATATAAATCAGAAAACAGCCTCGGACCGTCGCCAAAAAAAGTATCGGATGTACTGAGTCTGGGTGACATCATCAGATTGCAGAAAACTGAGCAGGGATGGCTGCTGCGGCAATTACCGGAAGTCTCCAGTGCACTGGTGTCGCTGCGCCCGGAAGACGGTGCAATCGTGGCGTTAACCGGCGGGTTCGATTTTTACAACAGTAAATTCAATCGCGCGACGCAGGCGCGCCGCCAGCCCGGTTCCGCCTTCAAGCCCTTTATTTACTCGGCGGCTCTGGAAGCGGGATTTACTCCGGCGTCTATTGTCAATGATGCGCCGGTGGTATTTGGAGGTCGCAGTCAGGAAGATACCTGGCGGCCGCAAAACTACTCCGGAAAGTTTTTCGGTCCGACTCGCTTGCGGGCGGCATTGACCAAGTCGCGCAATATGGTTTCGATTCGAATATTGCGGGATATCGGTCGCAAGGTCGCTCGTGAGCATGCCACCAAGTTCGGTTTTGAATTGGATAATTTGCCCAAGGACTTAACGCTTGCACTGGGCAGTGGTGCAGTAACCCCGCTGCGTTTGGCAACAGCGTACACTGTATTTGCCAATGGCGGCTACCAAGTAGAGCCGTATTTTATTGACCGTATTGTCGGGCCGGAAGGAGAGACCTTGTATCAATCCAATCCGTTACGGGTGTGCGACGAAGAATGTACCCGCATGGCGGCCGAAATTGCATTGCACGCTGAAGAACTGGTCGAACTGGGACTGGCGGAGGCTTCCGGCGCCGAGGGAACTGGCGTGCGCGCCGCGACCAGAGTCGTTTCCGAATCGAATATTTACCGCATGGACAGCATGCTAAAAGACGTTATTCGCTTTGGTACGGGGCGTAAGGCACTGGCGCTGAATCGCAGCGATATCGCCGGTAAAACCGGTACTACCAATGACCAGCACGATGCCTGGTTTGCAGGCTATCATCCGCAAGTCGTGACGACTGTATGGCTTGGGTTTGACCAGCACAAACCATTGGGGCGCGGAGAAGTCGGCGGCGTTGCCGCCCTGCCGATCTGGATCGACTATATGCGGGTTGCCTTGCAGGATTTGCCACAAATAGAGCGACCCATGCCGGAAGGTCTGCTCAAGCTGCGTATCAACCCGGAAACGGGTTTGCTGGTCGATCAGGAAAGCGGTATCGGGGAGGAAGAGATATTCGAAATCGACAATATACCCGGTATCGACCGGTCCATTCACCGGAAAATTCCCGCTGACATTTCGGGGCCTACAGAAAATTTACCGTCGCAACCGCAAGCGCTGCCCGAGCATATATTTTAGTTTCGTGAAAATATTTGATGCAGAAGCACTATTGCTTGCTGCCGAATTCATGTACGCAATCCACCAGGACCTTTACGTTGTTCGGATCTATGCCGGGATGAATGCCGTGTCCCAGATTAAATACATGCCCGCTGGGCTCTGTGTAATCGGATAGAATTTTTTTGACTTCATTCCGGATCGCAGTCGGCGAACTGTATAACACCGTCGGATCAAGATTTCCCTGTAACGCCACTCTGTCTCCCACCAGCTTTTTCGCATCGCGGATATTAATGGTCCAGTCCAGTCCTACGGCATCGGTGCCGGTGGCGGCCATTTCCCCCAGCGAGTGGTTGGCACCCTTGGAAAAAAGAATGACCGGGATTGTTTGGCCGTCATGTGTGCGCTTGAGTTTTTGCACGATACTGGCCATGGGTGCCAGCGAGTGGCGTCGATAAAGTTCCGGCGTCAAAGTGCCCCCCCAGGTATCAAATATCATTACCGCCTGCGCACCTGCTTCAATTTGAGCATTTAGATAAGTCGCGACGCTGGCACTGACGATCTCCAGAAGTTGTTCCAGCGCCACCGGGTCACTATATAGTAAGCCTTTGATTTTGCTAAATTCTTTCGATGAGCCGCCCTCCACCATATAGGTCGCCAGGGTCCAGGGACTGCCGGAAAAACCAATTAGTGGGACCCGCCCGTTGAGCTCGCGACGAATCAGTGCGACGGCGTCGACCACGTATCGAAGTTCGTCGTGCGGGTCGGGTACCGCCAGTTTGGCGATATCACTGCTTGACCGCACCGGGTTGCTGAAGCTGGGGCCATCGCCTTCTTTGAATTGCAAGCCCAGACCCATCGCATCCGGAATGGTTAAGATATCCGAAAACAAGATAGCGGCATCCAGGTCGAATCGATCCAGCGGCTGCAACGTAACTTCGCAGGCCAACTCAGGGGTTTTGCACAGGGTTAAAAAGTCGCCGGCTTTTTTACGTGTGGCCCGGTATTCAGGCAAATATCGACCCGCCTGACGCATTATCCAAACGGGCGTAGTGTCTACGGGCTGACGCAATAACGCCCGAATCAAGCGGTCATTTTTTAATGTGTTCATAACGGGATATGTGCGTCGAATAGGTGATGAAATTATCTGTAGCCGGCAAAAGGTGGTGAAACTATAACGTATTCCTGCAGGAAAATGGGGCTGCGGTCTTCAGTGAAACACAGTGGCGGCTGTAAAAAAACTGAACGAAATAATCAGGACAACTTTGACTTGACCAGCTGGCTTACTTTGCCCATGTCTGCGCAACCCTGCAGTTGCGGCTTCAGTAAAGCCATTACTGCGCCCATATCCTTCATCGAAGATGCCGAAGTTTCCTGTAATGCTTTTTCCACCGCTGCGACGATTTCGGTTTCCGACATTGGTGCCGGTAAATATTCGCTGATAATTTCGAGTTCGGATTTTTCCTTATCCACCAGGTCCTGGCGGCCGGCTTGTTCAAATTGGTCTATGGACTCACGGCGTTGTTTTACCATTTTGTCAAGAATGCCGATGACATCGGCATCGGATAGTTCTTTCCTGGTATCGACTTCGACCTGCTTGATCGCGGCTAATATGAGGCGAATAGTAGCCAGATTTTCTTTGTCGCCCGCGCGCATGGCGGATTTCATATCCGCCTGAATTTGATCCTTTAATGAACTGGGTGCAGACATTTACTATAGCTACTTAGCTTTGGTCTTCTGGGAGCCGGGTGCAGACATTTTCTAAAGTTACTTAACCTTGGTCTATTGAGGACCGGGTGCAGACATTTTCTAATTCCGCATTTTATATGCTGAATGTGAGCACTAATACAGGCGTTTGCGCTTGAGGCTGGTTCGGGAGACACGCTTGAGATTACGTTTTACCGCGGCGGCAGCCTTACGTTTTCTGACAGAAGTGGGTTTCTCATAAAATTCGCGACGGCGTACTTCGGTCAGCACGCCTGCTTTTTCGCAGGAACGGCGAAAACGCCGTAAAGCCATGTCAAATGGTTCGTTTTCTTTTACTCTAACTCCAGGCATATACCCTCAATTTTTAGTAAGCCAAACAAAAATTATTGATTGATTCGGTTAAAAGTGGCGGCCATAGTAAGTGCGGCCACATTGCGATCACCTTTTGCACAAATTGCCAAAAGGACGCTGGATTATAATTACGCTATGCTCGATTTCAACTATAAAACCCACTTTTGCCCTGAATTCGGCCATAAATACGTATGAATGTGCTGGGAATAGAAACCTCGTGCGACGAAACCGGCGTCGCTGTTATTAACGAGCAAAGTCAAATTCTGGCGGAATGCCTGTACAGTCAGATCGCCACCCATGCTCAGCATGGCGGAGTGGTGCCGGAACTCGCGTCCAGAGACCATGTACGCAAATTAATTCCGCTGATAGACCAGTGTTTGCAGCAAGCCGGAACCTCCCGGGATGATTTGGATGCGATTGCCTATACCGCCGGGCCCGGGTTGGTCGGAGCCTTGTTCGTGGGCGCTTCGGTGGGACAGTCGCTGGCCTGGGCGCTGCAAAAGCCCTCGCTGGCCATACATCACATGGAGGCACATTTACTGGTGCCGTTTCTCGATCATGCGGGCGGAGTGGAATTTCCGTTTTTATGCTTGCTGGTGTCCGGCGGGCATACGCTACTGGTGCATGCGCGAGCGCTGGGGCAGTATCAAGTACTGGGGGAAAGTCGGGACGATGCCGTGGGAGAAGCTTTCGACAAAGTCGCCCAGCAATTGCAGTTAGGGTACCCGGGAGGTCCGGCCATTGAACAGTTGGCCCTATCGGGACAGGCAACATTGCCGCCGTTTCCGCGGCCCATGCTGGAACACTCCAGTCTGGACTTTAGTTTTAGCGGGTTAAAAACGCATACTTTGCTGAGCTACAAGAACTCGGGCAAAACAACGCAAGAAAATGCCGATATCGCATTTGCGTTTCAGCAAGCAGTGATAGAAACATTATATGAAAAATGTCGGCGTGCACTGGAACAGACAAATTTAACCACTTTGGTTGTAGCGGGAGGCGTTAGCGCCAATCGCGCTATGCGATCGAAATTTAATGATCTGTCTGACGCCGGTATAAATGTGGTTTTCCCCGATCTTAAACGTTGCACCGACAATGGCGTGATGATTGCGTACACTGGATTATTGTATACCCTGCAAAATAAAGCCGCGCAAAATAAATCAATCGAGGTTTATCCTCGATGGTCTCTTGCCGACGCACAGAGCTAGTTTTTATTACCGATTCGAGATTCTTCACCGCGTAATAATTTGCTGATGTTATTACGATGGCGCCAAACAATGAGAATACTAATCGCCAGTGTAAATACAAAAATCGCATGCGGATAATTCAATAGCCAGCAAATTACAGGCAACGCAAGTGTCGCCAGCAACGCAGCCAAAGAAGAGTAGCGGGTGATGCCGGCGATGCTCAACCAGATAAATACCCATACAATTGCCAACGGCCAGGCAATGCCCAGCATAGTTCCTAGCGTGGTTGCAACACCTTTGCCGCCGCGAAAGCGATAATAAACAGGATACATATGTCCTAAAATTGCAGCCAGCCCGATACAGCAAAGTATTATGATGTCAAACTGTAGCCAGCGCCCTGCCAGCACAGGCAGCAAGCCTTTGAGCAGATCCGCCAACAAGGTAAGTGCGGCGGCTTTTTTATTGCCGGATCTTAAAACATTAGTAGCGCCCGGATTGCCGGAACCAATATCGCGCGGATCAGGCAATCGCATCCATTTTGAAATTAATATTGCACTGGCAATAGATCCGATAAGGTAAGCGATGATTATTGCTATGGAGTATGTTATCTGTGGAGACATGAGTAATTTAATTTTTTTGCATGACTCGCGATTTTGAAATCTGACATTTTATTGTTAACCGGGTGGGGCAGTACCTGTGATGTATGGAAATCGATTATTCCAGCATTACAAGATCGATACCACATAAACTGTGTCACACCTTCTTGGGTGCCGGAAAACGAATTGGCGGTTTCGATGCATGATCTGAACGAATATATCGCTGCATTAGCGGCATCAATCAACGCAGCGACCCAGGTAGTCGCGTGGTCATTAGGCGGATTGTTAGCGATACGTCTGGCGATGGCGGCTCCGAAGCGGATTACAAATATTGTATTCATCGCATCCGCCGCAAGATTTGTGGATCTCGAAACGGCGATCGATCCCGCGTGGTTTGAAACGTTTCAGTCGGATTTTAAAAACCGGCCTGAAGCAACCCTTAAAAAATTTTTGACACTACAAACCAAAGGCGACGAATTTGCCCAGACGGCTTTGCGCCAGTTGCGTGCTTCGTTGCCGGTCGACCGCTATGACTATAATGAATGTGACCTGGGCTTATCCATGCTTGCTAACTTGAATCTTGATCGCGAATTAAAAAGGCTGCCGTGCAGCGCCGGTTTTATACACGGTGAATGCGATGCAGTACTGCCGGTACGCGCCGGGCGTGCAGCCGCGGCGAAGAGTGGCGCAAAGTTTTACTCGATTCCAGCAGCAGGTCACGCGGTGCATGTATCGCATCCACAGCTTGTATCTGAATATATTTTGGATATTTTGGATCCTGGGCGCGATGAATAATATTAATAAACAAAACGTGAAAACTGCGTTTGGAAATGCAGTAAGCACCTACGACGAATCCGCCGTCGTTCAAGGCGAAATACTGAAACGACTGCTGCTGAAGCTAAAATCTCTAACCGTAAAAGTAGACGCATTGCTCGATCTTGGCAGCGGCACCGGTAGCGCTCAAACTGAGTTACAGTATTTATTCGGTCGCGACAATTATTATTCGCTGGATATTGCATTGCCCATGCTGCAATTTGCAAAAAAAAACGCACAACCAGAATTAAATACTGCCGTGTGCGGCGACGCCGAAGCGCTGCCTTATAAAGCGGACGTATTTGATTTGGTTTTTTCGGCGTCCACTTTGCAATGGTGTAATGATATTGCATCCGTGTTTGCAGACTGCCTGAGAACTTTGCGGCCGCAGGGGCTGTTTATATTTTCGCTGTTTGGCCCCGATACATTGCAGGAATTACGCCACAGCTTTGCCCGGGTCGACCCGCATCCGCGAGTAAAAAATTTTGTAGACATGCACTTGCTGGGCGATTTGTTGCTGCAAACCGGCTTCAGTTCTCCGGTAATGGAGGCCGAAAAATTAACCGTGGAATATCGAGATCCGATGCAGTTACTGCATGACTTGAAAGCGACTGGAGCGACCAATAAATTGCAGTCGCGATCGCGTGGCTTGTTGACCCGGCACCAAATCGACGCGATGTTAAACGAATACCGCAAATTTGAATTACCCAACGGCACCTATCCGGCTACCTACGAGGTCATCTACGGGCATGCATGGAAAATCGAATCCGCCCCTGCGCGCGATCGCGATGAGTGGCAACCTATTACCTTTTCCTGAGTATTGAAATGCTCGAATCGCAGGCAATTGCTTAATAATCCATCAAATTGTACAAATAATGTGTCAATAATTGCACAATGCACAGGTCGACTTAACCTCTCGAAGGTCATGAATTTTATATCAATAATTGCTAATATACGCGCCAAGTCATGCACCTCAATACGTGCTCGATATGGAAATTCGTTCATCAAAGGGAGAAGAAGCACACAATCTGAATACCGAGAAAGAGCAAATGAGTTCGCAATTTATTGTGACACCTAACTGTTCTATGTCATGGCGAGCCAATAAATTATTTGTTACAAGTCTCGCAGTGGTGTCCTTTGG
>JANQOT010000056.1 GCA_028285655.1 Gammaproteobacteria bacterium
TAAAGGTCGAAGCGCGCATTCTGCGCATGCGGGTGGTCGGGTAGCGGCTCATGAGCTTATTCGTTTATCCAGTCCTTGGGCTTTAGGAATACATTATATAGTTCTGCTTCGGGGCTGTTCTCGTCTGGCGACCAATTGTACTCCCATCGCACCATCGGGGGCAGCGACATCAGGATTGATTCGGTCCGTCCGCCGGATTGAAGGCCGAACAAAGTGCCGCGGTCATACAGTAAATTGAATTCCACATAACGCCCACGCCGATAAAGCTGAAACTGGCGTTCGCGGTCGGTAAACGGCTGGTCCCTGCGCCGCTCGACTATCGGTATATAGGCGGGCAGAAAGTGATCGCCGACGCTGCGGGTGAATTCAAAGCAGGTCGCAAAACCGCGCTCATTGAAATCGTCGAAGAACAGGCCGCCGATACCACGCGGCTCATTTCGATGCGGCAGATAAAAATAGTCGTCACACCATTTTTTATACTTCGGGTAAGCGTCATCTCCCAGCGGTGCACATGCCGTACGGGAAATTTCGTGCCAGTGTCTGGCATCTTCGACAAATCCGTAATAAGGCGTCAGATCGAAACCGCCACCGAACCACCATATAGGGTCACCGCTTGCCGGTTCCGCCATAAAAAAGCGAACGTTGCAATGCGTCGTCGGAACAAAGGGATTGTTCGGATGAATTACCAGCGAAACACCGGCAGCTTGAAAACTACAACCGGATAATTCAGGACGTTGTACTGTCGCAGCTTTTGGCAGTTGTTTACCACTTACGCGCGAGTAGTTGACCCCTGCCTGTTCAAATACATTACCGTCTCTTAGTACACGACTACGTCCGCCGCCGCCTTCGGCGCGCTTCCACTGATCTTCAGTA
The DNA here is from genome assembly GCA_028285655.1 of Gammaproteobacteria bacterium. GTDB lineage: Bacteria > Pseudomonadota > Gammaproteobacteria > UBA4575 > UBA4575 > JANQOT01. Next base: position 874 of record JANQOT010000056.1, read on the forward strand.
AAACTAATGCCATCCAGTCGAGTAATTTCATTGCATATATTATCTTGCAATGATTCCAGATAACTGAGTACGGCATCCAGGTTCGGTAAAGAATTCATAAGTCTCCTATTTGCGTAGTATGTTACCGCTTTCCAGGTCGATCACCGTGCTGGGTCGACCGGTACCCGTATCTTTTGTCCAATGCACGTAATCTATGGCGGGTCCAAACATGTTACGCACTTGTTTTAAGTCGGTGCAATTTGCCTGATCACTTAGATTTGCACTGGTGGAAACAACCGGCCCCACCTGGTCACACAGGGATTGAATGTCGGTATGTTTGGTAATACGCACGGCAATTTTATTTGTTGCTCCAAGTAAAGACGGAGGGCACATAGCACTGGATTTTACTAACCATGTTGTCGGCTTGGGCTGAGGTAAATCAAGTTTCGTCAAGTCGGCGGCACTGCACTGAGTAAAGCCTGATACTTGCCGGCTGGCGGAAGCCAACAGGATAAACCCTTTAGTATCCGGTCGGTGTTTAATTCTCATTAGCCGTTGTAACAATCTTTCTTTCGGCAGGCAGGCCAGGCCGACAATGGTGTCGGTATAATGCGTAATTATTCCGTTTGTCTTGAGAATTAGCGCAGCACATGAGTCCGTATCGCTAATCATGAGTGTTTACTGTAATCGGTTAAGACGCTTTTTTCTTTTTGGTAGTGCGTCGTCTTGCCTTGCGCGCGGGGGCTTTCGCAATCATCTCTTTGCATTGCTCAAGAGTCAAAGATGCCGGCTCTGTATCTTTCGGGATTTTTGCATTTTTTTTGCCATCGGTTACATAAGGACCGTAACGGCCGTTTAAGACCTGAATACCGTCGTCGGCGAATTCCTTGATTAACTTGTTGGCGTCCTCTTCTTTCTTTTTAGCAATAAATTCCAGCGCTTGTTCCAGTTCGATGATATGCGGGTCCTCTCCGCGAATCGAAACATACTTACTGCCATATTTTACGTAAGGTCCAAAACGACCAATACTTGCTGAAACTTTCTCGCCTTCAGGAGTTTCGCCTAAATCCCGCGGCAACTTGAACAACTCCAGTCCTTCTTCCAAAGTAATCTGATCCATTTTCTGGCCTGGACGCAGTCCGGCGAATTTGGGTTTTTCCTCGTCGTCCTTGGTGCCGATTTGCACGAACGGGCCGTATCGACCCATGCGAACGCTAACGGGTTTGCCCGACTTGGGGTCGGTTCCGAGTTCGCGTGCCTCGACGGCTTCTTCGCGTGTAACCGAAACTTCTTTATCTTTAACCAATGCATCAAATGGTTTCCAGAAGGAGTCCATTACCGGAACCCAGTTTTTTTCACCGCGTGAAATTTCATCTAACTCATCTTCCAGATGCGCAGTAAAGTCATAATCGACGTATTGGGTAAAATGTTTGGTCAGAAAACGATTGACCAGTCGACCAATGTCCGTCGGTGTAAAACGCCGGTTTTCCAACTCGGCATACTCACGATTCTGAATCGTGGAAATAATCGATGCGTAAGTTGACGGACGGCCGATTCCGAACTCTTCCAGAGCTTTGACCAGGCTCGCTTCCGTGAAACGCGGTGGCGGTTCGGTGAAGTGTTGTTCGCAACGAATCTCTTTCAGATCGATTTCGTCGCCGACCTCCATATTGGGCAATAATTTTTCTTCTGACGTGTCAGGCGTTTTATCGTCTGCTCCTTCCTGGTATACCGCCATAAATCCGGGTGTTTTTACCGAGGAGCCGAGAGCGCGAAAAATATTTTTCTCGCCACACTTCAATTCCACCGCAACCGTATTTAATGTGGCGTGAATCATTTGGCTGGCAATGGTTCGCTTCCAAATCAGATCATATAATTTGAATTGGTCGGCGCTTAAATGTTCTTTTACATCTTCGGGTAGTCTTAATGCAGATGTCGGTCGTACTGCCTCATGCGCCTCCTGTGCATTTTTGGATTTTGTTTTGTAGGTGCGTGGTTCTTTCGGCACTGATTCCTTGCCATACCGGTCCTGGATCAGTTCTCTTATTTCAGTCACCGCTTCTTTGGCCAGTACGACGGAATCGGTCCGCATATAGGTAATCAAGCCTACCGGCCCGGAGCCCAAATCAATACCTTCGTAAAGTTGCTGCGCAATTCGCATGGTGCGTTGCGCAGAGAACCGAAGTTTACGAATAGATTCTTGTTGCAAGGTAGAGGTAATAAACGGAGCTGCCGGATTACGCTTTCTTTCTTTGCGGTCGACTTTTCCGACAATTAATTTTCCCTGTGCCTCTTTAGTTAGTATTTTGTGCGCATCCTGCGCTGCTTTTTCATTGTCGATGTCAAATTGCTCAAGCTTCTTTTCATTCAAGTGAGAAAGCTTGGCCTGAAAAGCCTGCTTTTCTTTTTTGCAATCAGCTTCAATGGTCCAGTACTCGCGCGCGACAAATTTTTCAATTTCGTCTTCCCGCTCGCATAAAAGTCGCAGAGCAGGGCTTTGTACGCGGCCGGCGGACAGGCCTCGTTTGATTTTTTTCCAAAGTAATGGCGATAAATTAAATCCAACCAGATAATCCAGCGCGCGGCGGGCCTGTTGTGCATTGACCAGCTCAGTTGCAAGTGCACGCGGATTTGCGATCGCCTCCTGAACGGCAGCTTTGGTAATTTCATGGAATACGACGCGGTGGACTTCTTTGTCTTTCAGCGCTCCGCGTTCGTTAAGAATTTCATACAAATGCCAAGATATTGCCTCGCCTTCGCGATCGGGGTCAGTGGCTAGATATAATGAGTCGGCTTTTTTTAGTGCTTTGCTTATCGTCTGCACATGTTTTTCATTGCGCTCGATAATTTGGTATTTCATGGAAAAGTCGTGCTCGGTGTCAACGGCGCCTTCTTTCGGCACGAGGTCGCGTACGTGCCCGTACGATGCCAGCACACTAAAATCTTTACCTAAGTATTTTTCTATCGTCTTCGCTTTCGCGGGCGACTCAACGATAACAAGATTCTTACTCATCTGGAAAATAGTAGAATAAAGTAACTAGCGCCAACTAAAGTGTGGCGCACTATCCATTAAATACGCTTAATGAATATGGGATGAAGATAAATCCATTACGATATCTTCAAGCCAACTATAAGGAATGTCGGAGCCCGATAAATTATACAGAACTATTAGACACACCCAGCGTAACTGCTCGATACTGATTTCATCTGTCTCTAGTGCCATGACGCGATCAATTATTAATTCACGGCTGGCTGCATTTAATATACCCATTTGCTCCAGCTCTGATAAGTAACCGCGACAATGCAAATCCAGCTTTTTTGATTCCCACGTGTCAAATATTCGAACCGAACTTTGTTCGGGAGAAGTCAGCCGTAGATCTTCTTGCGAGGTCGGCAAATCCGCCAGCCAGTTAAATGCTTTTTCCACATCCTGATGGTCGAAACCGACTTCGACTAATTCTTCCAGCAGCGTCTCTCGATTAAACATGTTGTCGGCTTCTTCTTCATAAAAGTAGCTTTCAAACATATACGTAAGAACGTCAAGCACATTTTCTTTCATTAGCTTTATTCCAATGCAGAACGCGAATACAGGCCGTTTGGGTCACACACTACATGACCGCTTATCTCAAGCTGTATCAGCATGGAGGAAACTTGATCCGCGGTCAATCCACTTTTTTCTATTAGCATATCCATGGGCATAGGCACGTATTCAATGATACTGAGCAACTGCTTTGACAAATGCGGCAGCCCGTCCTGTACCTCAGTATTAGTACGGCCAGCGCTTATTTGACCGTGAAATTGTGGGCACTCTAACAGAATATCTTCGATATCTGTAACTAATTTGGCCCCCTCCTGAATGAGCCGGTGGCAACCCTCGCTGTAGGGGCTGTTTATTGGGCCCGGCAGTGCAAATATTTCACGGTTTTGTTCCAGAGCGTAGCGAGCGGTTATTAAGGAGCCACTTCGAACTGTGGCTTCTACCACTACGGTGCCCAGGCAAAGCCCACTGATAATACGGTTTCGTCGCGGAAAAAGCCGGGGTAATGGCGGGTGGAAGGGTGAAAACTCCGAAACCAGCGCACCGTGAACGGCAATTTCCTCGCTTAATGCGTGGTGCTGGGGCGGATACATTTTATTCAGACCGCTGGCCAGTACTGCAACCGTGGTCGCAGCACGGGACGCTAATGCACCGCGATGTGCGGCCCCGTCGATCCCGACCGCCAGTCCACTGGTAATTACAATGCCCAGGTCGGCAATTTTATTGGCCAGCCGAAACGCGTTTTGTTTGCCCAGGGCGGTCGCTTTGCGGCTGCCCACCATGGCCAGGCAGGGGGGTTGGGTAAATACGGCGGGGTTGCCTTTAACGTAAAGAATCGGCGGTGGGGTGTCGATCTCGCGTAATATCGGCGGGTATGCGGAATCATTCAGCGTGAGAATATGATGCGCAGGGTGTTCAGACAGCCAATTGAGATCCGGCTCCGCCGCCCGCGAGCTTGTTTGCTTTATACGCGCAGCCAACGTACTCGACAATCCGATGTTGATTAAATCGCTGGTGTGAGTGGTGAACACTTCTCCCAGGTTATTATCAAATCGTCGTAGCAGTTGCAGAAAGATTTTAGG
>JANQOT010000068.1 GCA_028285655.1 Gammaproteobacteria bacterium
CGAACTCGAACCGGTAAAGCGCGGCGTCTACTCAGGCGCAGTCGGCTACATTGCCTGGTCGGGGGATATGGATACCGCGATCGCGATTCGTACCGCCATCATCAAAGACGGTACCATTCATGTTCAAGCCGGCGCGGGAATTGTGTACGATTCGGTACCCGCGAATGAATGGCAGGAAACCATGAACAAAGCCAAAGCATTGTTGCGTGCGGCCGCCTTAGCCGAGCAGGAACCGCAGTCATGATATTAATGATCGATAACTACGATTCGTTTACGTACAACCTGGTGCAATACTTAGGTGAATTGCAGCAACAGGTGAAAGTGGTGCGCAACGATCAAATCGGAGTCGGTGAAATTTCGCAACTGCAGCCCAGCCATATTGTTCTATCGCCGGGGCCATGCACGCCCAACGAAGCCGGTGTATCGCTGCAAGTGGTGGAACAGTTCGCCGGCAAGGTACCGATACTCGGCGTGTGTCTGGGGCATCAAGCCATCGGCCAGGCCTTCGGCGGAAAAATTGTTCGTGCCAACGATATCATGCATGGTAAAACATCGAATATTTATCATCGTAACGAACACGTTTTCAGCGATTGCGATATGCCGTTCAAGGCTACCCGTTATCATTCCCTGGTGATCGAGCAAAACAGTTTACCCGAATGTCTGCGAGTGACTGCCTGGACGCAAACTGACACCGGAGAGATCGATGAGATCATGGGAGTTCGTCATCGTGAACTGGCGGTTGAAGGTGTACAGTTTCACCCCGAATCGATTCTGACCGAGTTCGGCCACCATTTACTGCAAAACTTTATTCAACAAAACCAATGACCATTTCGATACAACAGGCGCTGGAAAAAGTATTGCAGCGCCAGGATCTGCAAGCGGAACAAATGGAATCCGTCATGGATGCCATCATGCAAGGAGAGACCACGCCTGCCCAAATCGCCGGGTTTATTGTTGCATTGCGCATGAAAGGCGAAACTGTGGACGAATTAACCGCGGCCGCGCGCGTCATGCGAAAATTGTCCAGCAAGGTAGAAGTGTCGACCGATCATTTGATCGATACTTGCGGTACCGGCGGCGACGGCCTGAAGACATTTAATGTTTCCACCGCCGCGGCTATCGTCGCGGCCAGCGCCGGCGCACGGGTGGCCAAGCACGGCAACCGTTCCGTATCCAGTAGTACCGGCAGTGCCGATGTGCTGGAGCAACTGGGTGTCAATCTGGAACAGACGCCGGACCAAATCGCGGCCAGCGTCAATACCATCGGCATCGGATTTATGTTTGCACCGATGCATCATAGTTGCATGAAACACGCAATCGGGCCGCGCAAGGAATTAGGGGTGCGCACGCTGTTTAATTTGCTGGGCCCGCTGACCAATCCGGCCGGTGCGCAACGACAAGTGTTGGGTGTATTTGATGATCAATGGTTGCAACCACTGGCCAATGTACTGCAGCAACTGGGCAGCACGCACGCCATGGTGGTGCACGCTGCGGACGGGCTGGATGAAATCAGTATTTGCGGTGAAACCAGTGTGTGCGAACTGCACGCGGGTGAAATTACACAGTACCGAATTTCTCCGCAGCAATTCGGGCTGACCGGCGGGGATCTCAGCGCAATTCAGGTAAACGATGCCGCCGCCAGCGCAAAAATGATTCGAGCGTTGCTAAGCGGTGAAACCGGGCCGGCAGCCGATATTGTCGCACTGAATGCCGGTGCCGCCATCTATGTCGCCGGGAAAAGTGACTCCCTGCAACGTGGAATAGAAATGGCGATTGAACAACTGAAATCCGGTGCCGCCGCCGCCAAGCTTGAGCAGCTCGTGGAAATTACCAACTGAGTAAAAACAACAATAAACAACTGGCGCACGGACATGGCAGAACCAAGACCCGAAATTCTGGACAAGATTCTAAAACACAAACAGCAGGAGATTGCGGACAAGCAATCGCGGGTACCGCTGGCGCAAATGCAGGAATGGGTAAAAGATGCGCAAGCCATACGACCGTTTGAAACCATGTTGCGGGGTGCACTTGCAGCTGATAAACCCGGCGTCATCGCCGAAATAAAACGTGCCTCGCCCAGCAAGGGAATACTGCGGGAAGATTTTGACCCGATGGCAATTGCAAAGAGTTATCAGTTTGGCGGTGCGACGTGTTTATCGGTGTTGACCGACAGCGAGTTTTTTAAAGGCGGCGGACCGATTCTGGAATTCGCCCGGCGTTCCTGCGGCCTGCCGGTATTGCGCAAGGACTTTATTATCGATCCTTACCAAGTGTACGAAACACGTGTGTTAAGCGCCGACTGCATGCTATTAATTATGGCCGCATTGACCGACGAGCAATATGAAAATTTGTATCAGCTTGGCAAGGAATTAAATCTGGATATTCTGGTTGAGGTGCATAACGAACAGGAATTCGATCGCGCATTAAAATTGTCACCTACCTTGCTGGGGGTAAATAATCGCAACCTGCACACGTTTGAAGTCGACCTGGATATTACGTTAGGCCTGAAAGACAAGCTGCCGCCGGAAAGCGTATTGGTCACCGAAAGCGGAATTCACACGCAGGAAGATGTAAAAAAAATGCGGGATAACGGAATTGGTTTATTTCTGGTCGGCGAAGCGTTTATGCGCGCTCCCGACCCGGGACAGAAACTTAAGGAATTGTTTTTCCCCGATCGAAGCTACTAGCTTCACCGGGGAAACGAACGAAATTCGATTAGCGGGTACCGAAGACAACAATCGTCTTACCGTGCGCCGTGATTAGTCCCTGTTCTTCCAGTTCCTTCAAAACACGGCCTGCCATTTCTCGCGAGCAACCTACAATTTTCGCGATTTCCTGGCGAGTAATACGAATTTGCATGCCATCCGGGTGGGTCATGGCGTCCGGCTGATGCGCCAGATCCAGCAAGGTTCTGGCCACACGTCCGGCCACATCCAGAAACGCAAGGTTGATCACTTTGCGGCTGGTGGCGCGCAGGCGACGGCCCATCTGGCCGGCCAGTAACAGCAAAATTTCGGGATCGTTTGCCGCCAGTTCGCGGAATTTGGCATAGCTGATTTCAGCTACTTCGCACTCACCGCGGGCAATGACCAATGCACTACGGTCTTCTTCTTCGAACAAGCCCATTTCGCCAAAGAAGTCGCCCTGGTTTAAGTATGCCAGGACCATTTCATGGCCGGTTTCGTCTTCAATCATGACGCTGACCGAGCCACGGGTAATATAGTAAAGTGTGGTGGATGGATCGCCAGCATGAATAATACGGCTGCCATTGGCATAGCGCTTGGTGTGGCAGTGCTCAAGCAAACGTTCTACAGTTGGATCAATAGCTGGCATTTTTAATTGTAGGTTAGACACAACGAACCCCTGAACTCTTGTTTTATTGGGCAGAGTCTAGGGCAGAGAGTTCCTCGTGTCGATTTGATGGAGAATGAAAGGTAGTAAATGAACGCTCGAATCAAATGGTTAGACCATATGAGCTTCGTCGGAGAAGCCGGCAGCGGCCATTCGGTCGTCATGGACGGCGCCCCCGAAAATGGCGGTCGCAACCTCGGTCCGAGACCCATGGAGATGGTGCTCCTGGGCTTGGGGGGTTGTACGGCATTCGATGTAGTCACCATATTGCAAAAATCCCGAGCTCCGGTCGAAGATTGTGTGGTCGAAATCAGTGCCGAGCGCGCCGATGCGATTCCGGCCGTGTTTACCAAGATTCACGTGCACTATATTGTCAAAGGCGCCGGGCTACAAGACAAACACGTCAAACGAGCGGTTGATCTTACCGCAGAAAAGTACTGCTCGGTATCGATGATGCTCAAATCCTCGGTGGAACTTAGTTACGACTACGAACTGGAAGACACCTCGCGCTGAAGAGTCAGGGACAGGGAACGGGAATGACCGAATCGGATTCAAAAATCAGCCTGTACGGCTTTAATAATCTTACCAAAACGCTCAGCTTCAATATTTATGATATTTGTTACGCCGACACGCAAAAAGATCGTGACGAATATTTCGACTATATCGATCAGGCTTACTCTGCCCGGCGCCTGACTGAAGTGCTGACCGAAGTCGCAGACATAATCGGGGCGACCATACTGAATGTTGCGACCCAGAGTTACGCGCCGCGCGGTGCCAGTGTGACCATGATGATTTCCGAGGAGAATGCATTTCCTGAACACGAAACGCGGGAAGCATCACCCAGTGTAGTCGCGCATTTGGATAAAAGTCATCTTACTGCCCACACTTACCCGGAATCGCATCCGGACGGCGGCATCAGTACGTTTCGTGCCGACCTGGATATTTCCACCTGCGGCAGAATTTCACCGCTGAAAGCGCTGAATTTTCTAATCGACAGCTTCGACGAGGAAATTGTCATTATGGACTATCGTATTCGCGGTTTTACCCGCGATGTGCACGGCAAAAAATTTTACAAAGATCATTCGATTTCATCGATTCAGGAATTCCTGCTTGAAAAAACACGCAAGCAGTATCAGATGATCGATGTCAATGTGTATCCCGAGAATATTTTTCACACCAAAATGATGTTGAAGGAATTCGATATCGATAATTATCTTTTCGGTAAAGGCAAAAAAGCGTATTCCTCGCCGGAACTGGAAACCATCGAAGCGAAACTGCGTAAAGAAATGACTGAAATATTTTACGGCATGAATATGCCGGAGTAGCTGACGCCGTGCTCGCAAACAAATTTTACAAGTATCGCTAGACCCAGTACGCGCCTGTTGTCATAACCTTCGATACCAGCCGCATTGCACTGCAAACCGGTTTGGGTAAATCCACACCGCCGAGATTGCGTGCCGCTTCACCGTGCTGATGCTCGTCGGTTTTCATTTGTTGCAAGATTGCGCGGCTTTTCTCGTCCGGCGGCGGCAAGCGATCGAGATGTTTGCTCAGGTGTTGCTCTACCTGGGTTTCGGTTTCGGCGACAAAGCCCAGACTCCAGCGATCGCCGAACAAACCGGCCGTGGCGCCGATTGCATAAGAACCGAAATACCATAGCGGTCCGATCATGCTGCGCGGTGTTTGTAATTCTTCCAGGCGTTGTTCGCACCACGCCAGATGATCTTCCTCTTCGCCGGCCGATTGTTGCATGCGTTGTAACGTTGCCTGATCGCGCGCAGTTAATGCCTGGCCGTGATATAGCCCCTGTGCGGCAACTTCGCCGGCATGATTCACCCGCATCATACGTCCTGCCGTAGTCCTGTCCTGTTCGTTTAACTCGCCTTCGGGCAGTGTATCTCCGGGGTTCGGCCGCTGCGCGTTTCGATTGGTGTGTGTCAGCGTACGTAATCCGCGATCGAATTCCGTAATTAAGCGATCAGTAAAGGATAAGGTCGGCATAGCGCTTTAGGGTTCTCGTAGGTGTTCGGCTAGCAAGCTGACAGTATGTAATACCGGAATCTGCGTATTTGCCTGTAGCAGGCCTTTTTGCAACTGCAGACTGCAACCGACGTTGGCTGTGACTATAACATCCGGTTGTAATTCTTTTATGGCCGCTATTTTAGATTGTAACAGTGCCTGATTGCTAGCCTGCGGCGTCAGGATTTGCATTCCGCCGGCGCCGCAGCAATGCAGATCGTCGTTAAACTTTTGTACAGTAACCGCAGGAATGTTTCGTAACACTTGTTCCATTGCATCGGCCTGCTTTGATTGCAGGCTGCAGGGTGTATGTAGCAGCACTTTTTTATTCAGTGGTTTAAATTGCAATCGGGTTAGCTTATTGTCTTGCTGTAACCAGTCGTGAATATCGTAGTGACGGGCAGTATTATTAATGCCGTCGTTTTCAAGTTGCCGTCCGCAACCGCTGGCAAAAGAAATGACATCATGTGCATGTAAATATTCATGCGCATTTCGACGCTGACTAGTTGCCAGTTCGGGAAATCCGCTGTGCTGGGCCAGTGCACTGCAACATAAATGTTGTTGCGGCGTATGTGGTTGATACCCCAGTGCCGCGACAATTTTAAGCGTGCTGTTGAAAGTTTTCCGGTCCAGCAAATCGGCGGAACAGCCGGAAAAAATAGTGACTTTCTGGCTGGATTGCATTTCTTGCGGCAACTGTGGTTCGGTTTTCTGTTGCTGCAGCACCGTTGCGAACTGCAACATTTCGAAAGAGGAAAACAGCCTTGTTTTTGCCGCTACGGATGCGGCCGCTTGTAAAACTTTAAACCATCGATGTCCTCGTTTTTTTGTCAGTAAAAATAACCCGAGGCTTTGCAAACTGCGTGTTTTCAGACTAAGCCTGGGTCGATACAGTTGGCGTCCACTGTCGAGGATCGATTGATAAGCTACTTCGGCGGGGCATACTTGTTCGCATTGCATGCACGCGGTACAACTTTGCAAATGTGTTTGTATGGCCGAGCCGGCATCGAGCTCGCCCTGGGCGTACGCTTTGATCAAAGAAATTCTGCCGCGCGGAGACTCGCCTTCATTACGGCTGACGCGGTAAGTGGGGCAATGCGGCAGGCATAGTCCGCACATCACACACTGATCGGTGTTTTTAATCAAAGTCGAATCGGCAAGCATTGAAAATTACAATAGTAGTAGCCGTGCTGTCCGGCTTTCACGATAATAACGACAGCAAAAAAATATTGACCAATCGGCCTGCAATGAGTGCGGTTGTACGCAGCGAATGCAGGCGTTGTTAACAGTGTAGGGTGAAATTACATGAGTTACTACAAGCGGCATTTATTTATCTGTACAAATACCCGTGAAGACGGAGTTTGTTGCCAGCAACACGATGCCAGAGAAAAACGCGACGCAGTCAAAAAATATGCGAAGCATGCCGGCCTTACCGGACAAGGAAAAATTCGCGTCAATATTGCGGGTTGCCTGGATCGTTGCGACGAAGGACCGATCGCGGTCGTGTACCCGGACGCTGTCTGGTATCGCTATCAATCGGTGGAAGATCTGCAGGAAATTGTAGATAACCATTTAGTTGGTGGGGAAATTGTCAAACGCTTGCAAATCTGAATACTATTAATAAAGAGTTGACTTGCATGTCAGTATATTAGAAAATACCAATATTCAAATATTACTGATATATTGAATTTACTCCTCCATCTACCCCTGGTGGTATGATTACGCGGCTCGACAAACTGGGCCGCGTTTTTTTTTGCTCGTCACCGATGCAATTCGCGGCTTGTGCCGGGATTTCGAGCTTGTCTGAACAGACCGACTCTAGTACCATTGCGCGCCTTTGTTATTCAATACAACGTTTTATGAAAACATTCAGTGCCAAACCTGCCGAGGTAAACCGACAGTGGTTCCTGGTAGATGCTACCAACAAGACGCTGGGCCGATTATCTACGGAAATCGCGCGGCGCCTGCGTGGCAAGCACAAACCGGAATACACGCCTCATGTGGACACCGGCGACTATATCGTTGTAGTAAACGCCGAAAAAATTCGCGTAACCGGGAACAAGCTCAGCGACAAAATGTATTACCGGCATACCGGGTATATCGGCAATATGAAAGAAACTAATTTAAATGATTTGCTTGCGCAGCACCCGGAGCGGGTGATCGAGACGGCAGTCAAGGGCATGTTACCCAAGAATCCCCTGGGCAGAGCCATGTTTAAGAAATTAAAGGTTTATGCAGGTCCGGAGCACAAGCACCAGTCACAACAACCCGAAGCACTAGAAATCTAAATCACAGAAAAGTCCATGGCAGATTCTCAATATTACGGCACTGGTCGCAGGAAGAGCTCATCCGCGCGGGTATATCTGAAATCCGGAAACGGTGAAATTACGGTAAATTCGCGTACGCTGGAACAGTATTTCGGCCGTGAAACCTCGCGCAGAATTATCCGCCAGCCATTACAGGCGACCGATACGGATAAGCAGTTTGATATCAATGTAAAGGTCAAGGGCGGCGGCGCAAACGGACAGGCCGGTGCGATTCAATTGGGAATTGCGAGAGCATTGCTGGCATACGACAATGAATTTAGAGCGTTGCTGCGTAAAGGCGGCTATTTGACCCGCGATGCACGTGAAGTAGAGCGTAAAAAAGTCGGCCTGCGAAAAGCACGCAAGAAAGAGCAGTATTCCAAGCGCTAGATTCAGCCCGATTTCTTTCCGGCAACTAATCCATTGTATTTCTGGCGGCATTCACCCGGGTGCCGCTTACTTTATTTGCGTACACAATTTACAATAACGCCATTAGCTTAAGGCTGTCTTGTTCGTGGGTGCAGCCGCCGATTGATTCAGATAGAACTGGTTACTGCTATGAGTACATGTTATCGCCGAATTTTGCTGATTCTAATAATTCTTGGAATTACTACTCCTCAAATTGCCGGCGCCGCCAGTAAAGAAGAAATTGAAATTCGTGTCGATGCGACCATCGATGTATTCAATCAGCGCGTAAAAGAAGGACGTGAATTTTTGGAAAATGCCAAAGGCATTCTGGTATTTCCGAATATCGTAAAAGCAGGATTTATAATCGGTGCGGAATTCGGTGAAGGGGCGCTACGCATCAAAGGCAAAACGGTCGACTATTACAGAACCACCGGCGCTTCGTTCGGTTTGCAGGTAGGGGCCCAGACAAAATCGATAATAATCGTTTTTCTGGAAGACGAAGCACTGCGCAAATTCAGAACCAGTGCGGGCTGGGAAGCGGGCGTGGATGGATCCATTGCGCTGGTGGGTACCGGTACCGGCGGTTCGATCGATTCGACCAATGTATCCGATCCGATTATTGCGTTTGCGTTTGGCAATAAAGGATTAATGCTGAATCTGACACTGGAAGGGTCGAAATACACACGTATCAAAAAATAACTTTATAACTATTGCGCTTGCATCTACTGCGCTCATTGCGTTATGAAGTAGATAGTTAACTAGCCCAATCGACTTTAATCGTATCTCCCGAGCTGACGGATTTCAGTAATCGCACATCGTCAATTGCGTCCGCCCAAATATTGGTACGTGCGGCCAGGCGAATTTCATCCCCGTGAGAAATCGGCGTCGGGCCGAAACCAATCGCAATACATTGCCCTTCCACCCAAAACGCAATTTCTCCGGCTTCTACAACTGCACGCGCATCGGTTTCCAGCGTAGCGTCGACACCGGTAGCGAAATAAACTTCTTCGCCCCAGGTTTGAGCGCTCGATTCAATCGGTAATGCGGCGATGATAGCGTCGGCAGTGGCGGTATTGCGAGGTGTCGCAACGATAGTGACTGAACCGATTGTAAAAACAATGTTTCTGTTCGACATCGCTAGTTAAACGTTTGAATTCATTCCGCGACAAGCTAGCCGTTGCGCAAGTCGGCCAGCGCCGAACTTGCCGAGGCTTCGATAAATAAAGAATCTACGCCGACGGTAAGTAAAGTAAAGCCCAGTTGCTTGTATGGCGCAACATCTGCTGCGCAAACTCCGAAAATTCCCAGACGCGTATCGTGCGCCTGGCATGCTTGACTGATTTGCTGAATCGCCGCTTGCACAGTTGTATGTGCAAGCTCTCCGGTATGACCCAGGCTCGCCGATAAATCGTAGGGGCCTATTAAAACAGCGTCTACGCCATCCACGGAGGCGATCGCATCGATATTGTCCAGCGCCTGCTGGTTCTCCGCCTGCAACACAATCACGGTTTCCTGGTTAGCGTTTTGCAAGTAAGTGGCAAATTCACAACCATATTTGTGTGCTCGGCCCAGACCTACGCCGCGTTTTCCCTGCGGCGGGTATTTTGCATACTGAAT
>JANQOT010000146.1 GCA_028285655.1 Gammaproteobacteria bacterium
GCAAAGCTTTCTCCCAGGTTTTTAAGTGCCTTGGGCGGTAGTTCTTCAGTGCCGATTTCGACTAGTAAAGTTTCGGTGGCCATTATTAATTGTCGTTTAGCAGAGGAAATCCCAGTTCTTCTCTTTTATCCAGGTAGGCACTTGCTACCAGCCTGGCCAAGGTTCGAATTCGTAGAATATACTGCTGTCGTTCCGTTACGGAAATTACGCCGCGCGCGTCCAGCAAGTTAAATGAATGCGATGCTTTTAATACTTGTTCGTAAGCCGGCAATGCCAAGCCGGTGTCTATCAGACGCTGGCACTCGGATTCGCTGGCGTCGAACTCATTAAACAATTGAGTCGTGTCGGCCTGTTCAAAATTATATGCAGACTGCTCGATTTCGTTTTGGTGAAAAATATCTCCATAGCTGACGGTAAGCGCGGTATTGTTATTCCACTCCAGTTGATAAACGTCTTCCTTGCCTTGTAAGTACATTGCCAGTCTTTCCAGGCCGTAAGTAATTTCACCGGTTACCGGTTGGCAGTTAATGCCGCCGACTTGCTGAAAGTAGGTAAACTGCGATACCTCCATTCCATTCAGCCAGACTTCCCAGCCGAGTCCCCAGGCGCCAAGTGTCGGCGATTCCCAGTTATCTTCGACAAAACGAATGTCGTGCTCCAGCGGATCGATTCCCAGTTGTTGCAGCGATTGTAAATAAAGGTCCTGAATATTATCGGGCGAAGGCTTTAACACTACCTGGAATTGATAGTAATGCTGCAAGCGGTTCGGGTTTTCGCCGTAACGGCCGTCGGTGGGCCGGCGACAGGGTTGCGGATAAGCCGCAAACCACGGTTCGGGACCGATCGCACGTAAAAACGTTCCGGGATGAAATGTTCCCGCGCCCATTTCCTTGTCGTGCGGCTGCAATATCACGCAACCCTGATCCGCCCAGAATTGTTGCAGAATAAGAACAAGCTGTTGAAAGCTGATGGAGTCGCTCACCGATGTATTTGATTACAGATTAAGAGAGGCGGGGATTGTACCCCGAAGTCGTACATAAATAAGCGTGCGATTGTACAGGAATACGCTTTTGTAATTACGTCTGGGTAAGAAAGTGATGCGGCTGAATTAAGAAGCTGTCAGAAGACATCCTTGTCTTGACAGATTTCATCCAGAAATGAACAGTCGTCCATGAAATCTCAAGTTCCTTTTCGCACCACACATAATCCCTTATGTGGTGTGCCTCCCTGAGCTTGAGCATTTTTTGCCGCTAAACCGCAATCCCTGCGATCTTGCTTCCTCGACCGATGAAACCGTCCTGGTTATTCACCGTTTATGAGGTGCAGTGCGACATCCCTGGTCGTCATCGCACCAACATAGCGCCGAGGCTTGCAGTAATAAGGAGCAAAGCCTGTGCCAAAACCCGGGCAGAAATTTGTATGATTTTTTAACTTATTGATTTATATGATATTAGTATCGACAGAAGGTGTTAAATTTGTGATAGATATAGCAAGTTTTCGCACTCTGCCACTCGCTAGTGGTTAAATTTTGATCCGCGATTGTTGGCGTATGCTGACAATATTTGACAGCCGGTGATGACAGGAATTGTGTGGCCGAAGGCCTGGTGTAAATGAGTGGGCAAATTTATGAATATGCCTCACAATAAGGCGGTGTTTTTATAAAGGTTTAAATTGCACCATAATAGAGCGGTTTAAAAGCCAATATGCACTAATATAGTGCATATTTTTGACTGTTTAGTGAAAAATATTCCAATCCTGCCCTTGATAAGCTACTTTTCGGGCTGGCATGTATCATGCAGAAAAACCAGAACAAATCTATAACAGCCTACCCAACAGCAGGCCAAACACGCGGTTAATTAAATATAAATATAGGAGTTACGCATGTCCGCAGGTGATGTATTAAAAATGCTAAAAGACAACGACGTTCGTTACGTCGACTTTCGATTTACCGACACGCGAGGAAAAGAGCAGCACGTGACTGTTCCCGCCAACACCATCGATGAGAGCTTGTTTGAAACAGGCAAGATGTTTGATGGTTCGTCTATTGCCGGGTGGAAAGGGATTAATGAGTCCGACATGGTGCTGATGCCCGATCCGGAATCTGCGGTTATGGATCCATTTTTCAGCGATCCGACCTTAAACTTACGCTGCGACATCCTCGAACCTTCGACCATGGAGGGCTATGTGCGCGATCCGCGTTCGGTGGCCAAGCGTGCCGAAGCGTATTTATCTTCCACCGGTATCGGCGATACAGCGTTTTTCGGTCCGGAACCCGAATTTTTTATATTTGACGACGTGCGCTGGACCAATGAAATGTCAGGCGCCGCCTTTCATATCGATTCAGACGAGGCCAGCTGGAACACCTACAAGTTTTTTGAAGAAGGTAATATTGGCCACCGCCCGGGAATCAAGGGGGGTTACTTCCCAGTACCTCCGGTGGATTCCCTGCAGGATGTTCGTTCGGCAATGTGCCAGGTGCTGGAGGAAATGGGCGTGGAAACAGAAGTGCACCACCACGAAGTTGGTACTGCCGGACAGTGCGAAATCGGCACCAAGTTTAATACCTTGACCACGCGCGCCGACTGGAATCAGATTTTAAAATACGTCGTGCATAATGTTGCCCATAACTACGGAAAAACCGCCACATTCATGCCCAAGCCGCTGGTAGGGGATAACGGTAGCGGTATGCATGTGCACCAGTCGATTTTCAAGGGTGGTGAAAATCTGTTTGCCGGCGATAAATACGGCAACCTGTCCGATACCGCGCTTTACTACATCGGTGGAATTTTAAAGCATGCACAGGCACTTAACGCGTTTGCCAATGGTTCGACCAATAGTTACAAGCGGCTGGTGCCCGGGTTTGAAGCGCCGGTCATGCGTGCCTACTCTGCACGTAACCGCTCGGCATCGATTCGCATTCCGTACGAGGCCAATCCGAAAGGGCGTCGAATCGAAGATCGTTTCGGCGACGCTGCAGGCAACCCGTACTTGACGTTTGCGGCAATGTTGATGGCCGGTCTGGACGGTATCCAGAATCAGATCGACCCCGGTTCTCCGCAGGATAAAGATTTGTATGACCTACCGCCGGAAGAGGAAGCCTCGATTCCCAAGGTTTGCGCCGCTTTGGATCAGGCGCTGGATGCTTTGGATGCGGACCGCGAATTTCTCAAAGCAGGCGGTGTATTTTCCGACGATGCCATCGACGGCTATATCGAGCTTAAAATGGAAGAGGTGACTTCTTTGCGTCAGGCCACCCATCCAATCGAGTTTGACCTCTATTACAGTTGTTAAATCCGCGCTAGCTAAAGCGTTTCGTCTCAAAAACGCCCCTTCGGGGCGTTTTTTTTGCAACAATTCTGTGTATTCTGCATCAAAATAATAGGCTAGATCTGGTGCGTGATGATGAGATTCATTATTTTTACATTTTTATTGGCTGCTGCATTCTGCGTGCAGGCGGAATTGTTTAAGTGGGTAGATGCCGACGGCAATATTATCTACTCCGATCAGCCGCCGCCGGGTGCCGCAAAAAAAGAACACCAGGTCGATGAAGAAACATTACCTCCGCTAACAACCACGCCAGCCCTGGAAACTCCGGTTGTATCCTCGACGAGCAAGGATTTCGGCGAGGAAGATCCACAAGAGCGGTATAAAAGTATTGCTATCGTAGTACCGGAAAATGACACCGCTGTGCGGCAAAATGCTGGTAACGTGTCGATAAAAGTCGCGATCGACCCGTATTTGTACAATGAGCGGGGAGATCTGCTGGCCATATATATGGATGGCCTCGAAGTTTCGCGCGGGCGGGATTTATCTGTTCAGCTGGTAGAAGTCGACCGCGGGACGCATGTCATACGCGCCGAAATCGTCGATGCAAACGGCCAAGTCATTAAAAAAGCCAGTCCGGTCACATTTACGCTGCTGAGACATTCTCGCTTATTCAATACCAATTAATGCGACCTGCCGGTCGAAGTTTGCACCAACCGATTCATATCCAGTTATTGTGACCCAATAGTCGAAGTTTGCACCAACCGATTCATATCCAGT
>JANQOT010000091.1 GCA_028285655.1 Gammaproteobacteria bacterium
GTAATTTAAAAATGGCGGAGTGGACGGGATTCGAACCCGCGACCCCCGGCGTGACAGGCCGGTATTCTAACCAACTGAACTACCACTCCTTGTTCAGAGAAATTGCAATGCATGGTGGGTGCTGAGGGGATCGAACCCCCGACCCTCGCCTTGTAAGGGCGGTGCTCTACCAGCTGAGCTAAGCACCCATGCAAAAGGCGCGCTAGTTTACGGCATCCTTTAGCCCTTTTCCAGCCTTAAAACTAGGCACTTTTGATGCTTTGATCTGCATCAATTCGCCTGTGCGTGGATTTCGTCCCGTGCGCGCTCCGCGCTCACGGACTAAAAATGTACCGAACCCTGTAACTGATACTTGATCTCCTGATTTTAGGGTATTCGTAATCGTTTCGATTACAGCTTCCACCGCTCTTCCCGCCGAGGCTTTGGAAAGATCCGTGGCGCTTGCTACTGCTTCAGTTAGCTCTGTCTTATTCATTGAACAGTATTCCCCTGGATAGGTTAATTGATATTGTGAAACAAACTGTTGGTACGCAAAGAAAAGTTCGTTTTAAATCGTGTTTATATATTCGTTATTTTCGATTGAAACAAAAAGGCATACTGAATTTAGCATGCCTTTCTAACGTTCTTTGATGCGTAAAGATTTTATACCAGCTCGAGATAAATACTGTCAATAAAGGCCTAGTGGTGCCTGACTTCCTCTTTTTTCCCGCGATCCGATGCGATGCGCTTTTTGATTTTGTCTTCGTTTTCGCTGTCTTCCAATGGCGTAGGCACTTCTTTTAATGCGATTTCGAGCACTTCGTCGATCCATCGAACCGGCTTGATCGCTAATTGTTGTTTAATATTTTTTGGTATTTCTGCGAGGTCTTTCTCATTTTCCTGCGGAATAATTACCGTCTTGATACCGCCACGATGCGCCGCTAATAATTTTTCTTTTAAGCCGCCGATTGGAAGCACTTCCCCGCGCAGCGTTATTTCACCGGTCATTGCGACATCCGACCGAACCGGAATATCGGTCAATGCGGAAACCAATGCAGTGGTCATACCGATACCCGCGCTTGGCCCATCCTTTTTAACCGCACCTTCCGGCACGTGGATATGAATATCGACTTTTTCATAGAAATCCGGGCTGACGCCAAGCACACTGGCACGACTGCGCACAACTGTCTGGGCCACTTGAATGGATTCTTTCATTACGTCTTCAAGGTTTCCGGTCGGCATCATTTTACCTTTGCCGGGAATCACTTCAGCTTCGATACTTAATAACTCACCGCCGACTTCGGTCCAGGCCAATCCGGTGACTTGACCGGTCTGATCGTTTTCATCTGCCAATCCGTAACGGAATTTTTTAACGCCCAGATACTTGTGAATATTTTTCGGCGTTACACTTGTTTTAGCGCCATCTTTGCCGAGAACGATTGCTTTCACAACTTTACGGCAAACTTTGGAAATTTCACGCTCCAGATTCCGCACACCCGCTTCACGCGTATAGTATCGAACGATGTCGCGTACAGCTTTTTCGCTAATACTGATTTCATCTTCCTTGAGACCGTTCGCTTTGATCTGCTTGGGAATTAAATAACGCATGGCGATATTGAGCTTCTCGTCTTCGGTGTAGCCCGGAATACGGATAACTTCCATGCGGTCCAGTAACGGCCCGGGAATGTTCATGCTGTTTGAAGTGGCCACAAACATGGTATCGGACAAATCGAAATCGACTTCCAGGTAGTGATCGCCAAAGGTGTGGTTTTGCTCGGGATCCAATACCTCCAGCATCGCCGATGCAGGATCGCCTCGAAAATCCATCGCCATTTTGTCGATCTCATCCAGCAAAAATAGCGGATTTCGTACTCCGACTTTCGACAGATTTTGCACAATCTTGCCGGGCAATGAACCGATATAGGTTCGACGATGCCCACGAATTTCGGCTTCGTCGCGAACGCCGCCCAGGGACATACGGGTAAACTTTCTGCCGGTTGCGCGAGCGATCGATTTGCCGAGAGAAGTTTTCCCCACTCCAGGCGGACCCACCAGACAAAGAATTGGTCCTTTTAATTTTCTAACCCGCTGCTGAACTGCCAGGTATTCCAGAATACGTTCTTTGACTTTGTCCAGGCCATAGTGATCTTCTTCCAGAACACGCTCGGCACGCGCCAGGTCCCGATTGATTTTGCTGCGCTTTTTCCATGGCACGCTGACCAGCCAGTCGACGTAGTTACGCACGACAGTTGCCTCGGCAGACATGGGCGACATCAATTTAAGCTTGTTTAATTCGGAAGTCGCTTTTTCTTTCGCTTCGGCGGACATACCGGCTTCTTCGATTTTTCTGCCCAGCTCTTCCAGTTCATTAGGCGCATCTTCCATTTCGCCTAATTCTTTTTGAATCGCTTTCATTTGTTCGTTCAAATAGTATTCGCGCTGACTTTTCTCCATTTGCTGCTTTACGCGTCCGCGAATACGCTTTTCTATTTGCAATACATCCAGTTCTGCCTCGATCAAATTCATTAAATGTTCGAGTCGCTGATGGATTGAAATTATTTCGAGTACACTTTGCTTTTCTTCAAGCTTGAGTGACATATGTGCCGCGATGGTATCCGCGAGGCGGCCCGGCTCATCGATTCCCGCCAAGGAAGTTAATACCTCCGGCGGAACTTTCTTGTTGAGTTTTACGTATTGCTCGAACAAATTAATAATGGAACGCGAAAGAACTTCCAGTTTCTTTTCGTCTTCCGCTTCGTCGTTTTGCAACACAGAAATATCGGCGGTAAAGAATTCGCCTTGGTCCGAATAATTGATGACATTGGCGCGCTCTGCACCTTCGACCAGCACTTTAATTGTGCCATCAGGCAGTTTTAAAAGCTGTAAAATGGAAGACAGGGTGCCGACATCGTGAATGTCCTCAACTGTCGGATCATCCAGCTCGGCAGATTTTTGCGCCACCAGTAAAATCTGTTTGTTATTCGCCATGGCGGCGTCAAGTGCCTGAATAGACTTTTCGCGACCGACGAATAGCGGAATCACCATATTCGGATATACCACCACATCTCGCAGGGGCAATACCGGAACGTTGGCGATATTGTCGGAAACGATAGGACTACTGTCTTCTTGATCGGCCATAAAAACTCCTTAATGGCTTGCTGATTATGCAGTTAATGCTGTAATCAGCACTATATATGGGTGCCCGCAATTGAATTCAAGGGCACAGGGACCAGCGTACGAATTGCTCGCTTACTCTTCTGCTGCGGTTTTTTCGTAATCCGCACTCTCGTACATGAGATAGGGCTTGGCATCACCATTAATAACGGCTTCGTCCACTACTACTTTAGACACTCCCTCGGTCGAAGGAAGATCGTACATGGTATCCAGAAGCACGTTTTCCAGAATAGTCCGCAACCCACGTGCACCCGTCTTCCGCTCCATGGCTTTTTTAGCCACTGCGTGCAGTGCATTGGGACGAAATTCGATTTCCGCGTTTTCCATTTCAAATAAACGCGCATACTGTTTGGTTAATGCATTTTTAGGTTCGGTCAGAATTCGTACCAGCGCTTCTTCTTCGAGCTCTTCCAACGTCGCCACCACCGGCAGTCGTCCGACAAACTCGGGAATCAAGCCGTAACGAATCAAATCTTCCGGCTCGACATTGCGCAATACTTCTCCCACCGCCGAAAGATCTTCTTTGCCGCGTACTTCGGCAGAAAATCCGATTCCGGTTTTCTCGGTTCGGTCTAATATGACTTTATCCAGCCCTGCAAACGCGCCACCGCAAATAAACAGAATATTGGCAGTGTCGACTTGCAAAAATTCTTGCTGCGGATGCTTGCGTCCACCCTGTGGCGGTACCGACGCGACCGTGCCCTCGATAAGTTTCAATAACGCCTGCTGCACACCTTCGCCGGATACATCTCGTGTAATGGAAGGGTTATCCGACTTGCGTGAAATTTTGTCGATCTCGTCGATGTAAACAATTCCCGTCTGGGCTTTTTCTACATCGTAGTCGCACTTTTGCAATAATTTTTGAATAATGTTTTCGACGTCTTCACCAACATAACCCGCTTCAGTCAACGTGGTTGCATCGGCAATGGTGAACGGCACGTTCAATAGCCGCGCAAGTGTTTCGGCAAGTAAAGTTTTTCCGGAACCGGTCGGCCCCACTAACAGAATATTGCTCTTGGCAAGTTCAACCGAATCTTTGGAGGCACTGCGTGCTTCAAGACGCTTGTAGTGATTGTAGACCGCGACCGACAAAACCTTTTTGGCATTTTCCTGGCCAATCACATATTCGTCGAGGATTTGATTAATTTCCTGAGGCTTGGGTAATTTGTTCCCGCTTGAAGGAGACTGGTCCTGCATCTCCTCGCGAATAATGTCGTTACACAATTCGACACATTCGTCACAAATAAAAACAGAAGGACCGGCGATTAACTTGCGTACTTCGTGCTGGCTCTTGCCACAGAATGAGCAGTATAAAAGCTTGCCGTTTTCCGTGTCTTTACCTGAACTATCACTGCTCATATCGAAATCCTGTTGGCGTCATTATCCATGTTCATCCTCACTATTTTATGCGACATTTCAGCACGGAAAAAGCGAATCTACTCCCAGAAACCGATTTTTCGCGACAGCATGTAACCGGGTATATATATTCAACTATTTCAATGAGTTATATCACCAATTCATGCCATGCTCAAGGCTATTCAGCCCCACGCGAAGTAAGTACTTTGTCAATTAGACCGTATTTAACCGCTTCATCGCTGTCCATAAAATTGTCCCGTTCGGTATCTTTGGCGATGGTGTCTATACTTTGACCAGTGTGATTGGCCAGCACATGATTCAATTTTTCGCGGATATTGAGAATTTCTTTTGCGTGAATATCGATATCCGAGGCCTGTCCCTGAAATCCACCCAGGGGCTGATGAATCATCATGCGCGAGTGGGGTAAGGCATAGCGTTTGCCGCTGGTTCCGCCGGCCAAAAGTAATGCGCCCATACTGGCCGCCTGACCGATACACAGTGTGCTGATATCCGGTTTGGTAAACTGCATGGTGTCGTAAATCGCCATGCCCGCCGTAACCGAACCCCCCGGCGAATTGATGTAAATTGAAATATCCTTGTCCGGATTTTCGGACTCCAGAAAAAGAATCTGCGCGACCACAAGGTTGGCCATATGGTCTTCCACCGGCCCCACGATAAAAATTACCCGTTCTTTTAACAAGCGAGAATAAATATCGTACGCTCTCTCGCCGCGCGCCGATTGCTCAACCACCATGGGCACGAGATTCATCATTGGTTCCTGGTATTCTTTATCTTTCATCACGATATGCACTCTTTGTCGATAAATTATTTTTACGTTCGCGGTTGAACAATATCCGTAAAGCTTTGCTTGGTGTTGTCTTGCTTCACTTTACTCAGGATCCATTCTACCACCTGATCCTCCATCACTAATGATTCTACACTGGCGCGCGCCTGTGTGTTCGTCTGATAGTACTGAATGACCTGGTTCGGATCCTGGTATTGGCCGGCCAGTTGCTGAATACGCTGATTTACCAATTGTGTATCCACTTGCAATTTTTGCTGGTTAACAATTTCCCCTATTACCAGACCCAGTTTTACTCTGCGCTTTGCTTCTTCCTCAAACAACGAATCCGGCAATTCCGATTGTTGTTCCATTTTAAAATTTTCCAGTGCCTGCTGGCGTAAGGCATCGATTTCCTGCTTTACCATCGAATCCGGCAAGGTAAGCTCGTTGTTTTCCAGCAAGGCCTGCATCACATGTTCCTTGGTTTTCGCATTGAGTTGCTGTTGCAGCTCTGACTCCAGAGATTGCCGAATCTCCGATTTTAATGTCTCTACTTCACCGTCGCCTACACCGAATGATTTTATAAACTCGCTGTTAATTTCCGGTAACGATCCGGTTTCCACTTTCTTAACCGCGATATCGAACGTTGCTTCCTGACCTGCCAGCTCTTTATTGCCGTAGTCCTCAGGAAAGGTAACGGCAAATGTTTTTTCATCTCCAGTTTTAAGTCCCAGTAAATTCTCCTCGAATCCGGCAATCATGCCGCCATCCCCGAGAATCAGAGGAAAATCCTGCGCCTTGCCGCCTTCGAATTCTTCGCCATCTTTTTTCCCGGTAAAATCGATCGTGATCCGCTGTTCGTTTTGCGCAGCGTCGTCGACTGCATTCCACTCCATACGCTGTTTGCGCATACGTTCGATCGTGTCATCAATATCTTGATCGACAACTTCAGAAACGGGTACTTCGATGGTTAAACCGGCGAAGTCGCATAATGAAATTTCCGGGTACACATCGAAAGTGGCGATAAATGTCAGGTCCTTGCCGGTTTCAATCTGCGTCGGTTCGATCGCGGGCCCGGAGGCCGGTCGAAGTTTCTCCTGCAGAATCGCCTCGCGATAACTGGCTTGCATTTCATCCGCCATCACTTCCTGTCGTACCTGGCTGCCGTAGCGTTGCTTGACCACATTAAGCGGCACCTTTCCCGGACGAAATCCGTCGATCTTCACGCGGCCCTTGAGCGAATTAAGACGCTCGGATATGGCCGATTCAATTTTATCGGCAGGAACCATTACGGTCATTTTACGACCCAGCTCACTGGTTTCTTCGACTGATACTTGCACTAATTTCTTTCCTTTTGAACGCAATATATAGTTATTAGCGACTGCATGCGCTTTTTAATTTCGGCATCTAGAGAATACTTTTGACTGATACGCTTGATTAAAACCTGGAGTTCTCCGTCGAGTACAAAATTAATGATTTGCACCCATTAAAAACCTCGTGCTCTCCAGACAGTGTTGGATTAAAGCTTCGAGTCCAAATACACCTTGTGCTCTCCAGTCAGTGTTGGATTAAAGCTTCGAGTCCAAATACACCTTGTGCTCTC
>JANQOT010000108.1 GCA_028285655.1 Gammaproteobacteria bacterium
GAGGAAGTGGCGAAAAAAAATCCCGATGCAATTATCCGTACTGAAATCGAACCGGCGGTAGGCCTGTGTGATTTTCAGGCGCGTGAAATTGCCTTCAAACTCGGCCTGCCTTCGACCCTGATATCGCAGGCGGTAAAAACCTTGAAAGGTGCGTACCAGTCGTTCCGCGATCTCGACGCCACCATGGTGGAAATCAACCCGCTGGTGGTCACCGGCGACGGTCATATTCGCGCACTGGACGCCAAAATGGGTTTCGACTCCAACGCCCTGTTTCGTCGCCCGCAGATTGCCGAGCTGCGCGACAAGTCGCAGGAAGATCCACGCGAAACCGCGGCTTCCGATTACGGCCTCAACTATGTCGGCCTCGACGGCGATATCGGATGCATGATTAACGGTGCCGGGCTGGCGATGGCTTCGCTGGACATGATCAAACACAAAGGCGGAAATCCCGCCAACTTTCTCGACATCGGCGGCGGCGCTTCGCCCGAGCGGGTAGCGCGTGCATTCCAGCTGGTGCTGGCCGACGAAGGCGTCAAGGCCATGCTGGTCAATATCTTTGCCGGCATCAACCGCTGCGACTGGATTGCCGAGGGTATCGTGCAGGCATTCAAGACTCAGGAAGTGAAAGTCCCGTTGGTGGTTCGCCTTTCCGGAACCAATGTAGAACAGGGACAGAAAATTCTCGCCGATAGCGGCTTACCGATTATCACTGCGCACACGCTGGCCGAAGCCGCGGAAAAAGCCGTACAGGCGCGCAACGAAGTCGCCGGTTCGGCATAGAAGGGAGAACTAACATGACAGTACTACTGCACAAAGAAACAAAAGTAATAGTTCAGGGATTCACCGGTAAAATCGGTACCTTCCACGCCGAGGAAATGATGGAGTACGGCACCAACCTGGTGGGCGGTGTAACTCCGGGAAAAGGCGGCAAGGAACATTTGGGCAAGCCGGTATTCAATACGGTAAAAGAAGCCGTTGCGGAAGTCGGCGCGGAAGCCAGTATTATTTTCGTACCGGCGGCGTTTGCGGCCGATTCAATCATGGAAGCAGCCGACGCAGGCATTAAATATTGTGTCGCCATTTCCGACGGTATTCCCGCGCAGGACATGATGACGGTAAAACGTTATATGTTCCGCTACAAAAAAGAAGAGCGTATGGTGCTGACCGGTCCTAACTGCGCCGGTACCATCAGTCCGGGAAGATCCATGCTGGGCATTATGCCGGGACATATATATATGGAAGGTCCGGTCGGAGTCGTCGGCCGGTCCGGCACACTGGGCTATGAAGCCGCCTCGCAAATGAAAGCGGCCGGTATCGGTATCACCACCAGTGTCGGTATCGGTGGCGATCCCATTAACGGTAGCTCGCACCGCGACATTCTGGAACATTTTGAAAACGACCCGGAAACCAAAGCCGTCATGATGATCGGTGAAATCGGCGGTCCGCAGGAAGCAGAAGCTGCCGAGTACTTCAAGAATCACATGACCAAACCGCTGGTGGCTTATATCGCAGGTCTAACCGCGCCGAAAGGGCGTCGTATGGGTCACGCCGGCGCGATTGTATCCGGTGTCGGTGAAAGTGCGGCGGAAAAAGTTGCGATACTGGAAGCAGCCGGTGTCACCGTGGCACCCAATCCTTCGGACATGGGTTCGATGATGGAAAGAGTGCTAAAAGATCTGTAGTCGCATTTGCTGCAAACGTCCAGTTAACCCAATTAAGAGAGAATACTAACAATGAGTAAGCCTAGAGTTATCGTTACCCGCAAGTGGCCGGAGCCGGTGGAAGCCAAGCTGAAGGAATTGTACGACGTGCAGTTGAATGAAAACGACGTCGCCATGAGCGTGGATGAACTCAAAGCCGCGCTGGGCAATTGCGATGCTTTTTGTCCCACGGTAACCGATCCGATTAACGCGGATGTACTTTCCGCCGAAAATATCAGCGCCAAGATCATCGGCAGCTACGGTGTCGGTTTCAACCATATCGATCTCGATGCCGCCAAGGCACGCGGTCTGACGGTGACCAATACGCCGGAAGTTCTCACCGACTGTACCGCCGATATCGCGATGGGTTTATTGCTGGCTGCGGCACGCCGCATGACCGAAGGCGAACGGCATTTGCGTGCCGGAGAATGGACCGGCTGGCGTCCCACTCATATGATGGCGACCAAAGTCACCGGCAAGACACTGGGTTGTATCGGCTTCGGTCGTATCGCTCAGGCCATGGCACAACGTGCGCATTTTGGATTCGGCATGAAAATCATTTTCAGCGACCCTTATCCGCCGCCGCAGGATGTCATCGACAAGTTCGACGCAACTCAAATGAGTGTTGAAGAAGTTTTGCAGCAAGCTGATTTTGTATCGTTACATTGCCCGGGTGGTAAAGACACCTACCACTTACTCAATGAAGAACGCATCGGCATGATGCAATCGCATGCAGTGCTGGTGAACTCGGCGCGGGGGGATGTGATCGACAACCAGGCGTTAATCGCTGCATTAAAAAGCGGCAAGATCGCCGGTGCCGGGCTGGATGTGTTTGAAGGCGAACCCAAACTCGACCCCGGTTTCCTGGATTGTGAAAATGCAGTACTGCTTCCGCATCTGGGCAGCGCATCGGTTGAAACTCGAATTGCCATGGGTGAACGCGTGCTGGAAAACCTGCGTGCATTTTTTGCAGGAGAAACTCCGCGCGACAAGCTCGTTTAAACAAAACCATGTTACTCGATCGACACGTCTTGAGAGGTGTGTCGATTAAAGTTACATTGAAAAGGAGGCGTTACGCCTCCTTTTGTATGTATAGTGCAAGCATAATTTTTTACATTACTGAAATAATTAACCATGCCTGATAAATCGCCATCGATAAACTGGAACCAATACCTGGATGTATCGAGCCGTACCGCCATTGCCTCGCAGGCGGAGCAGTACGGAGAGAAGATATCCAATATCCTGTTTGACTGTTTTCTGAAAGTTATTCAAAAACGGTGCCCGGAGATTGAACCGATTCTGCTGGGAAAACAGGAGTTGCGCGAATCCGATCAGGACTTGCTGACCTATGCGCTACAGGCCTACGGCATCTGGTTTCAATTATTATCGATCGCCGATCAGAATACTTACGTCAAGCGCCGAAGAATTATCGAGATAGAAATCGGCCACAATGAAGTGCCGGGCACTTTTGCGCAAGTCGTTGCACAAGCGGCCAAAGAAAATATTCCGGCAAAAAAAATTCAGGAAGTATTTGAAAACACTTTAATCTACCCGGTCATCACCGCCCACCCCACCGAGGCCAAGCGTGTAACCGTACTGGAAATTCATCGAAGAATTTATGTGTTACTTATTCAATTGGAACTGGAGCGGTGGACACCGCACGAACGCCGCGCATTCACCCAGCGCGTTTACGATGAAATCGACTTGCTATGGTTAACCGGTGAAATACGCCTGGAAAAACCGACCGTGCAGCAGGAAGTTGCCTGGGGTCTGCATTTTTTCAATGAATCCCTTTATCAAGGGGTGGTCGAACTATACACGGAACTGGAAGAAGTACTGCAAACGTACTACCCCGATTTTAAATTCGATATTCCGGCGTTTTTTCAGTTCGGTTCCTGGATCGGTGGCGACCGCGACGGCAATCCGTTCGTAACCAATACCGTTACGCGAGATGCGTTTGAAATTTCGGCACGCGCCAGCCTCAAGTATTACATCAATGAAGTGAAAAAATTGGGAGGCTTTCTCAGCATCGCAGATCATTCCATCAATCTGCCGGAAAGTTTTTATACCAAACTTGCCAAAGTGCTGGAAATGAGCGGCGACGGTGAAAATATTGCCACACGCAATCCCGGCGAAGTGTTCAGACAGATTTGCGTTTGTATCAGCAACCGCCTGGAGGCAACGCTGCAAAAACTCAATACAAAAACTTCGCAGGAAATCGCCTACGCGTCGGCGGACAGATTCGCCAAGGATCTACGGCTAATCGAAGAGGGCTTGCTGGCCACCAAATGCGACACACTGAACATGGATTATGTGCGCCCGTTGCGCCATGCAGTAGAAGCCTTTGGATTTCACACAGTGCGTCTGGATATTCGCCAGAACTCGACAGTCACGACCAAGGCATTACAGGAAATCTGGCGGCTGGACACCGGTAGCGATAAAAACCCGCCCAGCAAGTTTTCACCCGAATGGCGCGCCTGGTTGTTTCAAAAACTCAGAAACCCGCTCGGCATGCTGCCGAACTTTAACCTGCTCAGCGAGGCCAGCGTAGAAACACTGGAATTGCTGCGCATTATTAGCGATGTGCGCGAAAACATCGATCGGGACGGCGTAGGAAACTTTATATTGAGTATGACCCAGTGCAGCGAGGATATTCTGGGCGTCTATCTGCTGGCGAAATACGCCGGATTATTTACCGACATACAAGGTACCGAATCCTGCCGCATTCTGGTGGTTCCGCTGCTGGAAACCATCGGGGATTTGCGTAAAGGACCAAAAATTCTGGAAGACCTGCTCACCGTTCCCTTTGTACAACGGACCATAAAAAAACTCGGCGGCTGCCAGGAAATTATGGTCGGGTATTCCGATTCCAACAAAGACGGCGGCTATTTATGCGCGAGTTGGGAAATCAGTAAAGCACAAAAAAATATTTATCGTGCCGGCAAGGCACTGGGCGTGGAAATTTCATTTTTCCACGGCCGCGGCGGATCGGTGTCACGCGGCGGCGCACCGGCCGGACGTGCAATCGCCGCGCAACCGGCAGGCACGGTCAACGGACGCATGCGCGTCACCGAACAGGGTGAAGTGGTTTCCAGTAAATACGCAAACCGGAAATTCGCCGAACTGCAGATGGAGCTACTGGCTGCCAGTGTCATTTCGCATACCTTGTTTTCCGAACAGGACGTTAATCTTGAAAAACGGGCGGAATTCGACGAAGTCATGGAAGCGCTGGCCGGTCTTTCCTACACCGAGTACCGGCGTCTGGTCGAGCACCCGGGGCTGGTAGAATTTTACCAGTCGGCAAGTCCGGTGGAAGAACTCGCATTGATGAAAATCGGCTCCCGGCCCGCTCGCAGATTCGGTGCCGCCACGCTTGACGATCTGCGCGCCATCCCCTGGGTGTTTGCATGGACCCAAAACCGGCTCATGATTCCCGGCTGGTACGGTATCGGAACCGCAATCAATCAATTAATTAATGTCCGCGGCGAATCCGGACGGGCGATGCTGGAAAACATGTACGACAACTGCCCGATTTTCAAACTCGTTATCGATAACGTGGAGAAAACACTGTACCTGGTCGATCTCGATATTGCGCGCGAATATGCGAGTTTGCTGGAAGACCAGTCGATAAGCGATGAATTATTCGGCATGATCACCGCGGAAAAACAGTTAACCGAACAAATACTGCTGTCACTGACCAAGCAATCAGAATTATGCGGACGCTTCCCTCTGTTTCGAGGCAGCATGGATGCACGTTTGGACAGCATTAAGCAGGTCGGTCTAGAGCAAGTGAAGTTGGTACAACAGTTTCGTGAAGCACGCACTCGCGGAAGCTCGACCCAGAATCATCTGGTGTCTTTGCTGCTTTCGATTAACTGTGTGGCGGCGGGCCTGGGATGGACGGGTTAATGACTTACTGCAAAGCTAGCTGCGTTGCAGTAAGTCATACTTAAATTAGAAATTATTTAATATCACTCATTTACTTCATGTAAACTCACATTTTGAATTATTTTTTGCCTTGTATTTTCTTCGCGCATAACGCTATTAATGTAGAAGTATAATTCGATCAAAAACAACCAATGAAAAAATTACTCTATCAATTTGACACCGACGCTATTCCAAGTGTGTTTGATTCTGTAGTCGCCTACGACGGTGGCGCGGATCAGGTGACATCGCTGGGCGGTATTACACCGAAAAACTGCCAGTCGCTGGTGGAAGGCGCTATTTATACGCGCGCACCCAAGCACAAGAAAAACACTGCGCTGTTTATCGGCGGCAGTGATTTAGCCGCCGGGGAAGAACTGTTTACGACCGTGCAAAATTTATTTTTTGGTAAATTTCGTGTGTCGGTGATGCTGGACAGCAATGGTTGCAACACCACCGCTGCTGCGGGTGTGGCCCTGATTACCAATGCCGTCGACGTAAAAGGAAAAACCGCCGTCGTGCTGGCCGGTACCGGTCCGGTGGGACAGCGGGCCGCCGTCATGCTGGCATTAAATGGTGCCAACGTTCGCCTGACCTCACGCCAACTGGAACGATCGGAACATTCCTGCGATTTAATGAATCATGAATTCGGCGTCAACCTGGAACCGATGGTGGCGGCCGACGACAAATCCATCGCCACCGCTCTCGACGGGGCGCAAATTGCTTTCGGCGCGGGGAAATCCGGTATTCAGTTACTGCGTGCGGAACAATGGCAAAATCACACCAGCCTGGAAGTGCTGGCAGACGTAGGTACCGCGCGTATTCTCGGTTTTGAAGGCATCGACATGATGGACAATAACACCGAACGTTTCGGCAAACACATTTTCGGCGGCATCGGAATCGGTGCATTAAAATTACGCCTGCATCGCGCTTGCATCGCTCGCCTGTTTGAGTCCAATGATCTGGTGCTGGACGCAAATGAAGTTTATCAAACCGCCACTTCTCTATTGACTCAGTAAATTCATGTCGGCGCAGCCCACCTTCGGCCTGAAACGAATTTTCAACGCCGTGATATTTTCATGGCTGGGCATTAAAGCCACCTGGCGAACCGAAGCAGCGTTTCGCGAAGAAATCATTCTTGGCCTTATTTTGTTTCCGGCTGCGTTCTGGCTGGGGGAAACCCTGACACAAACCGCTATTCTGATCATTCCCCTGTTTATCGTATTGATTGTGGAATTGCTGAATACCGGTATTGAACACGTTGTCGACCGGGTCGGCTTCGAACGCCACGAACTTTCCGGTTTGGCCAAAGACGCCGGTTCTGCCGCAGTGTTTTTGAGTAATATGCTCACGCTATCAGTATGGACTTTGGTTGCATTGGACCGTTTCGTATTCTAATCTGGCATTACATGCCCTCTTTTTCGTCAATCAACTACGTGCCCTCCGTTCCTTTAATAAACTAAATGCCCTCTTTTCTGTACAGCAACCTCATGCTTTGCGCTTACTTTAATTAACTAAATGCCCTCTTTTTCGTATAGTAACCTCATGCCTTCCGTTCCATTAATAAACTAAATGCCCTCCGTTCCATCAACCGAACAGATGCTGGAGACCTTGATTTCCAGTCCTTCCGTTAGCAGCACGCACAGCCAACTCGATACCAGCAACATAAAGGTTATAGAAGCGCTGGCCGAATGGCTTGAAAACGCCGGTTTTACCATTGAAATCGATCAAGTATCCGATCGCCCACACAAGGCCAATCTGGTTGCGCGCAGCCACGAGGAAGACGACGGCCTGGTGTTATCCGGACACACCGATACGGTACCCTGCGATGAAAACCTGTGGCACAGCTCGCCGTTTGAAATTAACCGCCGCGATGACCGTCTGTATGGTCTCGGCACCGCCGACATGAAAAGCTTTTTCGCACTGGTCATCAGTGCACTGGAAACTATTAATATAAAAAAACTGAAAAAACCTTTAGTCATACTTGCAACCGCCGACGAGGAAAGCACCATGGCGGGCGCCAAGCAATTATTAAATCAGGGAAACCGGCTGGGAAAATACTGTGTCATCGGCGAACCGACTTACCTGCAACCGGTACGCCAGCACAAAGGTATTTTTATGGAAAGCGTTACGCTGCTTGGACAATCCGGACACTCCAGCGATCCGGCATTGGGAAACAATGCGCTTGAAGGAATGCATGAAATCATACAGGCTATTCTGGAGTATCGCGACGCGCTGGGTAAACAGTTTGTGAATCGCGATTTTGCGGTACCCTACCCGACCCTTAACCTCGGCCACATTCACGGCGGCGATAATGCCAACCGTATTTGCGGTAACTGCGAACTGCATTATGATTTAAGATTACTGCCGGACATGGATCTGGAAGCAGTCAAAAACAATTTGCGCGAAATAATCGCTGCTATCAGTGAACGAAGAAAACTGCAATGCAGTTTTAATAACCTGTTTGAAGGTACGCCTGCACTGTCCACTCCTGCCGACAGCGAACTGGTAAAACTTACCGAACAATTAACCGGCAAACCCAATCATTCAGTCGTGTTTGCAACCGAGGGACCTTACTTCGCACAATTGGGAATGGAAACCGTAGTACTTGGGCCGGGCAG
>JANQOT010000113.1 GCA_028285655.1 Gammaproteobacteria bacterium
AAGATAGCGGATCTTAGAGTCGTTTAGAGTAGCTTTCAAGTAAAATACGCCCGCAAGGAAAATTTACGGGACAGAACTCGGATTTTATTTTGCTAAGCATGCCACTTCCATGAAGCATTCTGTCGTTCGCGCATACATGTGCTTATATTCGAACGGATGATAAAAAACCTTACTTACGGCATATTTTTTCAATGCAATATTCGTGCTGCCGTACCGAATTCGTCATGCAATAATCATCAGCAGAGTTGTGAATTCGATAATTATTTGCGGTAACATTAG
The DNA here is from genome assembly GCA_028285655.1 of Gammaproteobacteria bacterium. Lineage (GTDB taxonomy): Bacteria > Pseudomonadota > Gammaproteobacteria > UBA4575 > UBA4575 > JANQOT01. The sequence goes on from JANQOT010000113.1 coordinate 280, forward strand.
CGCAATAACAATAATAAGAGGAGTTTGTGATGAGTCTGTTTGGTTTTGTCAAAGACATAGGAAGAAAATTATTCAATAAAGATGACGAAGTGGCCGAGGAAATAAAAAAGCATATCGAAAGTAACAATCCTGGTGTCACGGGGCTGGAAGTGGACTTCGACAACGGTATTGTCGGATTGTGCGGAGAATGTCAGTCCAGCGAGGCATTTCAAAAAGTGGTATTGATGGCGGGCAATGTTAAGGGTGTCGTTGACGTTTACACCGACGGACTCAGGGTGGTGCAAAATGGATCTGCAGTGCCGATGAACAATGCCGGTGATAAACAAATGCTTCCGAATGACGGTCAAAACGTAGAATATTATGTAATTAAATCGGGCGATACTTTGAGTAAGATTGCCAAGCAGTATTACGGAAATGCCATGGACTATCCGAAAATTTTTGAGGCAAATCGTGAAGTGATAGAGGATCCGGATTTAATTTATCCCGGCCAGAAAATCAGAATTCCACTTTAAAGGGGGCAACGATGAATAACTTACTAGATACCATACTTGAAGCCCAGGGCGGTGCAGCAGTCAATCAGCTCGGAACCCAGTTCGGTCTTGATTCGAACCAGCTCGGATCAGTGTTGTCGCAACTGGTTCCGGCGCTGGCCGGTGGCGTCAAGTCAAACGTGAATCGTAATGGATTAGACGCATTGGTTTCTGCTTTAAACTCCGGGAATCACGGGCGTTACCTGGAAGATGCCGGGCGGCTATCCAACCGCGCGACGGTCGAAGACGGTAATGCTATTTTAGGCCATATATTCGGTAATAAAGAAGTGAGCCGTGAAGTTGCAAATCGCGCGTCGGCAAACACCGGTGTAGATTCCGGTTTGCTGAAGAAAATGCTTCCGGTAATTGCGACGATGGTCATGGGCGGTTTAAGCAAACAGTCCTCTGCAGGAGGAATCCTGGGTGCCCTGGTCGGAGGCAACCAGCGTAGTTCGGGCATGGAAAGTATTCTGACGTCTTTTCTGGACAGTGACGGCGACGGCAGTATTGCGGATGATTTGTTAAGCAAGTTTTTTCGCTAATTCGATAATCAGGTTATCTGCTTTTAAATGTCCGTCTTGCAATTTTATTTGACGTTTGCGTTTATTGATTATAAACAAGGCTTACGCATTTAAAATATTTTTCCTAGTACATTGGTTCACATGTGCGGACGTGTGAATGTATCTGATTTTCCTCCCATTCAGGAATTGATGGAGGAGGTGGGACTGCCGATTTATCCGCGCGACGATTTTCATTTAAGTGCAAAGTTATTTCCCTATTACAAGCCTTTGCTGACCGGTTTTGCCGATCAAAATGAGGGCTATGATGCAGCGTTTATGAACTGGGGCTGGAAGCGCGACTGGGACAAAGGTAAGAGGTTGTTTAATTCGCGTCGAGTCAGCGCCAAAGGGCAGCCGATCTGGGACAGCAAAGTCTGGGGGCAATCGATACGCCGGCGACGTTGCGTGGTGCCGGTAAACGCATTTTATGAGTGGGATGAAAATCAGCCTCGCGGTAAACGTGACCGCTATCGAATAGAAGGCCGGAAATCGGCGATGTTGCTGGGCGGTATTTTTGAAATCAACTCGGACGGCGAAATGTTTATGTCGATATGCACGACTGATCCGAATAAAAAGATGGCAAAAATTCATCACCGCATGCCCGTCATTATCGACAGTAATGAAACAGAAGAATGGCTGCGGTCCGACAATCTGCAAGATGTCGACAAGCTGATGAACAGCAAACCTGATGCGGCGATAAAATTAATTAAAGAAAACTAAAACGTGTAAGATTTTTTCTTAGGGGATCTTGATGAAATGATCGCCCTGTTTTAAATACATCTTTCCGTTGACATATAGCGAGCGGGCATCGAGTTCTTCCGCTAGTAAATTAAATTTTTGTATTTCTAAATGGTCGTGTTTGGTGTGAATGCGAGCGGAGCCTATTTTACGTACGAATGCATCATGAAAACCGGCCTGTTTGATGTGTGGCAGGTTCTTCAACGCCTCCGATTTGTGTGAGTATTCGCCCACTGTAATACGTGTGAGTTTGTTGAACCAGATCTGATGTACCGGACCGAACTGTTCCGCTGTGTGAATAAGGTGTTCGGGAGGATTTTGGTAAGTGCCTATTTGAATTGAATAGGTATTTAGATCATGCCCGTGCAAGGTATGAAGTGGCAGAAAGCTTAAACAAATTATCAGGATTTTTCGCATATCAAAAGAGTGGCGAAACAAGCGAAAAAAGTCAGTGTTGCTAATCGGTCGGCTAATACCTTTTGACCGGGAATTGTCTATAAACTGGTATATTCATTATCGTTGCAGTTGATTCTTGTCCTGATGACCGAGCTTAAAACCAAACCCGGCAATAATAGTGTCGTTGCTTTTGTGAATGTTGTTGAAGAAAAAAAGCGACAGCATTGCCGGATTCGGAAAATATCATTACAAATACAAAAGCGGTCGCGAGGGAGGCTGGTTCGTCAACAAGCCTGTCGTTATAGATTCCAGTATTCTGGAAAAGTTAATCGCTAAGTCGGTCGTCGATATGAAAAAGTTACGAAAAAAAATAAAAAACAAAGTTTAATTATTAAGAAATGATGCCGCAGTTGAGTGGTTAAAATATTTAACAAAAAAAATTTTGTAATATAGAAAATTGCGATAATAAATGTTTATAATTCAGCTTATTCCGGTTGGGGGGATAGTCCATGAATTCCAGCTCGCTAGATACAAACCTATGTTCTCACTTATTACGCGAAGGCAGGGAACTGCTTGGTTTGCAGGTAGGAATCGTCAGCAAAATTTACGATAGCAACTACGAACTGATCGCGATTGATGATGTTGTCGACGAGTTCAAAGTTGGTGACGTGCTGAATCTGGACGAAACCTACTGCCGCGACGTAGTCGAAAATGGCAAAACCATCGCACTTACAGAAATTAAAGGAAAGCCGGGATTAGTGGATCACCCCTTGTACGCAGCCAGAGCTTTGGAGGCATATATCGGAGTACCCATTTTTGTGGGCGGGGCGGTATGGGGAACTGTCAATTTTTCTTCAATGACGCAGCGATCGAAAAAGTTTACAGCAGCCGAAACCGCGTTAGTAGAAGCCTATGCCAGTTTAATTTCCGAGTCTATTAAACACTAATAGTTTTCAGACCAGTTTCATATCCAACGCTGTCTGTACGTTACACTCATAGCGTTCAAGTCGACCCCTTGCATGGAACTGATTCTTCTTAGCCCAAGCAATGCTCAAGTCGATTCTTTGCACGGAACTGATTCTTCTCAGTCCAAGCAATGCTCAGGTCGATTCTTTGCATGGAACTGATTCTTCGTAGCGCAAACAGTGCTCAGGTCGATTCTTTACATGGAAACGCTTCGGCGAATGCGTTCACCGCCAGGCTGGCGGCGGTGTAATGTAGCTTGTCCGGATTATCGATCAA
>JANQOT010000139.1 GCA_028285655.1 Gammaproteobacteria bacterium
CGGTAGGACTCGAACCTACGACCAAAGGATTATGAGTCCTCTGCTCTAACCAACTGAGCTACAGGCCCGGCAATGGAGCGAGCGAATTATAGTGGATCGCCATCGATAATTATATATTTTGTGGGCAGTAAAATGTTTACCCAGGGCGGCGGCCACCCTGCGCAATGGGAATCAATAAATGTGTTATCGAAATATCTAGAATAAGGTGTAAATAAACGGTGCGATCGCCGAACCCTGTGCCAGTACTATTAAGCCGCCCAGTACCAGTAAAACCAGAATAATCGGAAGCATCCAGAACTTTTTACGCTCTGCCATAAATAACCAAAGATCTTTAATTAAATCTATCATTAGAATGGTTTCTCCAGGTTTTCTGTTTTGGGCGATTTGGAAATTACACGATACGTGTTCTGTGTGTCGTCCAGTTTACGTCGCATCGGATCGTTAAACAGTCGCATCACTAGTCCGAACGGTAAAAAGAATACATAAAATATAAATCCGAGAATAATGCGTGTATTTATCCAGCCTAATATTTCCGCGAACTTCATCCAGACTTTATAGAAAGGCCCAAGCGCTGCCGGTGCAATCAGCGCAAACAGCACTAAAATTCCCGCCACGATCAACGGCCAGATCGGCCAATCCAGATCCCAGATCCACGGAATCAGTAATTCAAAAAACACCAGCACCATTGCAGCGGTGACCAGCCCGAACTTGCGCAGCTCTGCAGGGGTTAGTTTTGGAATAGTACTCACTTGGCGTTCTCGTTAATCCAGTTCGAATTCTTCCATCCAGGACTCGTCTTTTTCAAGTGCCGGCTGGTCGGATTTTTTCATTAAAAAGTTTTCGACTACAAGATAATCCATCTCGGTACGCATAAAACACCGATAGGCGTCTTCCGGCGTACACACGATAGGTTCGCCACGAACGTTAAAAGAAGTGTTAACCACCACACTACAACCCGAGCGATCTTTAAAGGCAGAAATCAGTTGGTGGTAGCGCGGGTTGGTCTCCGCATGGATCGTCTGGATGCGCGCCGAATAATCGACATGGGTGACTGCGGGCAGTTCTGAACGTGGTATGTGCAGTTTTTCAATGCCAAACAATTTATTCTGTTCATCGCTCATCGGAATTTTTATATTATCCTGTACCGGCGCGACCATTAGCATATACGGGCTGGGGCGGTCCTGCACAAAATACTTGCTGACATCTTCGTTGAGTACGGACGGTGCAAATGGACGAAACGACTCGCGGTATTTAATTTTAAGATTCATTAACGACTGCATTTTCCTGGAACGGGGATCGCCGATGATCGAACGGCCACCAAGTGCGCGTGGCCCGAATTCCATACGACCCTGAAACCAGCCGACCACTTTTTCGTCGTCTAAAATTTCCGCCAGTTGCGGCATCAGCTCATTGTCTTCAATCTCGCGGTAAACGGCATTACTGCTATCCAGTTGTGCACGTATTTCGTCTCGCTTGAAACGTGGCCCAAGATAAGAACCTTTCATACTGTCGGCGCCGTTAACTTTACGCTGGCCCTGGTGTCGGTCGTACCATGTCGCCATGGCCGCTCCTAGTGCACCGCCGGCATCTCCTGCCGCGGGTTGTACCCAGATATCGTCAAACACGCCGGCGCGAAGCAGTTCCCCGTTGGAGACGCAGTTCAGCGCGACACCGCCGGCCAGACACAAATACTTGCAACCGGTTTCTTTACGTACGGTTTTGGCCAGGCGTAAAACAACCTCTTCTGTAACGTTCTGAATAGACGCTGCCAGGTCCATCTCACGCTGAGTAATCTCGCTTTCCGGTTTTCGCGGCGGAGCACCAAAAAGCTGATCGAACTTTTTGTTGGTCATCGTCAATCCGGTGCAATAGTTGAAATACTCCATATTCAACCGGAAGGTACCGTCTTCTTTCAGATCAAGCAGATGCTCCAGAATCAGATCGTAGTACTTGGGTTCACCATAAGGTGCCAGACCCATTAACTTATACTCGCCGGAATTTACCTTAAAACCGGTGTAATAAGTAAACGCCGAATACAGCAGCCCCAGCGAATGCGGAAAATCAATTTCCCATTGTGCCTGCAGTGAACCACCGTCTCCCAGCCAAACTGTTGTGGTCGACCATTCACCGACTCCATCCAGACACATTACGGCAGCTTTTTCAAACGGGCTGGGGAAAAACGCTGATGCGGCGTGTGACTGGTGGTGTTCGGTAAATAATAAAACCGGCAGTTCGGTCTTTTTTAAATTTCCCAGTGCAGCGAGTTCGGTCTTTAGTGTGGTTTTTAAATAAAGTTTTTCTTTCAGCCAGATAGGCATTGCCGCAATAAAAGAACGAATCCCTCTGGGTGCATATGAAAGGTAGGTTTCCAGCAGGCGTTCGAACTTGACCAGAGGTTTATCGTAAAACACGACTTCGGTTACATCGGACATGGATATGCCCGCTTCGTCGAGGCAATACTGAATCGCGTTTTTAGGAAATCTGGCGTCGTGTTTTTTGCGCGAAAAACGTTCCTCTTGTGCAGCCGCAATAATTTCTCCGTTGCACAATAGTGCTGCTGCGCTATCGTGATAATACGCAGAGATACCTAATATGGTAGTGTCCATTATTATATGCTGCTTAGATTTCTTGGAAAATCAAGGGGATAATAATTTTCAACAACCAGTAATAATATCCAGTGGCCGGGTTTACAAGCTATGGCCGCAAACCTTGAGAGCGTTCAAATTCCGGCAGTCGATAGAAGCATAAATTGCTTTAAACCAGTTACTCTATTTCGAGAAAGCTGCGTAATTGTTCGGATCGTGTGGGGTGACGTAACTTGCGCAAAGCCTTGGCCTCAATCTGGCGAATACGCTCACGGGTTACATCAAACTGTTTGCCGACTTCTTCCAAAGTATGGTCGGTATTCATGTCAATGCCGAAACGCATACGCAAAACTTTTGCTTCTCGCGGTGTCAGCGAAGCAAGAATTTCGCGAGTGGCCTCACTAAGCCCTACGCCCGCAGCAGCTTCTACCGGAGACTCGATATTAGCGTCTTCGATAAAATCACCCAGATGTGAGTCTTCGTCGTCGCCGATCGGAGTTTCCATAGAAATTGGTTCTTTGGCGATTTTAAGAACTTTACGTACCTTGTCCTCAGGCATATCCATTCGTTCTGCAAGTTCTTCCGGTGTTGCTTCACGCCCCATCTCTTGCAGCATTTGCCGGGAAATGCGATTGAGTTTATTAATGGTTTCAATCATATGCACCGGAATTCGAATGGTTCTGGCCTGGTCTGCAATAGAGCGGGTAATGGCCTGCCGAATCCACCAGGTCGCATAAGTGGAAAATTTATATCCACGGCGATACTCGAATTTATCTACCGCTTTCATAAGACCGATGTTGCCTTCCTGAATTAGATCCAGGAACTGCAAACCTCGATTGGTATATTTCTTTGCAATAGAAATTACCAGGCGCAGGTTTGCTTCTACCATTTCTTTTTTCGCTCGGCGTGCTTTGGCCTCGCCAATTGACATGCGGCGGTTTATATCTTTTATATCACCAATGGAGATTTTGGATTCTTTTTCGATGGTAGCGAGTTTTTCTTGTTCTTTTACAATTTCTTCTTTTACTTCAGCCAAAGTTTCGGTGTAACTCGCCTTGCTTTTGCAAAGCTCGTCTATCCAGGTTGTATTGGTCTCGTTTTCTGAAAAAGACTCGATAAACTGTTTCTTCGGTATTCCTGAGTAATCTACACACAAGGCCATAATCAAACGTTCGTGGTTACGAATTCTTTCCACGGTCGAACGTAAAGTGGCTGCTAATACATCGATAACTTTTTGCGTTAGTTTTAAACGCATAAAATATTCGGCGAGTTCTTCACGTGTAGCCAGAGTCTTTTTCCCGCTTCGTTGCGCGGCAGCCGATTGCGAAGTTTTGTACAACTTTGCAAGCATTTCGAAATGCTCTTTCGCTTCTTCCGGATCGGGGCCGGTATCGATTTCTTCTTCCTCTTCATCATCGTCCGAAGAATTTTCACCTTCAGATTTATTGCTGGCTTCCTGGCTGACGATTGCAGGCGAGGGAATTTCCTCTTCTTCGGCATCCGGATCGATAAAGCCGGAGATTAAATCAGTGAGTCGCATCTCTTCCGCTTCGACTTTTATATAAAGCTGCAATAAGGTTTCTATCGAACGCGGATAATGGCCGATGGCAAATAACACTTGCGACAAACCTTCTTCGATACGCTTGGCAATTTTTATTTCGCCTTCCCGAGTAAGTAAGTTAACCGTACCCATTTCGCGCATATACATGCGCACCGGATCAGTTGTGCGTCCAAATTCACTGTCGACCGAAGCAAGTGCCGCTGCGGCTTCTTCCGCGATGTCTTCTACGGATGCAGCGGTTTCCGATAGCAGCAGGGACTGTTCGTCGGGTGCCTGTTCGTGAACCACAATGCCCATGTCGTTAATCATGCTGATGACGTCTTCGATTTGCTCGGGATCAACGATTGAGTCGGGCAGATGGTCATTCACCTCTGCATAGGTGAGATAGCCCTGCTCCTTGCCTTTGGCGATCAGGTCTTTCAGGCTGTATTCTTGATTCTGTTGTTCGGCGTTTTGCTCGGGTTCCATGGCGTATCCTGCAGGCATTAATATCTAGACTAACCCACCATAATATTCATAATGGTGTCAAAAATATACCCGTCTAAAGGGATGTTAGTTCCAAAAAATAGGCAATATGGTTGAAATCGGCACGATCAAAGGTCTTTTGAGACCATTGCATCCAGACCGGCGCGACGTACGTCATCTTTCAGCCGGTTCATGGTGCCTCGAAACGATGCTTCACGATTGGCCATATCGGGTGGGTCCCACTCCAGCAATTTCTGTAAGTGCGGATAGGCTTCTTTGCCACGAAACCGTTCAAGCAGCACAACTGAGCTTATCTCAGAATTATTTTCAATAATATCAAGCATTTGAATCAGCAAGGGAATACCGGGGACGGGGTTTAGTCGGGTTAAATCCTCAATCGGAAGGGCAAATTTAGCCAGTTGGGGTTCACGTAACAACAGTGCTATCGCCAACCGTGTTTTGGTGTATTTCGGGGTTCTGGAGGAGCTCGAACGCGCAGATCGGCTGCCTGACCCAGACTGCAACGTCGATGGTTGCGATACCGTGGTACCCACACGCTGATTCAGCTCTTTCAGCATCAGATCTTTAAACACGCAGGCGGGTAATTTGGCCAATAGAGGTTTGGCCGAGTTGGCCAGCTTAGCAAGTCCATCCGGGGTAGAAGTATCGATATCGGTGGTTAATTTTTTAAAGAAATACTCCGATAAGGACAATGACTGCTGAATATGTTGCAGGAAAGTATTTTTGCCGGAATCGCGTATTAAAGAATCCGGATCCTCTCCGGGTGGCATAAAAGCAAATCGGATATCAATGCCATCCTTGTATTCGGGCAACATTTGCTCCAATGCTTTCCACGCCGCCGCATTTCCCGCACGGTCTCCATCGAAGCAAAATACCAGATCCGAGCTGTAGCGCAACAAATTGCGAACATGCTGGCTATTTGTTGCTGTGCCTAGTGTCGCGACGCTATTTTTGATTTCGTGTTGTGCCAAGGCGACGACATCCATATAACCTTCCACGATAATAAGCTGCGATATCTTGCCGCGTGTTTGTCGTGCTTCATACAAACCATACAAGCTATTACTTTTGTGAAACAAAGGTGTTTCCGGGCTATTGATATACTTTGGCATGGCATCGCCGAGTGCCCGGCCGCCAAAGGCGATGACACGTCCACGCGTATCTTTTATAGGGAACATAATACGACCGCGAAATCGATCGTAGCTTCGATCCTCTTCTTTTTTTGCCAATAAGCCGACTTGCTCTAATGTTTTTATATCAATACGGTCGGAAAACTCTTTTTTTAGATTATCGAATCCTTCCGGTGCATAACCAATATCGAATACGTCGGCAATCTGTCCGGTAATGCCGCGCTGTTTCAGATATTGAACTGCAGACTTGTTATTGCGTAACTGCCGCCGGTAATACTGATTCGCCAGATCGAGTGCGTGAAACTGGTTTTGATTGTCGTCGGGTTTGGAAAATCCCGCTTCCTGCGGTACCTGCAAACCAAGTTTCGTGGCCAGCACTTCTATAGCCTCAACAAACTGTAAACCTTCATGCTCCATTAAAAAGCTGATAGCAGTACCGTGAGCGCCGCAGCCAAAGCAGTGATAAAACTGTTTATCCGGACTTACTGTAAAAGAGGGAGTTTTTTCGCTATGAAAAGGACAGCAGGCAGTATATTCGCGTCCCTTTTGTTTTAACTCTACATAACCATCTATTAAATCAACAATATCAGTTTGGTTGATAACCTGGTCAATAAAAGGTTGTGGAATCTTTCCTGCCATTGGCGAACATTTTGCCTGTAATAATTATTTGTTACGGTGCTAAAGCCAGTCTTGGCATTGTAAACAAGCCGTCCTCGACGTAAGCAGTATAGATTCGTCAAAGTGACTAAAGCAACGTATTACTACAAGAATTAAATTTTGAATATTACTTTAAGTGTTGCTGCACACTATCAAGTTTGACTGGCCAGGGATTGTTTTTTCTTAAATTTTCAGGAAGTTTTTTTGCCGAATTTATCGCTTCATCGCGCGTTTTATAATTACCGACAACCAATACATGGTATTTCGTGTTTTTAACTAATTTGGAAAAATGTGCATATTCTTTTGACAGTTTTTCCTTTTGAATGAGTTTTTCCAGTTGGGCCAATTCCTTGGTGGCTACGACTTGTAATGTATAGCTGGAGCTGTCTAATCCTATTAGCCAATCTTCACCGAAGGTAGCATCGGCTTTGGGCTGCGTTTGTGCAGAGTCGGTGATAGTCGCTGATTTTTCTGTCGACTCAGGAGCTATGGGCTGCGGAGCTTTATTTTCCAAGGTATCGGGTTTGTCGGCGACCTGTCTAAGTTCTTCATCAGGTTTTTTCGCAGAACCGACATCCATTTCTTGGGCTTCGGCTGCGACTGGTTTTTCTTTACTTTCTATAACGTCATTTACAATGTCTGTGCGTAAATTTGGTAACGGTAGTGACGGGGTTTTGTTGGCGGAATCGGAACTTGCTTCCTGCGCTAGCGGAGAAAGCGCTTTTTCATTTCCCAATTCATCTTGTTTCGGTATCGAAATGGCAACCTGTTTTTCTTTTTCGATATTCTGGCGGTAATTCATATAAAGACCGAAAGCGAGTAATGCGATAACCGTAATCAATACTATGGGAACACGCGGGTAGGGTTTACGAATAGTAATGTTTTGATCCAATGCAGTTTCAAAAGAGTTTTCTTCTTCAAACTGTGCTCGTAACGTATCTATGGATCTTTGATGAATCAGTTGGATATTGCCGCCGGAAGCAGTAAAGATTCCATCGATCTGCGCGTCATCCAACAATATTTCATTTTCCATGCCAGCTGTATTCAGGCGGTGGTTAATGTAGTTTCCGGTTTGTTCCCGATTTAACGGGCGAACGTTTATCTGGTAAACCTGTGTACACGCAGGGTTGGTATCTTCTAACTCTGAAATATTCAGTTTAAGTTTGTTTTCGCCAGCCAGTATCAAGCCAAGGCCGGAT